>JAQVNZ010000006.1 GCA_028702895.1 Candidatus Iainarchaeum sp. | reverse complement strand
TTCAAATGCCAAACTCCTAAAATATTTGAGTCATTAAACAAAAAATTTGTTTCATCAAGTTCGCGACCATAATAAATTATATTATTATCAACCTTTGATTCACTAGTATCATTTCTAGCTAAATTATTCCAATCAAGTTCTCCAGTTGGAATAAAACTAGAACCAGTGTTTTTTACAAAATTTGATAAAAAATAATTTGCATTTAAATTATTATCAAAAACTTGTTTAAAATAATTTTTTGTCCCAATAACATTAACAAAAATAAAAGTAGTATACTCAGAATCAATCTTTTTTGAATTATTATAACTAGCAGTAATACTTGCTTCAAACTTTTTTAAACTAACTTGCGGAATAGTAAATTCTAAAACAATATTTTCACATTCACCAGAATTCAACTCAGTTATATTAGTTAAATCAGAAAAATTTAAAATCCAATTAATAATATTTCCATCACCAGATTCACCAATAGAACTCCACGCAATATCTTCAATTTTATTTAAAGATTTATTACAAACAGAAAAACTTTTTTCAACACTATTATTAGCAGTAGTAGTAAAACTAGTATTTAACGGATAAATCATTAACTCGCTCATTTCTAATAATACTTCTGTTGAAACAGAAACAGTTTTAGAAATATTAACATCATTAATCATAGTATTAAACACAACATTCCCAGAATAATTCCCAATAGCCGATTTTGCAATAATAAAATTAAAATCAATATACTCTATAGCGTTTGGAGCAAGAACGAATTCTGTTTTACTTAAAATAATATTAACCCCCGGACTAGAAAAATTATTTTCAATAACAAAACTCATATTACTAGAAGAATTATTTCTAACAGAAATAGTTTCTTTACGATTTGTATCAGCCAACGTTGAAAAAGAAATATTATATTGATTTAATTCAAAATCAAGGTAATCTAAATTAACCTTATTCCCATCAAAAACCAAATAAATTACTTGTTTACCATATTGTTTTCTTAAACTTCCCCCAAAATTAATATCAGCTATACCAACAACATCTAAACCCCCTAATAGTTTAAGAGAAATGATATTAGATGAAAGCTTACTATTATCAAAATCAACACTACTAGGAAAATCCACTTCCACTTTTATAATAGAACCAATACCTGACAAATACGCAGTATTAGAAGCGTTAACAATTTTTTGAACAGATGACCTTGCTAAAAATAATTCAGTAGAACTAACATTACCCGTAAACTGATCAGCGTAAATAGAATATATTATTGCAAGTATTACAACAGAAACAGTTAAAATTAAGAGTAATTCAATTGTAGTCTGCCCCTTAGAAGAATTGTTATTAAACATTAAAAAATATATAATTTAATGTATTTATTAATAGTGTTTTAACTAGGATTATAATAATACAAAAATTACTTAGAATATAACAAGATTTTTATAAAGAAAACACTATTTTGTTGGTATGGTTAACGCTAATTTCATGAAAGAAGTTATACCCAACATTCAAGATAATAATATTCTAATCATAATCAATCCAGCACAATTTAAAGAATCAATAAAATTATTATTAACAGAATTAATTAATAAAAAAGAAAAAACTATTTTCATAACATTTACAGAACCAGCTGAAAATATTATTCAAAAATTTCCAAGCGAAAACCTTTTTGTAATAGATGCTTTCTCAAACGATAAAAGAGAAGAACAAAATTTTATTTCATTAAAAAACTTTAACGATTTAGTACAAATACAAATTGCAATAAAAAAAGCAATACAAAAAATAGGAAAAAATGCTACAATAATATTTGATTCCATGAATACTTTATCAATATATAATTCTTCAAAAGAAATTGGAAAATTTATTCACATATTTAGCAATAAAATGAAATTAAGCGAGAATAATTGTATTTTTATTATAACTAAAAGTTCTATTGATAGTGAAATATTAGATTATGCAAAACAATTTTGCGATCAAACATTTGATTTCACACAAATCGCAACTTATACTATTGAAAACAAAAAATAAATGCTACAAACAAAACAACAATAAAAACTATAAAAACAAAAATGTCAAAAAAATGATTTAAAAAATAATTCTTAAAAAAATATTTTAAAAAAATCAGAATACTTCTACATCAGGATAAACAGTTATGCCATCATCTTCAAAATTAATAGCACATAATTTATTAGTGTGTTTTGTACCACGCATTTTTAAAATTTCAAGAGAATGAATTCTAATTCCCTTTTCTTCATCATGATGATAATATAATGAAATTACCGCGTCACTAATAAACGCAATACTCCCTTCTTGCCCTTCCACAATAGCAGGAGAATTTTCGGCAATAATAATTGAAGTTATACCCCATTTACCAAGCAAATTAAAAAATTCTAATATTTTCTCTCTGCGCTTATATTCATCTTTAAACAATAAACCATATGCCGTAATAGAATCAATAACAATTCTTTTAGCATTAATTTCAGAAAGCGCATCCCTAATTTGTCCCCCGCCCTCTTCAAGTATTTTAACAACATGATGTGGTTTAAAATAAAGAAATTTAAATTTTTTTTTCTCTTCTAATTTCGCGAAATCCCAGCCAAATTGTAAAGAATGTCTGTAAATAGATTCTTTTGATTCTTCAAACGAAATAAATACTCCTGTTTCATCAAATTGTTTTGCACCCTCATACAAAAATTGAAGACTTAATAATGTTTTTCCCGTCCCTGCAGAACCCACTAAAAGCACAATAGAATTTTTTTCAAACCCTCCTTCAATTAATTCATCAAAACCATTTATCCCCGTAGGAACTCTTTCAAACGGATTTATTAGTGTTCTACCAGTATCAGAAGATTGAGCCCCAGAATTTTCAAGAACATCAACATCAAGATTAATATTCTCAGTATCAATAGATTTTCCATCCGCATTAATTTCTATAGAATCATCAACAACATTTGGTTTAACAGAATCTTCATCGCCAAAATTAACAACGTCTTTTTCTGATTTAATTATATTTTCAAAATCATTGGTTTTTTGAGGAAGAATAACAAAGTCATTATTATTCGAATTATTCAAAATTATTTTTTTATTTGAATCATTCAAAACCACTTCTTCAACCATAATATTATCACTAAATCAATAATATTAATTATAATTTAAAAGTATTTAAATACTACTTAACAATTAAAAAAATATTGTCTTTTATTTTTATTAAAAGTTACTTTTAAAAACAATTACTCAAGACAATTAATTAAATAGAATGAAAAAATGGGGCTATGGTCTAGTGGTATGATCGGTGCTTTGGGAGCATCAGACGGGTGTTCGATCCACCCTAGCCCCATTAAAAATAAAAAAAATAATTGTTAGGAAATAAACTAACAAAAAAAAACTATTTTTAAACAGAATTAATCTAATAATTAATGGAGTGATTTTATGAAAAAAGAAATTTTAACAAATAAATTTATGGTATTTGGCTTAATAATTGCCTTAATCATATTAGGGGGGATATTAGCAAACTTAAATCAAAAGGATATTAACGTATATAACACAGAACAACAAAATCTTAATTTACTTAGTGTTAATAGCACTATAACAAAAGAATTTGAACCAGACAAAGTAGAAATTACACTTAGTGTTGAAACAATTGATATGGTAGCAGAAAACAGTCAACAAGAAAACGCGAGAATAACTCAAAATGTGGTAACCGCATTAAAAACGGCAGGATTAACAAACAAACAAATTTCTACTACAAATTATTCTATATACGAACAATTTGAATGGGATGGAATAATACAAAAAAATAAAATAATTGGTTACAAAACATCAAATACAATAAAAGTAATTTTAACAGAATTAACTATCACTGGAAAAATAATTGATGTGGCTGTTAACGCAGGCGCAAATAAAGTTAGTAATATTTCCTTTGGATTAAGTGAACAAAAACAAAGACAATCAAATGAAATTGTTTTAAAAGAAGCGTCAGAATATGCGAAAATAAAAGCACAAAATATTGCAAACGGATTAGGAATAACTATTGGAAAAATTAATACAGTAAATGAAAGCACATACACTTCAGGGCCAAGATACTATAATTATGCATCTAATGACATGATCGCTAGTTCAAGCGAAATGTACGAAACTCCAATAAGTGCAAGCGACATAAGTGTTAGTGCAACAGTAACCGTACAATTTGAAATATAAAATAATTTAGACACGATAAAATAATAATTAAAAAATAATAAAATAATATTTGAGAGCAGAAATGCTTTCAAATACTTTTTTTAAAATAGAAAAATTTTAAAATAAAAAAATCAGATAAAATCAGGAATTTCCCAAACTTCTATAATCGAATCATCAATCTTTTTTTTATAAATTTTTTTAAACTTAAACCCAAGAGTTGAATAAAATTTTTTAGCAATCAAATTATTTTCTTTTACTAATAAAAAAAAATTATCACAATTCCTTTTTTTTAATTCAACAAAACAAAAATCAACCATTTTTTTAGCAATACCACGTCTCCTAAAAGAATCTAAAACAAAAATAGCATTTAATCTAGAAGAATATCCAAAATATTCTAATTCACAAAAACCAACTATTTTTTTATTTATTACAAATTTTATTAAAAAAAAATTAGGATCAGATAATTTTTCAAGAACTTTTTTGGTATTAAGATTAGTATATGGAAAAAAATAACTAATTGATTCAAATATAATTGCAATGTCGTTTTTGGTAACATTATCAATTTTTGAAAAATCTTTTTTTGAAAAATCAAGATCCATAAAAAAAATATTTTAAATAATACTAAATTTTAAACAAAATTTAACTAATAAAAAATTTAATAAATACTTTTAATTAAACAAAAAATTTAAACAAATTATTTATTTTTATGCAAATATTCTTCAATTTCTTTTTCCGAAACCGCACAACCCGCGAATTTTGTAGCATATAACGCTGCTTCTAGTTCTAATTTACCATGATCTAATTCATCGTCAAACAAGTCTTGTTCATATGCTAACGCAACAATATCCACACTTCTAAAAACTTTTAAGTGAGAAAATAATTCTCTAAATTCATTTACTTTTTGTTTATTCATTACAATATTTTGTTTTTGTCTTTTTTCTAAAACTTGTTTTAATCTAAGAGGATTTTCTATTAAAGAACGGGTTGTTCGTTCATCAATAAATAATGCTTTCGCATTATAAGCTTTTGATAATACTAATGCTTCTACTTCCCCACGTTGCAAAATTTTTATTGGACCAGATTCTCCAATAAAACAATTATTTGCTAAATCCAATATTTTTAATTCTAAACTATTTAATTCACTATTAGAACTAATTACATTAACTAATTTTTTGTTAAATAAATGTTTTATCCTAGCAGCATTCAAAGCAAAGCGCTTATTATGAATTGGCTTCCAAACACTTTCATCAGAAACATCATTTGAAACAAATAATTTAATTTTATTATGAATAATAAAATTTTTGAAAACATTCATTAAACAAGTGGATGAAAAAGTAATCATTGTTCCAGAATCAATTACAACATTAATATAATTAGGATCATTAAAATTATTATCATTCCCCATACCAGAATTAATAAAATTATTATTAGGTTTAATACTAGTAATTATTGTAGGATTTTTTTTTCTAGTCATTATCTATTCTCCTTAACAAGATTTTTTAATTCAACAACCCTTTCAGACAAAGATTTTATTTCTTTTTCTTCATCATGCATTGTAGTAAAACCAATATAACTTTGTAATTCTTTTTTATCCGCACCAGTTAATTCAGCTGATTGAGAAAGACTTAAACCATAAGAATACGCTAAGGACGCTTGTTTAACTTTTGCTTTATCATAAATATTTTGAGCATAATTACCCAAACTAGAATCAATACTTATAATAGAATCAATAACTTTTTGCATTTTTATCGCGAATTGTTTTTCACCACTTTGTTGTATAGCAAATAAAGCGTTTTTTAAACCAGCAACAATTCCTTCTTTTAAAAGAATCCATTTTTCATCATTAACAAAATGATTTTTAGATTCCATTTTATGCAACGCATACGCAATTACACCTAATTGTGCTTTTGAATAATCATTTTGCATCGAAGCTTCTCTTATCAAACGATTACTCAAACCCCTTAACTCAAGAGAACGTTTTTGTGAAAAAAGTTTAGTGACTTCTTTTATATCATATGAAAGCGGTTTAAACATTATGATACTAAGAGATAACTAATATTTAATCTTTTATAACGAAATTTAACTATTTATAAAGAAATTTAATATTTTATAACAAAAAACACGAAATTGATTTTAAGAAAGGATTAAAACAACAAATATTCTTACTATAGTATGCATGTTCTAGCACCATTATTAAGTCGAAAAGAAAATTCTGATGAATATATCACCGCAATAACAAAAGGTGCTGATAAAATAACTTTATTACAAATAATTGACCGAGATTTTATGAATAAAACTAGCACGGCCATGGGAGAAGTAATGCAGTTTAGTAATATAATGACGCAAATAAAAAAAAAGATTGGATTAAAAAGAAAAAAATGTGAAGAAATAACAGAATGGGGTTCAACAAATAAAAAAATATTATCGATAGCAATAATACAAAAAGCAGACAAGGTAGTATTAGTAGAACAAAAAAATGAGTTTTTTAAAGAATTATTAGCTGAATTTAAAAAAAATAAAATAAAATATGAATTAATAAATATTATTAAAGAAAAATAAGTAAGAAACAACAAAATAAATAATGAAAAAGTAAATAATTTAACAGAAAATGAAAAAATGGCTAAAACAATAAAAAAATAGTGGGAATGAAAAAATGGATACTAAAAGTTATTTAATAGAAGACAAAATAATTATTGAGGATTCAACACTCAAAGGAACTCTTGTTGAAAAGGGTTTTGGAGAAAGTAAAGGTAGAAACTTAGTACTCGATTTATATGAAGCACTTTTTTTAATTACAAAAGAAAAACTTACAATATATGAAGGGAAGAAAAAAATTAATGCTAAACGAATACTTGAAATCGGATTAAAAAATGATAAACGATTTTATTCAAAAGCACTTGTTTTTAGTGAACTACGTGAAACACACCAAGTAAAAACAGGGTTAAAATTTGGTTTTGATTTTAGACTCTACCCAAAAGGAAAAAAAATGGGTGAAGCACATTCACAATATGGAGTAAATGTTTATCCTGAAAGTGAGAAATTGAATATGACACAAATTAGTAGACTCACAAGATTAGCTGGAAATATTCATATAAAAACAATAATTGCGGTTGTAGATAGAGAAAACGCTATTAATTATTATCAAATGGAAAGAAAATTATTTTAAAAAAAATAAATTCATTTAAAAAAAAGAATTGGAAAAGTAAGAAATTCACTTTTCCAAGAAAATTAATCTAATTAGAAGTCAATTCCCCTAACTGTTTTTCTACCGTTTGCTTTTGCTCTTTCAGCTGCATCTTTAACCATTTGATTAACTTTTGCGCTCAAAGCGTCAACCGCGTCACTAGCAGTATTACATCCTTGTGTTTTTATTGCTTCTTTTACTTTAGAAGTAACAACTAAAATTTCAGCCATAATAAATTCCCCCATTTGCCAATATAGCATTTTATTAAATAAAACTATTAAAGTATTTAAACAAGCCGGTTTAAAGCAAAATAAGGCATTTAAGAGAAAAAACGACAAACCAAATAATATTATGTATACAATAAATGATTTTAATTAAAAAAATAAATTTAATTAGACAATCAAACAAAATAAAAAAAAAGAATAAAATTTGTTTTAATTTAAACAAAATAAACTTTTCCAAAAAACTAATTATTTTATTAATATAAAAAAATAAATTTGTATGCCTCAGTCTGCCCATCAGTCATCACTAAATCAGACTAACTTATATCATCACAGGCAAACAAATTAAGATTATAAGTTCTTTTTAATTTAATCTATCCTAATTATAATAGAATGAACTTTAAAATAATTGCAGATTGTTTTGATAAAATTGAAAGCGTGTCATCCAGACTAGAAATGGCCGGTTTTTTAACAGAATTATTTGAAAAAACAGATACAAAAGAAATAAAAAAAATAGTTTATTTATTACAAGGTAGAATTGCACCTAATTTTGAAGGCCAAGAAATTGGTTTTGGAGAAAAATTAATATCAGAAGGAATTTCTAAAGCAACAGGTTATACTAAAAAAGAAGTAGAAGAATTATTTTCTAAAAAAGGCGATTTAGGAGAAGTGGCAAAAGAATTAGTTGCAAAAAAAAGTCAAGAAAGTTTGTTTACAAAAGAATTAACTGTTGGAAAAGTATTTGAAAATTTTCAAAAAATGTCTTTAAAAGAAGGGATTGGAAGTCAAGAAACTAAAATAAAATTATTAGCAGAACTTTTTAATTCGGCCACAAGTATTGAAGCAAGATATATTGCTAGAATCCCATTAGGAAATATAAGATTAGGAATAGGAGACCCCACAATAATGGATGCCTTTGCAATACTTATTGGAAAAAAAGAAAACCTTAATTGGAATGAATTAAAAGAAGAAGAACAAAGAAAAATAAAACAAGATTTAAGAGAAAAAATTGAAGGCGCATATAATGTTTATTCAGATTTAGGCGAAATTTTAGAAATATTAAAAGAACATGGAATAAACGGATTAAAAAATATTAGAATACGGCCAGGAACACCAATTAGACCAACTGCTGCTGAAAGATTACCAAGTGCAAAAGAAATAATAGAAAAATTAGGTGAATGTGCAGTAGAAGCAAAGTATGATGGTTTTAGATTAATGATTTCCAAAGATAATGATAAAATAAAAATTTTTTCAAGACAAAGTGAAGATATAACACACATGTTTCCTGAAATAATTGATGCTATAAAAACTAATTTAAAACCAAAAAAATGTTTTGTAGAAGGAGAAGCGTTAGCCATTAATGAAGAAACTAACGAATATTATCCTTTTCAAATAACAATTCAAAGAAAAAGAAAACATGATATTTTAAAAAAAGCTAAAGAATATCCACTTAATTTATTTTTATTTGATGTAATGTATGTAGATGGCGAAAGTTTACTAGACCAACCATTTATAGAAAGAAGAAAAAAATTAGAATCAATAATAAAAGATGGTTCATTAATTAAGATAAGCGAAATGAAGATTATCAAAACTTCAGAAGAATTAGAAAATTTTTTTGAAGAAAAAGTTTCACAAGGATTAGAAGGAATAATCGCTAAAGATTTAAGCGCACCATATATTGCAGGAGCAAGAAAATTTGCTTGGATAAAATTAAAGAGATCATATAAAGGAAATTTAGAAGACACATTAGACTTAACAATAATAGGATATTATACTGGAAAAGGAAAAAGAACACAATTTGGATTAGGCGCGTTACTTGTTGGAACATATAATGCGAATAATGATTCTTTTGAAAGTATTGCAAAAATTGGAACTGGGATGACTGAACAAATATTACAAGAACTAGAACAAGCATTATCCCCACTAATAACAAATCAAAAAAACCCAAGAATAATTTCTCAAATAACACCAGATTATTGGGTAGAACCAAGAATCGTAGTAGAAATTAATGCTGATGAAATTACTAAAAGCCAATTACATTCCTGCTCAAAAGAAAATGGGTTTGGATTAGCACTACGATTTCCAAGAATGATAAAAATTAGGACTGATAAAAAACCCGAACAATCCACAACAACAAAAGAAATAACTGACATGTACGAACATCAAAAAAGAGTAATTGTTGACCAGGCACTTTAATATTATAAAAAATAAAATTATAAAAAACATTTAAACAAAAATTTTAATTAAAAATATATAAAACTTTAAAATATTTAATATAGAAAACAATAAATAATACAAAAACTTATTTTAATTATGAATATTGCTAGATGGGCCCTAATAAGTATTACTTTTGTAATAACCGCATTTTTTGTTTTTAATGTTTATATTTGGTCAAATGAATTTAAACAAAGATTTTTGTACAATAATGATTTTATTAGTCTTATAATGGTATTTGTTTTTGTGATGGCATTAACAGGAATTTTTAAATGGCTTTTAAAAGAAGAAATAAAATTAACTGACCCAAAAAGAAAAAGGATGAAAAAATGAATATATTTGAATTATTAATCTGGGGAATAATCGCAATAATATTACTAGGCATAGGAATAAGTTTTTTTAATCAAACAAACCAAGTGACAAACATTAATACTGAAATAGAAAATGCTTTACAATTTGCTCAAACAAACGAGAAATTGGGCCAAATAGTAACCCTAAATTCAAGAAAAATTGAATCAGATTATTTACTATTAAAAAAAGATTTTGAAACTAATAATCAATCCATTGCATTAGAATGTACTAACCCAAATCTTTGTTGTCCTAACAAAGAAAAATGTGATAAAATTGAATGGGATTTTGAAAAAATAAAATTTAAAAATGAGCGAAGTTATGATTTTTTTATAAGATGTGTTAGAGATAATATTTTTATTTGTAGAATTTATTTTGGTCAAATGCCAGCACAAGCAAAAATAAATGAAATAAAAATATTAGATGATCAAGGAACAAGCACTAAGTTTAATGTAATAGTAACTAATTCTGGAAAAATTAATTTGTTTCAAGGTGAAAATAGTATTGTATTATACAAAAAAGTAAAAAACGATTGGGAAAAAACACCAGAAGTATTCCCCATACAAAATATTAGTATGTTAATGCCAAATCAAACACACACGTTTTTATGGAATATTGAAACAAAAACATCTGGTGAATATAGAGCAGAGTCAAAATTTTTGGGAGAAAATTCTGGTTTTGAAATAAAACAATATGATTTCAATGTTACAGAAAATTCATTTTGTATTATTGATGAAACTAAAACTCAAACAATTTTTGATAATACAACTCAAAAATATAGAGAAATACATTATTGTAATAATTGTAATTATTCATTTGAATGTGTAACAGAATGGGCAAAAGAAAATCCTGATATTATTTGGAATATCATTGATAAAGAAAAGATTTTTTGTGAAAAAAATTTGTTACAAGAAACTTGTTAAGAAATAACTCTATTAAAAAGCGTTTTGTTATTTATTTTTAATATGGAATTATTAGAATTTTTAAAAAAAAATAAATTAAACGAAGGTTGCGAAATTGAATTTGAATTCAAAGAAGAATTAATACGTGGTACAATAATTCCAACTAACACACAAAATTTAACAATAAAATTAGATTCTGGTTATAACGCTGGTTTTGAAATTAATAAAATAAAAAATATTAAAAAAATAAAAGAAAATAATGATATTAAACAAACAAACAAAATTATTATTAAAACAAATCCAGCATTACCAACAATTTCTTTATTACACACAGGCGGAACAATCGCTTCAAGAGTAGATTATAAAACTGGTGGAGTATACGCTAGTTTCAAAGCAGAAGATATGGCCGCAATGTTTCCAGAATTATTAAAAATAGCTAATTTTAATCCCACACTTGTTTCTAATATAATGTCAGAAGATATGACATTACAAGATTATTCAAAAATAGCACAAGCTGTTGAAAAAGAAATACAAAATAATTCTAAAGGAATAATAATTGGACATGGTACTGACACTCTTGGATATAGTGCTGCTTTTTTATCATTCGCATTAACTAACTGTCCCATCCCCGTAATAATTGTTGGATCCCAACGAAGTAGTGATAGGGGGTCAAGTGATGCTGCAATGAATTTAATTTGTGCAAGCGAATTTATTGTAAAAAGTGATTTTAAAGGAGTAGCCATTTGCATGCATGATAGTACTAATGATGATTATTGTGCAATATTACCTGCTACAAAAACAAGAAAATTACATACATCTAGAAGAGATGCATTCAAACCAGTAAATGATTTACCAATAGCAATAGTTGATTATAAAAAAAGAGAAGTGCAATTAATAAAAAAAGAAAATAAATTTTTAGAAAATAATACATTTAAATTAAAAGAAAAATATGATGAAAAAGTAGGATTATTAAAAATTTATCCGGGAATAAGCGAAAAAATATTAGAATATTATATTAATGAGAAATATAACGGATTAATAATAGAAGGAACTGGCCTAGGTCATACACCAACCGGAAAAAATGAAATATTTATTAAAAAAATTGAAAAACTAATTCAAAGCGGATGCGTTGTTGCAATGACCTCTCAATGTATTAACGGACGAACTAATCCTAATGTTTATTCTACTCTAAGAAAATTATCAAAAATTGGAGTAATTTATTGTGAAGACATGTTATCAGAAACGGCATTAATAAAATTAAGTTGGTTACTTGGAAATTATAAAAAAGAAGAAGCAAAAAAATTGTTAAACCAAAATATTGTTGGCGAAATAAGTTCATTTAGCAGAGTGGATACTTTTCCACAAAAAAACTAACTTATTCACTAATTCACGTTAACGAAATATTTATAAATAGTTAAATCCACAATATTTGTTATGAACAATAGATTATTATTAACAATTTTATTAGTATTAACCATAGGAATTAACACCCTAGCTTATTCTGGCATAACTTATTCTGGATACAACACAGAATATTACACGAATAATTATCAACCAAACTACTATTACTCAACACCATATACCAATTATTCTTATTACCCATCATATTATTCCAATAGTTATACAACATATTCTCCAACAACATATGCTTATTCAGCATATTATTCAAACTCAGGTTATGTTAACATGACACCAAATTATGTAACATACTATGCTACAACAAACCCAATGTATTATACGACAAATACAACATATTATCCAACATACCCAAACAATTATCGAGATTTATATGTTTACAAAAATAATGATGGCTGGGGCTTTGGAATAAGTACTGGCAGCATTTGTTCAATATACGGTTATTGTTAAATAATAAAAATATTGTTAAGAGAATAATAAAAATATTGTTAAGAGAATAATAACAATATTATTAAGCAAACAATAAAGATATTTTAAACCAAATAAGCTTATTTTCAAAATGACTGTTTTTAAAATACTTTCATAATTAAATTTATTATGACAACAATAGATTATGCTAAAATCGGGTTAAAAGCAGGATTAGAAGTTCACCAACAATTAAATACAAAAAAATTATTCATACGAACCCCTAGCAAGTTAGATGAAACAACTAATTTTCAAATAAACAGAAAATTAAGACCAACCGCATCAGAATTAGGAGAATATGATTTAACCGCTCTAGATGCACACAAAAGAAACGAGACATTTATTTACCAAGGAAATACAAATAATATTTCATTAATTGAAATTGACGAAGAACCCCCACAACCAATTAATAAAAAAGCTCTAAAAGCAGTAATTGAAATAGCCTTACTTTGCGAGTCAAAAATAGTTAGCGAAGGAACAATAATGCGAAAAACCGTTATTGATGGAAGCAACACATCAGCATTTCAAAGAACAATGTTATTAAGCATAGGCGGAAAATTAGAAATAAACACAAATAATACAAAAAAAATTATTGGAATAGAAACCATTGCTATTGAAGAAGACGCATGCAGACCAATAAAAAAAGAAGAAAATAATATTTATTATAATCTTGATAGACTAGGATTTCCATTAATTGAATTAGCAACTGCACCTGATATTAGAACACCACAAGAAGCACAAGACACAGCTAAAAAAATAGGCGAGATTTTTAGATTAACCGGAAAAACAAAAAGAGGAAAAGGAACAATAAGACAAGATGTAAATGTTTCCATCGCAAAAGGAGATAGGTGTGAAATAAAAGGATGCCAAGAATTAGAACAAATAAAAATAATCGTTGAAAAAGAAGTAGAAAGACAATTAGATTTAATTGAATTAAAAAATGAATTAAATAATAAAATAAAAAACACTAAAGAAATTTTTAATAAAATAACGGATATATCAAAAATATTTGAAAACAGCGAATGTAAATTTGCAAAAAATAAAAAAATATTCGCAATTAAACTAAATAAAATGAATTCATTATTAGGAAAAAAAATTGGTTCAAAAAGATTTGGAAGCGAATTAAGCGCATATGCAAAATCAACTGGAGTAACAGGAATAATTCATAAAGATGAATTACCAAATTATGGAATAAGTGAAAAAGAAAAACAAGAAATAGAAAAAACACTAGGATGCGAAGAAGAAGATAATTTTATTTTTATAATTGCTGATGAAGAAAAATCAAAAAAAGCATTTCAAACAATACAAGACAGAATACTAATTGCTTTTGAAAAAATCCCAAAAGAAACTAGGGGGGCAGAAGAAGATGGTTCATCAACATACCAAAGACCAATATCAAGTGCTGCTAGAATGTACCCTGAAACAGATTTACCAAAAGAATTTTTTAATTCAAAAGTTATTGAAAGTATACGAGAAAATCTTCCAAAAAGTGTTGAAGAAAGAGAAAAATTATATGAAGAATTAGGATTAAGCAAAAATCACATAGATGAAATGAAACTAAATAATAAAGCTAGATTTTTTGAAGAATTAATAAAAAAAGGAACTAACCCCATAACAACAGCAACAACATTATTACAAACATTAACAGAACTAAAAAGAAATAATATTCAAATAGAAAAAATAACAAAACAACAAATAGAAGAAATATTGTTATTAGAAAAAAAAGAAAAAATTAGTAAAAATAGAATAAAAGATTATTTAATACAAATAACCAAAGGAAAAACAATAAAAGAAATAAACGAAAATCAAGAAAGTTTAATCAATGAAGAAGAAATACAAAAGATTATTATAAAAATAATTAAAAATAATGAAACGCTTATAAAAGATAAAAAAATGAATGCCATCGGACCATTAATGGGAGACTTAATGAAAGAAGAGAACCTAAAAAAAATTGATGGGCGAATATTAAGCGAAATACTAAAAAAAGAAATATTAAAATTTTTAAACTAAATTTTGTAAAAAATCAAATTAATTCTTGATTCCAATACTCATTAAGATAAACAATTTTATCTTTCTTCATTCTAATAATCATTATCCCAACCATTTTATTTCTTTTACCATCAAAAGTATTAACACAATCCCATTGAGCAAAACCCGTTTTACTATCCTTTGCAATATGACATTCCCCAAGAGTAAAATGAATATCATTTGTTTTTTTTACAACAATATTTTCCCAAAATTTTTTTATCTGACCATGACCATTATATGGTTTAGATAATGGATTTTCTTGATAAACACCATTAACCGCAAAACAATCTAAAATTAAATTCACATCTTTTTTTTCCCATGCAACACCGTATTTTGTCATAATATTTTTTAATTGAAGCATGTTCATATTACAACATCCCCTTAGACATTTTTTTTATTTTTCTTAAACACTTTTTGTGAAAATATTGTCCACCCCATTTTTTATCAGTAGGAGATTTTCCGCAAACAGAACATTGCTCGTTATATTTTCCAACTAACTCATTATCTAAAGTAGAATTATCATCCGAAGAAGAATCATTTTTTTTACCAATACCAAAAACCATTATCAACCACCAACCACATTAATTAACACTCAAACCCAAATAAGTTATCGCTTTTTTTAAAGTTTTCTTTTGATTAGAATGAGTTATTATTTTCAAAGCATCTTTTGGTAAAAACCATTTAAATGAATCATGTTCTAAAATAATTTTTTGATCTAACACATGTTCATTATTTAAACTAACTTTTGAGTTACTTGAAACTCGCACCAAAAAATTTGTAATAAAAGAATTAATGCCACGTTTATCATCAAAGTATTCAAAAGAATCCAATTGTGTTAAAGTAGAATATTTTTTCAACCCAGTTTCTTCAAATAATTCTCGCTTAACAGTTTCTTGCAAAGATTCTTTCTCCTCAATAGCCCCTTTAGGAAATTCCCAACCAACCCAATTCAATAACCTATGCAATAATAAAAATTTTTCTCCATCAAAAACAACAATTCCAACAATTTGTCGCTTACCATCACTCACACCATCAACCATAAATAAAAAGAATAAGCACAAGAATAAAAAACTTGTTATAAATTAAAAAAACCCTAAATAAAAAATGTCAAAAAAATTAATATTTTTTACCCGAATAAGCCCTCATAAACGATTTAATATCTCTAAAATCAATTATTTCTTTTTCAATCAAACACTTATTTTTTAAAAAAGAATCATAAATTTTTTTATCATCAAACCCTGCTTTTTTAGCATCTAACCTAGAACAAGAAAAAATTATTTTTTTTATTCTAGACCAATAAATAGCAGATAAACACATTGGACAAGGTTCACAAGTAGAATATAAAATACAATTATCCAAATTAACTGTTTTTAATTTTTTTGAAGCAATACGAATAGCATTAATTTCAGCATGTGCTGTAGGATCATTATTTTTTAAAACCATATTATGTGCTTTTGCAATAATTTTATTATCACAAACAATAACCGCGCCAAACGGGCCGCCATGTTTACCAGAAACTCCTTTTTTAGCTTCGTTTAACGCAATTTTCATAAAATCCATGAATATAAATAGTTGCTTGTAGTATAAAAACATTAACAAAAAAAGTGTCCTAGAAATAGTGTTTTTTAGATTTGTTTATTTAAAAATAGTAAAAGTGAAAAAATTAAAAAAATAGCCCCACAGAGATTCGAACTCCAGTCTCAGGCTCACTACACCAATACCTATTGAGTACGTAACACGAAATAGTGCTTCGTACTCACCAGGCTAAACTGGTGCCAAAGGCCTGCATCCTTAGCCACTAGACGATGGGGCTTTATATTAAAATCTTGCTTTGCAAGAAAAAATTAAATTCAAAAAAATTGATTTTAATTTAATTAAAATAATTAGTCTCAACAAAATTTAAAAATGCTCTTACTTGGAAATTTTTACTTCTTCAATACGATTTTCACTAGCTTTAATAATTTCAAATTTAACATTATTAATAGTAAATTTTTCATTTTTTTTAGGAAAACGATCAATTTTTTCTAATAAATAACCCGAAATAGTATTAAATTTTTTAGACCTTAAATTTAAATCTAATTCTTTATTAATTAAATCTAACTCTGTTCCACCTTCAACAACAATAGTTTTCTCATTAATTACTTTTAGATCATACTCATCATCTTTTTCTTCAGTAATCTCACCAACTAATTCTTCTAAAATATCTTCTAACGTAATTAATCCTTGAACCCCACCATATTCGCCAATAACAATAGCAATATGAATTTTTTTTGATTGAAATTCTTTAAGCAAAGACCCGATTTTTTTAGAACTTGGGACAAAAAAAACTGGCTCCATTAAAGATGAAATTTTAACATCCAATTTTCTGTCCACAAAATTTAAAACTTTTCTAACATTAAAAATACCAACAATTGAATCAATACTTTCATCATAAACAGGTATTTTTGAATAAGGCGTAGATTTTAAAAATTTTTTTAATTGTTTTAAAGTCTTGTTTTTTTCAATTACAACCATATCAATTCTAGGAGTCATAACTTGTTCAACATTTAAATCATTTAAACCAAAAACATTTTGTATTAATTCTTTTTCACCCTCATCAATCGCACCTTCTTTGTGTCCAAGCGCAATAACTAAACTAATTTCTTCTTCAGTAAGTGTTTCTTTAGAACCAACACCAACAAAAAATTTTGTTATTTTTTCAAGTAAAAAAGTAAATGGGGATAATATAAAAACAATCCAGCTTAAAACAGGTGAAATTAAAAGAGCCAATCTTTCAGAATGTTGCCCAGCAAAACTCTTAGGAGTAATTTCTCCAAAAATTAATATTAATCCAGTCATCATAAAAGTAGAAATAGCAATACCTAAATTTTCAGGAAACAATTGAAGCATCATTGAAGCTGCTATTGAAGCCGCACCAATATTAACAATATTATTCATTACTAAAATTGTAATTAAAACCTTATTTTGATCTTTTTTTAATTTTTGTAAAATAAGCGCATTTTTAAATTTCTTTTTAACTAATTTTTCAACTTTAAAACGATCAACTGAATAAAACGCCGTTTCCGTAGCTGAGAAAAAAGCTGAAAGAAATAACAAAAGCACCAATACAGTTATTTGTGAAAACATGACGACAACTAAAAAAAACTACTCATTAAGTATTTTAAAGCTTTTCTAATGCAAATTTTATTAGTAGTCTTTGGATTACTATAAAAATGGGCGGATAGCTTAGTGGTGGAGCACTCGACTGATAATCGAGCGGTCGCGAGTTCAAGTCTCGCTCTGCCCATTTAAAAAATAATTAATCAAATAAAATTAATAAAAAATAAATTATATATAAAAATACAATAATTAAAAAAACAAAATACAATAATTAAAAAATCACAACTACAAGAAAACACTAAAACTGATTAAAAATAATTAAATATAATATTATTAATTAATAATAGAAAATTAAACTATTTATATAATTAAAAATAAAGAATTTAGTTAATTTAATTATAATACTAAATAATTACAAACTTTTATAAAATAAAAAATATTTTTAAAAAATTGTTTGTTTTAAAAAACTATTTTTCACTAGAATTTTTATTAAAATTTAAATTATATTCTTTAAACACAGAAGGATCACTATGTAATAATTCCGTTTCATTCACGCTAAGTTCTTCTAAAAATTCTCTTATTAATCTTAAAGAATTATTATGCGCACAAATCAAAACATTCCCATCATTAGATTGCATAAATGCTATTAAATCATTCATAAAAGAAAAAACTCTTTTTGACACATCATGCAAATTTTCACCATTTGGAATATTAGCATAATAAGACCTATGAACTTCCGCATATTTTTCTGGAAAAAAATCTTTAAACAATTTTTTTTCATGACCTGAAAAAATACCATAATTTCTTTCTCTAAGACGATGATCAATAATAATCTTAACAGTTTTATGAGTTTTAACAACTTCTAACAAAGCTTGTTTTCCCCTTAATTGATCCGAACAAAAAGCAAAATCAATTCTTTGTTTAGAAAGGTTTTTCGCAATAATTCTAGCATTTTTAATACCCTTATCACTTAAAGGTAAATTTAACCAACCTAAAAAAATATGTTCTTTTGTTTTAACTTCTCCAGCTCGAAACAATATTATTTTTTGCATAATAACTATTAGGTTAATCTATTTTAAAATCTTTTCAATATTAAATTTAATCTAATACCAAAACTAATTAATTTTTTGTTTCAATTTTTCAAGCACCACATCTATTCTTGCAGAACCTTTTGTTTCTCGCATTATTAAACCAGCTAAAAAATTTAAAACTTTTTCATTCCCGTTTTTATAATCTTTTATAGCACTCAAATTATTTTCAACAATCCTTTTGATTATTAAATCAATATCCATATTTTCATTTACAAGCAAATTATTTTTTGTTAAAAACTCTATTGGCGAAATTTTATTACCCGAAATATAATTTATTAAAGATTTTTTTACATTCATATCAGAAACTTTTCCCAATTTAACTAAATTTATTAAATCAAAAATTTTATTTACATCAAGTTGAATTTCTACAAGTTTTAAAGAATCATGATTTAATATTGATAACAAATCACGAGTCAATAAATTAGCTGTTATTTTAATATCAGCTTGTTTCTTAGCTAACATTTCAAATAATTCACTTAACTTCAAATCATTACACAAAACACTTGATTCATAATCACTAATACCATATTCATTAACAAATCTTTGTTTTTTTTGTAACGGTAATTCAGGCATACTTTCTTTTATTTTATTTATTTGTTCTTCATCTAAAGATATTTTTACTAAATCTGGATCAAAAATATAACCATAATCATCAGCAGTTTCTTTTTTTCTTGATTCCATTGTTTGCCCAGTCACAGCATTAAACAATCTTGTTTGTTGTTCTATTTTTTTATTCATTCGTTCATATTGTTTTTGTCTGAGTAATTCAAAACTAAGTGCTTTTTCTGCCGCAGCAAAGCCTGAAACATTTTTTATTTCAACTCTCGCACCACCATTAATAGAAATATTACAATCCGTTTTCATAGTAGTATTAGGCATTAATACTTTCAAATAAGATAAAATATTTTCAAGAGTATTCAAAAATTCTCTAGCTTCACTTGGTGAAACCATGTCAGGTTCAGTTACAATTTCAAGTAATGCGAATCCACATCGATTATAATCAATTAAAGAATAATTACTTTTTCCTAATCCTTGAGGATGAACTAATGCAGCAGGATCCATTTCTAAATGTGCTCGAGTAATCCTAATTTTTTTTTCTCCAAGCATAATAAAACCTTTTTCTGCAACAGGAACCTCGTATTGAGTAATTTGATAATTTGAACTCATATCAGGATAAAAATAAGTTTTTCTTGAAAAGAAAAAATCTTTATTTATTTTACAATTAAGTGCTAACCCAACTTTTATTGCAAGTTCCACTGCTTTTGCATTTAGTACTGGTTTACTCCCAGGATGACCTAAACAAATAGGACAACAATGTGAATTTGGAATAGATTCAATAATATCAGTTCCACAAGAACAAAATAATTTTGATTTTGTATGAAGATAAGTATGAACTTCAAGACCAATCATTACTTTAGTATCAAGATGATTTACAACACTCATTCTAACACCTTTCCAAGAGAATATAACTTGTTTTCCTCTAAATGATCTGCAACAACCATTATCCCAACAGGCATCCCTTCACTAAAACCAGCATTCATACTAATGTGAGGTAAACCAGCTAAATTTGCAGGGATAGTACAAATATCCATAGAATAATTTTGTAATGGAGTTAATTTTTCAATTTCACTAAATTTTGGAGCAATAGACGGCATGGTTGGAAATAATAACGCATCATATTCACTAAATTTTTCTTTAAACTCATTAATCAATTTTGTTCTAACCTTCATTGATTTTAAATAATACGCATCTCTAAAACCAGACATTCTTGCAAATGTCCCTAGAATAATTCTTCGCTTTGCTTCTTCACTAAAATTTTCACTCCTAATTTTAGAAAAATATTCATCAAAATGCAATCCGTCAACATCTCCTTGAACACCATATCTTAACCCACTTAATTTAGCTAAATTAGTAGATGCTTCACAAGTTGCAATAATATAATATGTTGCTAAAGCAAATTCAACATTTAATGGTAATGTAACTTCTTCTACTTTAACAAATTTTTTTAATTGTTCTATTTTTTCTAAAAAAACTTTTTTTACATTATCATCACACTTATCTAAAAAATCTTTTACAATGGCAACTTTTTTTATTGGAACTTCATTTTTAGAAAAACTTTTTCCAAGATTTGTTGAATCAGAATCATCGTTTCCAGAAATTATTTCAAGGGTATGAAAAACATCATCAATGTTTCTACCAAATACTCCAAATTTATCTAACGAATTAGCATAATCAATTAGACCAACTCTTGAAACTAAACCATATGTTGGAGTAATACTTGTCACACCACAATATGATGAAGGACATGCAATTGAACCACCCGTACTCTCTCCAATTGAAACATGATAATTTTTTGTAATCGCCGTAAAACCAGCACTGCCTCCCGATGAACCACCACAACTTCGCTCATTATCAAATGGATTTACTGGGATTTTTAAAGTGTTTTTTGAAAAAGTTCCAAATCCAAATTCATCTTGTGTTGTTTTAGCAATAATTATTGCGCCTTCTTGTTTTAATTTACTAATAATCGTAGCCTCAAATAATGGAACATACCCTTTCAAAATTTTTGAACCACTCTTACTCTCAAGACCTTTAACACAAGCAGTATCCTTAATCGTAATTGGAACACCAAACAATGAACCCTTATAATCAGAATTTTTTAACACTTTAAGTTGTTCAAAAACAAAAGTTTCGTCAAAAAATTCTATGTGATTTAAATCACTTTTAATATTTTCTTTTACTTCTTGTATAATAGAATTCAAATTTTTCTCAACAAAAGAAAAATCTTTTTTTGCATTCTCAACAAAAAAATTTAATGTTTCATTATAAACCATTTCATAACCCCATAAATAAAAATAAATTATCCTCAAAAAAACTAATATCCAATAAAAAATCAAATTACTTTCGGCCCTTTAATATAACCATTTTCTCTTAAACTTATTATTACATTTCGTAATGCTTCTTCTTGTGTTAAACTAGGTTTAACAATATCTTCGCGTAACCTATTTTTTTGTTCAATTGGTTGAAAAGAAGGTTTTTCATTTGCCTCAATTTCATCTAATTTATTAAACGAATTAATTATTACTTCATCTAATTGAATAGTAAATTTTTCTAATTCCTCATCAGTTAAATTAAGTCTAGCATTTTTAGCAACTTTTTTTACTAAATCTTTAGTTATTTCTACTTGCACCATGTATAAAATAAGTTAGAAACAATTTAAAAGTAAATTATTACAATAAAAACAAATTACTCTAAATAAAACAGATAATCCTAATGAAAATAAAAATAATTAGAGACAAGTAAATAATTATAATTAAAAAATTTAACAAAATAAAAATAAAACAAAGATAAAATAAGAATAACTTAAAAACAATAACTTAAAAACAAAAATAAATTAATATTAAAAAAATATTATTTTTCTTCAATAAAAGTTGAAGCCAAGTATAATTCGTTCAATTGTTTTTGCGAAACTTGTCCAGGCGAACCATCCATTGGAGAAATAGCAGATTTATTTTTTGGAAAAGCAATTGTTTCTCTAATATCACTAAATCCACCAATTAACATTACTAATCGATCTAAACCAAATGCTAACCCACCGTGTGGTGGCGCACCATAATCAAATGCTTCTAAAAAGAAACCAAATTTTTCTTGTGCTTCTTCATCACTAATTTTTAAAACATTAAATACTCTTTTTTGTAATTTTGGATCAAATATTCTAATGCTTCCCCCACCAAGTTCAAAACCATTTAATGCTAAATCATAAGCATCACTTTTTACACGATATGGATCACTTTCTAAAAAAGTCAAATCTTCTTTTTTGGGAGAAGTAAAAGGATGATGAAGTGCTTTTGGCCGATTCTCTTCTTCATCAAGCTCAAACATTGGAAAATCGGTTATCCATACAAACGCCCATCTTTTTTTATCAATTAAATCAAATTCTTTTCCTAAATAATTTCTTAAATTACCCATTGCAGGATAGACTATATTTTTATCATCTGCAACAATCAATAAAATATCATTTTCTTGCATTTTTGTAACAGTTTTTAATTTTTCAAGAGTTTCATCTTTAAAAAATTTAACAATATTACTTTCAAAAACACCGTTCACCATTTTTAATGTAGCTAAGCCTTTTGCTTTATATATTTTTACGAATTCATTTAATTTTTCAATTTCTTTTCTTGATAAATCAGATTTTCCTTTTAAGTTAATTCCTTTTATTACCCCACCTTTTTTTACAACTTCATTAAAAACATTAAATTCATCTTTAGAAAGTAAATCTGTTAAATCAATTAGTTCTAAATCAAAACGCATATCTGGTTTATCTACACCATATTTTTCCATTGATTCATCATAAGATAATCTAGGAAACGGTGTTTGTAAATCAAAATTTAATATTTCTTTCCAAATTTTTTTCATTAATTTTTCATGAAGCAATATAATATCTTCTTGTTCAACAAAACTCATTTCAACATCAATTTGTGTAAACTCGGGTTGTCTATCCGCTCTTAAATCTTCATCTCTAAAGCACTTTGCAATTTGCATATACTTGTCAAATCCCGCAATCATAATTAATTGTTTAAATAATTGTGGCGATTGAGGAAGCGCATAATATCTTGAAGGATTTACTCTACTAGGGACCAAATAATCTCGTGCTCCCTCAGGAGTACTTTTCGCCAAAATAGGAGTTTCAATTTCAATAAAATTTTGAGTATTATAAAAATCTCTAACACATTTAACAATATCGTGTCGCAAAACAAATTTATCTTGCATTTCTTTTTTCCTTAAATCCAAATACCTATATTTTAATTTTAAATCCTCATTAGTATTTGTTCTTTGTGTCAAATCAATCGGCAATGGTTTTGATTCAGATAATATTACTACTTTATCAACATCAATTTCAATTTCACCAGTAATAACCTCTTTTTTTTCTGTTCCCACTGGCCTTTTTTTTATTTTTCCATTTATTTTTATTACAAATTCTTTTCGAAGTTTTTTTCCAATTTCTTTTATTTCATCATTTTTTGAGTGATCTAAAACAATTTGTGTAATCCCATACCTATCCCTTAAATCAACAAACGTTAGATTACCATGATCTCTTACAGTATCGCACCAACCAGAAAGAATTACTTCTTTACCCTCTTCTTTTAGTGTTAATTCGCCACAAGTATTTGTTCTATACATATTAATATCTATTTCAAAAAAGCTTTTAAATAAAGTTTATTAAAAAAATATTAAAATAATTAAAACATTAAAATAATTAAAACATTAAAATAATTAAAATTCAAAATTAATTAAAAATCAAAAAGAACTTGTTGTTTATTTTGTTTTAAAGGTTTTGACTTAAAACCAAGTCTATTTAATTTACGCGCAAATTCTTCACAAAACCCGTGATCAGTTAAAACCAGTTTTGGATTAACTTGTTTTACATACTCAATTAAATCATTATAATCCGCATGATTGCTTAAAGGAAATGTTTTATCATACTCTCTAACAAAAGTCCAACCAGTTGCTAACGCAGACACTATTTGTCTTGATTCCATTTCTTTTAAAGTTGATAACAAAAATTTGTTAACTAATTGAGGAGGTAATATTAAAACAGAAAAATCTTTTAGATTATGATCTAACAAAGAATATTTTCCTAGATCCATATTATTAGAAGAATAAATTTTGTTCATTTCAAAAATACTTTCATGCACAACTGGTTCAAAACCAGCAAGATTAGAAATTTTTGTAAGTTCTTGTGCCTTACCCAAAGAATAACCACTTAATAAAACAAGATTTGATTTAGCTTCTCTAGAAATCCATTCAACCATTTCATCAACAACAACTGAATATTTTGGAAAATTATATGCAGGACTGCCAAAAGTAGTTTCTAAAACAAGAATTTCAGATGCTAATGGTTTTATACCATCAAAAAATAATGAATCTTGTAATCTAAAATCAGAAGTAATATTAATTTCTTTATTACCAAAAATTTTTACCTGTGATGAACCTAAAATATGCCCATTTGGAAATAACTTTATTTCAAAATCATCAAATTTTTTTTTAGAAAAAAAATTAATTGAATTAAAGTTAATAAAATTTTTTCTAACATAACGTTTTTTTATTAATTCAATTGTTTGAGGAGTTGCAAAAAAACGAGACTTATCAGATAATTTAACATGATCGGAATGAGCATGAGTAAAAAAAACATTTTTTTCCTTTGGTACTTTTGTAGGGTCTACACACAGACTTTTAAAATTCACGCCATTTTTTTTATTAAGCATTATAAAATAATGAACTCATTAAAATAAAACACTTGGCAAAAGTAAATATTAAATACTTAGAATTTGTAATACTAGCATGAGCATTCTAGAAGAAAATGTTAAATTAACAATTCAAAAAATAAATTCATTACACGATTCAATAAATATTTCAAATTGGGGCGAATTAAGAAGAGAAGGATTTGTTTTCGAATTAGAACAAAGCACTCAAAAAATGAAAGAAATATTAGATTTGTTAAAACAAGTAAATAAAGAAACTATTTTATTATTAGAAAAAAACACGCCAGATATAAACGATTTTTTAGAAAAATTTGAAAAAAATATAATAGTATTCGAATCAAATATTAAAATGGAACGAACTAAAAGAATGCGAGTTGAATTAATAAACGAAAATGAAATGATGGACGTTCCCGAATTGTATAGAACTCTACAAAATAAAATTCTCGAATTAAGTTTACAAGCAAGATATGAAATTGAAAAAATAAACAAATTTTTAATTATAAAAAAAACACCCTTTCTTCAAAAAGGAAGTACTGCAAAATCCTTACTAGAAATTTTACAAAAAAGAGAAGGGGAAATAGAAGATATTAGAAAAAAAAATTTTGAATTAAAAAGACAGAGTTTTTTTAAAGCAAACGAAGTTAGTGTTGCTGAAATAGAAGAAGAATTACACGAAAAAGATAAATTATTAGATGAAGCTGTTAAAGAAGCAAAAAAATCTCTAAAAACACATTTAGCACAAATAAATTATGTGCAAGGAAGTTTTTTAACTATTGAGAAAAAAGTTTCATTAATAGATACTATTCATTCTGATTTTGTAAAAAAAACTATTAATTTAATAAAGGAATTAAAAAAAGAACGAGATTATGCTAGAAAAATAGCAATTGAAATAGAAGAAGATACTTTAAGAATCAGACAAGAACAAACAAGACAAATAATGCAAATAAGCGAAGAAAAAAATGATATTAAAGAAAAGATTGAAAATAAATATTTAAATAATATTAAAAAACTTAGACAAGAAAATGATGACAAACATTTAGCATTAACAAATATGCAAAAATTAATTGAATCACAAGAAAAGGAAATAAAAATATTAAAAGAAACAATAAACCAGAAAATAAAAGAAACTGATAATGAAAAAACAAGGACTGAACTATTTTATCAAAAAGAAGAAAAACAAAAAAAATAAATTTAAAAGAATTATAATCCAAAATCTTTATCATTAGATTCAAATGCAATTTCATTAAAAAGAATATTAACCATTAATTGAGAATATTTTTCAACAAGAGAATCTTTTAATTCAATAAACTCTTCTTCATCAATATCAGATATTTCATCAATTTCAACAGCTTTTAAAATTCTCACGCCAGATTTTATTTCAACATCAACTAGTTTTTCAATTAAAAAATTTTTTTGATTTTCTTCAACCATTACAAACACAAATATAAAATCACTTTCTTCTGTTTCTTCTAAAGCAACAATTGGCAAATCTTCAACAAAAGGAACAAATCGCTCATTTAATTCTAACCCTGAAATTTTTTTAGATAATGCTCCCGCAACAGCTTTAAAAATATTAATAGAATTATCTGCACAACCAATAAAAGAAATTTTCATAACTAAATAATATTCAAACTAAATTATAATTGTAACTTTTAACCAAAAAATTATAAAATACATGTTAAAAACTTAAAAAAATAAAAAATTCTTACTTAAACCCAATTAACAAAAATTTAATAATTATTAAGTTTAAAAGGTAACATTTATAAAAATAAAAACACTAATTATTATAGTGAAAATATGTTTGATGATAACTATGATACTCCATCAATGGGTGGAAATTATGATTCATATGACAACGCTGGCACAAGAAAAAAAGATTTTAAAAAAGTTTTACCATTCGCAATAATAGGAATAGTCCTTTTAATAATAGCTGTTTTTGTTTTTATGTTCTTTGCGTCACAAAAAACAATAGATATTAATATAAAAGAACTTGGCGGAGGAACTGTTTCAAACGCAACATTAACCATAAGATCACCAGCAGGAATAGTCTATGGACCAGCAACTGGAACAAATCACAAAGTCACATTAGGCATTGGAGAATACACATATTCTGTTATATCACCAGAACACAACCAAGTTAGAAATATACCCCTTACTGTTTCTGCAGAAACAACAGAAAAACCAATAACGTTAGAAAAAAATATTATTGCTTCAATGAGAGTTTCAGAAAAAATAGAAAAAATTTATGACGGACAAACATTAAAAGGAAGCTTA
>JAQVNZ010000037.1 GCA_028702895.1 Candidatus Iainarchaeum sp. | reverse complement strand
ATAATCTTCTCACGAGATTGTCCTTCTTGAACCATTTTTTGAATAATTTCTATTATAGAATCACTAGTAATTTAAATCGCCTCAATTATAATTTTGTGAGAATATTTTTGTTCCAAACTTCCAACCCTTAAAATAAAATCCATTTGAACTTCTCCTGGAGTAATAGGAGTCAAAGTAGAATATAAATTTTTACATTCATTAATTTTCAAAGGAACACTTCTTTGGAAAAAAGATTCATCAAAATATTTTCCAACCGTATTTTCTAACCAAATAACTTCAAACAAATCATTATTAGAAACATTACACAAACTAACAACAACATCATATTTTTTTCCAATTATCATGTTACTTGCTAATTGAACTTGTGCTTTAACCGGCCTAACAGTAGTCTCATCAATTTCAAAAAATAATTTAATAGATTTGCTAAAAGGAGAACTAACAAAAACTTCATACTTCAAAGTTTCCACAAAAGGTAATTCAGAAATAACCTCGAATTTTTCACCAGGACTCAAATCTTTTATTTTTACAATACTTTGAATTTCATCCATTTGAATAAGCATTTTTGAATCTCTAACCAAATGATTTGAAATATTCGAAATATTTGATTTTAAAATAATTTTATCGCCAACAATTTCTATTGAAGCATCATCAACACTTAAAACTTGGTTAAAAGAAACCAAAAATATAATTGAAAAAAAAATTATTGTAAAAAAAAGAATGAAAACAGGATAAACTATTTTTCTAGAAACATAAACCATAATTATAAAATAATAAAAGAAATATTTAATGCTAGCGTTTAATCGATTTTACCAATTTCTATTATATCATCACAAAATTGGCCTACTTTTTGAATTAACGATTTATTATTAACAATATAAAACCCATTAGTTTTAAATTTTCGCATTAATTTTGCAAGAGAATAAACAAACTTAAAAATAGTTTTTTCACTATGATATAAATTCAAAACATCAATTGAATCAAAAACAAAAACAACTTTATTAGAATTAATTAGTTTAAATAATTTTATTTGTAATTGAGTTAAATTCCTAAGAGAATCAACAAAAAATAGTTTATCAGATTCCTTAACGATTGAAATATTTTTAGAAACAGTATCTACTAAAAAAACTTTGTCTAAATCAATCTTATTAACATTTAACAAACCCATTATCGTCTTATAATTAGTAGATGTTAAAATAATCAATGGTGTCAAATTAGATTTAATAATTACTTTTGAAATACCAATCAAAAAATCATGATTATTAACAGGATCACAATTTATTAAAATTTGACCACTAATCAAATCAGGAAGTTTTTGGTTTAACTCAACAACAACCCTGTTTTCTTTTGAAAGGATTCTTTGTAATTCATCAAACTTAGTAGTCTCGTTTTTTAATTCCAAACCAACTTTATCTTTATCCAAAATCAAATCCTCAAAATCAGCTTTTGGCTGAACCACATTTGATTTAATAACCATGAAATATATAATGTAAAGAGATTATTAAATTTGATTGAAAACAATTTTTACCAAAGACAAATTATTAAACAAGAAAGAACTAATATTAGAATGAAAAAACTAGTAAAAAAGGTGCTTTGATGAACACAAAAGAAAATAATGAAATATTTTTGAACGAATTAAAAAAATTATCTCAAAAGAACATTTCCACAAACGCTTTTGATAAATTAAAAGAATTAACTGAAAATAACAATGATAAAAAGAATATTATTTTCAATGAAAAGCTTGATGAATCAAATGAAAAAATAAATAACAATATTAAAAAAAATAATACTGGATTTAAGGAACAAAAAAATATTAATGAAAATGAAATTGTTTTAAATGAAAACATAAATCATCAAAATAAACTTATTTCAAACGAAAATAATAATCAAGATAAAATTATTTCAAACGAAAATATTAATAATCAAGAAATCAAAAATAATTTAAACGAAAATTCGAATGACTTTGGACTTAAAGTAAAACAAACCACTAACCAATATGACAAAACAAATGAACAATCAACTAACTCTTTTGAAAAAAAATTAGAATTAGAACAAACAGAAAAAAAAGATTTTACAAACAAACCATTTCTTATAAGTAAAGAAAAAAACGAACAAAGTAACGAAAAAAACGAACAACCTTATTCTTGGGAAAAAAATAATGATTTATTAACAAAAAATTCTTTTCAAGAAGAAGTTAACAAAGAAGAAGAAACAAAACCTAATAATGAAAATGAACAAAAAGAAACTTCAAAATATTTACAATTTGATTGGGAAAAAAGAAAAGATATTATAGAACCAAAGCCTGAAAATTTCCAAGTTACAAAAACAAATTATGATTGGTTAAAAAATCAAATTAAAGACGAAAACCAATCACAAGAAGAAAATAAACTAAATTCAATTAACCCAAAAAACCAATTTAATGAAAAATTATTTGACCTAAAAAAATATGATATCTCTCAAGAACCATTAGAAGAAAATTTTTTACAAGAAACTAATCAATTAAACCAAAACAACGATACACAAAATAAATTAAATCAACCAATCACCGCAAAATGGTTAAAAAATAAAAAAGAAGAACCAATTATGCCAAAACAAACTGGGGAAATAAAAAGACCAGTTTGGATAAAAAACAAAAAAGAAAATCTTTTAGAAGAAAATGAAGATGTCACAAATTATGAAAAAATAATTTCTAAAACAGAAAAAAATCTAGAAGAGGAAAATAATACAAAAAATGATACCCTTTACAAAAAACCAAAATGGTTGAAAAAAAACCAATCCAACACAAAAGAAAACGAGAAAACAGAAGAAAAAGGAAATGCGAGTTTAAATGAAAATGAAACTTTAACTAAAAATGAAGAAAAAGAAAAAATAAATGACAATAAAGAAAATAACATTCTAAACGAAAAAGACGAAACTACACTTGAAAAAAAATGGAGTTTAAATAAAGGAGAACTAAAAAAACCAAAATGGTTAAAACAAAATAAATCAAAACCAAAAGAAAACGAATTTGAAAATATTACTAATTCTCTAAACGAAAAAAAAGAAGAACCACGAACACTAACCATAGCTGAACAAACCACCGCTAATGAAAATAATGAATTAGTAAAAGTCAAAAAATTAAAAACATTTATTGATGAAATGTTTGAAATACTAGAAAAAAATAAAATTGTTACCCTAGACAATATAGCAAAATCTACTGGAATGGATTATTACAAATTAGAACAAGTTGCAAAAATGTTTGAAGATTATGGGATAATAGACTTAAAATATTCTACTAGCTTAAAAGCAAAAGCAAAAATTACATTAAAAAAAGAAGTTATACCAAAAATAAAAGAAATACCAAAAGGAAAAATATTAAACGATTATTCAATAGAAGTTGATTTTGTTCCAGCAGAAATAAGAATCGTTGAAAAAAAAGATGAGAACCGACCAATTTATTCTATAGACATGCCCTCAATTGGAAAATACACTAAAAAATTTTTAGAATTTATAAAAACTGAAATAGCAGAATCAATGCCAATAGAATTAGACGAAATACTAGATCCAAAAAAATCAAAACACTTAAAGAAAAGATTTTTTGAAGAATCACAAAAACAATTAAAAAAATATTTTACTAATAGCAATGAAGAAATACTAAATATTCTAAGCGGAACAGTACTACATGAAATGTACGGATTAGGACCAATAGAAGTAATACTAGGAGACGATATGCTAGAAGAAGTAGCAATTAATTCATCAAAAACTCCAATAGCAGTTTACCATAGAATACACGGTTGGATGAAAACTAATCTTTACCCTGGAACCGAAGAAGAAATAATGAATTACGCCTCACAAATTGGTAGAAAAATTGGAAGAGAAATAACAATACTAAAACCCATACTAGACGCACACTTATTATCAGGAGATCGAGTAAACGCAACCCTATTTCCAATATCAGCAGAAGGAAACACCCTAACAATAAGAAGATTTGCTAGAAAACCTTGGACACTAATAGACTTCATTGGAAAAGCACATACTATGTCAAGCGAAATGGCATCATTATTATGGCTAGCAATGCAATATGAAATGAATATAATAATTTCAGGAGGAACCGCATCAGGAAAAACATCCGCACTAAATATACTATTAGCACTAGTACCATCATACCATAGAATAATTTCTATTGAAGATGTACGAGAAATAATTTTACCAGTATACCTAACTTGGAATTGGATTCCCCTGATAACACGATCAGCTAATCCCGAAGGACTAGGAGAAGTAACAATGTTAGATTGTATGGTATCCTCACTAAGAATGAGACCAGATAGAATAATTGTTGGAGAAATAAGACGAAAAAAAGAAGCAGAAGTAATGATGGAAGCAATAGAAACAGGACACAGTATTTATTCAACTATACACGCTAATTCAGCATACCAAGTTCTAAGAAGACTAGCAGAACCTCCAATGGCAATACCAATAATGCAAATAGAATTAATTGATTTAATAGTAGTACAATTTAGAGATAGAAAAACTAATAAGAGACGAACATTTGAAATTGCTGAAGTTGAACAAGCTAGCGCAGGAAAAGGATTACAAATAAATACTATATACAAATGGGTTCCAAGAACGGACACGTGGGATCAATTAAACAAACCAACAAAACTATTAACAACACTCAACCAACACACCGGACTAACAGAAGATGAAATTTATAAAGAATTAGAAGAACGAACCCACATACTTAATTGGTTACAATCACAAAACATAAATGATTTAGATGAAATTGGATTCATAATAAAATTATTTTACACTGACCCGCAAAGAGTAAAAAAAATGGCAAAAGATAATATTACAAAAGAACAAATAGAAAAAATGATAGAATAGAAAAATTGAAAATAAAACAAAAAATAAAAAAATAAGTTTAAAAAATTGAAAATAAAATAATAAGTTTAAAAAATTGAAAATAAAATATGAAATTTAAAATAAAAAACAATATAAAAAATTAAGGAAAAATGTTATAATGATAAAAAAATTTAAAGAGAGGATACGATGAAAGAAAAAAACCCTGTGATGATGTTATTTCCTTTAGCAAAAACCAAAAATTTAAATGAAAACTTGCTCGTAATAGGCCGAACCGTTTCAAAAATTGTTTACTCTTTAGAATATGATTTAAAAAAAGCAGAAATAAATGCTTCCCCAGAAAGATATTCTTTTGCAGCACTAGTATCTGCAATAATTTATGGAATACTATTCGTTTTTATTGGATTAGCATTTGGAGTAATAATCACAAGAGGATTTAATAATGAAACAATATTATTAATGATAATATTTGGAATACTAAGTTTTTTTTCAACCCTAATATTTCACTTATTATACCCAAAAATAGCTGCTAACCAAATAGCAAAACAAGTAGACCAACAATTATTATTTGCACTAAGAACATTACTAATACAACTTAGTTCAGGAATAAGTTTATTTGACGTAATGAAAACTATTTCAAAAGGGAACTATGGCCAAGTATCAAAAGAATTTAGTGATGTAATACGAGATGTTAATACAGGAATGAGTGAAACTAAAGCTCTTGAAAAATTAGCTTTTAAAACAAATTCAACAATGTTAAAAAAAACAATTTGGCAAATAATTACTACAATGAAAAGTGGGGGATCAATCGTAACATCAATAAACGCTGTAGTTGAAGAATTAACAAATAATCAAATTGATTCAATAAAAAAATATTCAGCATCATTAAATTTGTGGACTTTAATCTATCTAATAATCGCAGCCGCAATGCCATCTTTAGGAGTAACATTTTTAGTTATAGCATCTTCTATTGGTAGTTCAGGAATAGGAAGCGAAGCAGTAGTATTAATAGCACTACTAGCATTTTGTGTACAAGGAGCACTAATATTTTTAATAAAATCACAAGTACCAAGGGTGATAAAATGAAATTATTTTTAAGAAGAATAGCAATAATATCATCATTATTAATACCAGAAAAAATAATTGATACTAAAATAAAACAATGGTTAATATATGCCGGATCAAAAAATGATGAAAGGATTTGGATTGGAACAAGAATATTTTTATCAATAATGATGGGAATAATTGGATTTCTAATACCATTTAGTGTTATCCCATTACTAAACATAGCATTCGGATTAGAAATTTATTTTGAACCCCTAGTACAAATAGCATTAATGATAATACTAGGATTAATTGGATTCTTGTTAACAATACTGTTATTCTATTTACACATATCCTATGCAATAGATGGTAGGAAAAAAATGGTTGAAGCAATACTACCAGATTTTTTATTTTTAGTTGGAAATAATCTAAAAAGTGGGATGACACCATTCTATGCTTTTAGAAGTGCAGTAAGACCAGAGTTTGGACCATTAAGCGAAGAAATACAAATTGCTACACAAAAAAGTTTAGGAATAGATTCGTTCGCGGATTCACTAAAAACAATTGCTAATCGAATTGATTCACAAGTATTAGTTGATACAACAAAGTTTTTTTCAAATGCATTAAAATCAGGAGGACGATTAGCACAATTAATTGAAACAAGTGCGAATGATATAAAACAAACAAACGCATTAAAAAAAGAATTAATTAGCGCGACAAGAATGTACACGATGTTCATAATATTTGTTGTAATAATCGCGTCACCAATGCTACTAGCTGTAAGTGTACAATTTCTAAATATCTTATCAGGAATACAATTACAAACCGCAGGAGTAAGCACTAGTGGTTCAGGAATGGGAGCAGCAGGACTAGCTGGAGGCGGATTAAAAATAACACCTGATTTTATGAAAATGATGGGATATATTATAATAATTGGAAACTCTTTTTTAGCTAGTATTTTTATTGGAGTATTAAGTGGAGGAAAAATTAGAGATGGATTAAAACTTGCACCAGTACTAGCAATTATTGGAGCAATATTGTTTATGATAATGTTACAAGGAATAGGCGCACTAGTAGGAAATTTTTAAAAACAAAGATTTAAATATATCAAATATACTTATTAATTTAATTAATAAAATGAAATAGGAGGCAAAATAATGATTAATAAAAAAGGACAGGGAACAATCGAATACTTAGTTATAATTGCAATCGTAATCGTAATAGCACTAGTTGTTGTAGGATTATTATTACAAGTAATGGACCAAGGAAGC
>JAQVNZ010000005.1 GCA_028702895.1 Candidatus Iainarchaeum sp. | reverse complement strand
TGTTGATTGCTGAAGCAGATACATTTACTTTGTTAAAAAAAGAGATTAATTTTTTGGTTAGAAATGAATTTAAGAATCAAAGAAAAGGTTTTGAAGATTTGATTCATAATGATTTATTAAAAATAGAAAAAGAGGGTAAGAAAGAAATTCGCGAATTAGCTTTAAATGAATTGGGTACTGTTAAAGAAGAAATTTTTTCGCAAACAAAATCTTTTGAAAGTGATATTAATAAAACAATTAATTCGTCTCAAAAAACTGTTTCAATGGTTAAAATTGCGTTGGATTCGATTAATCAAAAAATTTCTCAACTAGAATTGGATGTTGAACAATTAAAAGTTCATAAGTTTAGAAAAAAATCAATGTTTTTTTCATATGCTATGCTTGGTTTAGGTGTATTTTTATTATTATTTTCAGTTTTATTATTTTCGATTACGTTTAATTCGCTTGATTCTTCGCAAATGGTGATGATTTCTATTCTCATTTTAGCTAGTGTGACATTAATGTTTGCGTCAATTATTGGTTAATTTTTGGAAAATATTTTTCAAAAAACCATTCCTTTTTATGCTATATGTATCAAATTACTTTTATAGGACTATGAAAAAGGTGATTAATAATGGAAAATGATAAAATAAAAGGATTACAAGTTGAAGAAAATGCTGATGTTATTAATTTTGAAGAGAATTTAGATGAAAATAAAAATGAAAATAAAAATGAAAATGAAAATGAAAATGAAAATGAAAATGAAAATGAAAATGAAAACGAAAAAGAAGATTTAGAAACTGACTCTGATGAAGAAGCTAATGAGAGTTCTGATGATGATACTGAAAATAAATTACCTTTTCCTCGCGCAACAATAACAAATATTATTCGAAAAAATATTACTCCTGGAAAACAAATTAAAGGCACTGTAAAAGATGAAATGAATTTATGGGTTGCTGAATTAATATCAAAAATTGCTACTAAAATGAATTCTCAACCATACACTTTTGTTAATTATGACATGTTAAAAGATGCTATTGGCCCTTATGAAGAAATAAGTGGAATTAATGATCAAAGAGAAGATTTGAAAAAACATATTTTTAAAATAAAAGAAGAATGTAATTCGCTTATAACAAAAATAGATTCTACTGATAAAAAAAAGGCAATTAACCTTAGTCTTGAAGAAGAAAAATTACCTTTTCCAAAAGCAACTATTACTAATAAATTAAGATCAAGTTTAGATGAAGGAAAAACAATTAAGGGTCCAGTTAAACGCGGATTGAATGTTTGGCTTGGAAGAGTTGTTTCAAATGTTTCAAAGAAAATGGATTCGTTTGCTTATCCTTATATCGATAGGTCAATGTTCAAAGACGCGATTGAACCGTATGATGCGATTAGTGAAATCGAATTAGAAAAAGTAAGAATAATACAACAAATGCAATCAATTATTACTGCGTGTGATATTCTAACAAGCGAAGTTGAAAGAAAGTTTAAAATGTAAAAATATTTTAATTATATATTGTAGGGCTCCGCTGGAGCCTTTCTATTTTTTTAAAATAATTTTTTTAATTAAATTAAATTTAGTTTAATATATATTTTATTTTTTTAATTTAACACTAGATTTAATTTTTCTCTAATTTGTTTTGCAACAAAACCATTTGGGTTATATAATAAAAAAGATTCTATTTGGCCAATGTTTTTTTCTTTCCCATCATTTCTAATAGATGCTTTTTCAAAATCAATTATTACTGGAAAAATTTTCCCATTTTTTTTAGTAACCATAATATTTTTTCCAACTTGTAATTGAGTATGATTTAAACCAATTTTATCTAATTCCAAACATTGCCTAATTAATTCTTTTACAAATTCATAAATTTCTTGTTTTGAAGTTTTTTTGATACCATTATTTTCTACAAATTTTAAAAAATTTTCACCATCTATAAAATCATAAATTACGTGGTTTTTTTCATAATTAATTTCTCTTAAATTTGGTCCAATTCCAATGGTGTTTGCGAGTGCAAGCATTTTTCCTTCTCTTTCTGCCAAGTTTTTTCTATTACTTTTTTCTCGTACTTCTTTAATAGCAATTTTTTCTCCAGTATTATCTTTTGCTAGCCAAATATAAGAACTCCAACCTTTGGCAATTTTTTTAATAATAGTATATTGCATTGTATCTACATAATATTAGTAATATTGTTTTATAGATAATTGTTTTTGATGATTTTTTTAGCGTTTTTTTATTAAAATTTTTTTCTTTTTTCTTTTAGTAACCTTTTTATAACTTTTTCATGAAATTATACTTATATTTAATATTAACTATTTTTGGAGTGATTGATATGGTTGAACAACAACAAGATAATGCCTTTATGGGCGAAGGAACTAAAAGAACTAGGGGTAGAGATGCTCAAAGAGTAAATATTCTAATTGCAAGAGCAGTTGCTCAAGCAGTAAAATCCACATTAGGTCCTAAGGGAATGGATAAGATGATTGTTGACGATATGGGCGACGTTATTATTTCAAACGATGGCGCAACAATTCTTTCAGAAATGGCTATTGAACACCCTATTGGAAAAATGATGGTTGATGTTGCAAAAACACAAGATAAAGAAGTTGGTGATGGTACTACTACGGCAGTTGTTTTAGCAGGAACATTAATGGAGAAAGCTGAAAGATTACTAGATGATTCTATTCACCCTAGTTTAATAATAAAAGGTTATAGACAAGCTGCGCAAAAAGCAAAACAATTTTATGAAGATATTGCCGACAATATTGATTTTAAGGATAAAAAAAATCTAAAAACAATTGCGTTCACATCAATGACTGGTAAAGCTTCTGAATCGTCTGAAGAATTATCTGATATCGTAGTAAAAGCAATAACTAATGTTGCTGATATGATTGAAAACAAATTAGTTGTTGATCAAGATAATATTAAATTAGAAAAAAAGATTGGTGGATCTTTAAATGACACTCAATTAATTTCTGGAATTGTTATTGATAAAGAGATAGTTCATTCTGGTATGCCTAGGAGTATTAGTAATGCAAAAATAGCTTTGCTTGATTTGGCATTAGAAATAAAAGAACCTGAAAATGATACTAAAATACAAATTTCAACACCGGATGAATTACAAGCTTTTATTGATCAAGAGGAAAGACAATTAATTGAAATGGTTAATAAGATTAAAAATTCTGGAGCAAATGTTGTTATAACACAAAAAGGAATTGATGATTTAGCACAACATTATTTAGCAAAAGAAAAAATTATTGCAATTAGACGAGTAAAAAAATCTGATATGGATGCACTTGCAAGAGCAACTAGTGCTACAATTGTAACTACAATAAAAGAATTATCTTCAAAAGATCTTGGGTTTGCTGGAAGAGTTTATGATAAAAAAATTTCTGGGGATGCAATGGTTTTCGTTGAAGAATGTAAGAATCCAAAAAGTGTTTCAATTCTAATTAGAGGTGGAACAGAACACATAGTTGACGAAGCAGAAAGAGCGTTAGTTGATTCAATTGGTTCTACTTGTTCAGCAATAAGAACTGGCAAAGTTTTAGTTGGAGCAGGGTCTTGTGAAATGGAAGTAGCAGTAAAATTAAGAGATTTTGCAAAATCTGTTGGAGGAAGAGAACAATTAGCTATAGAAGCGTTTGCTGAAAGTTTGGAAATAATTCCTAGAACTTTAGCTGAAACTGCTGGATTAGATCCAATAGATGCTTTAGTAGAATTAAGAAGTAGACATTCTAAAAAAGATGGAAAACATTTTGGAGTAAATGTTTACACTGGAAAAATAATGGATATGAAAAACTCTAGAGTTTTAGAACCATTACAAGTAAAAATTCAAGCAATTAATTCTGCTAGTGAAGTAGCTGAAATGATTCTAAGAATAGATGATATAATATTAGGTTCAAGTAAATCGCGAGGGGCAGGACAAATGCCTCCTGGCGGAATGGACATGAGCGGAATGGGAATGTAAAAAACATTCCTTTTTCTTTTTTTATATTAAGCATTTTTAATTTTTTAATTTTATTTTTTTATTTTCTTTAATTTGATTTTATTAAATTTATTTTTTTGATTTTTATTTTTGTAATTTATTTAGTTGAATTTTATTTTTTTAAAATTATTTTCTTTCTTTTAATAATTTTTTTAAAATGAATTAGTTTTTATTAATTATCTATTCTATTTTAAATATGCCAAAAATATTTGTAATCTCTGGCCATAGTGGTTCAGGTAAAACAACAATTGCTTATGCTTTATTAAAACAAATTAAAAATTTAGAAAAAATAATTACTTGTACTACAAGAAATCCTAGGCCAAATGAAGTTGATGGTAAAGATTATTTTTTTATTTCAAAAAAAGAATTTGAATTAAATATTAAAAATAATTTAATGGCTGAATTTGAAGAATATTCGGGTAATTATTATGGGTCTAGAAAAAGTGATGTAAAAAAAATATTATATTCTGGTAAAAATGTTTTATTTGTTGTTGAAACTAAGGGGGCTTTAACTTTAAAGAAAAATTTTCCTAGTGCAATTCTTATTTTTATTAAAGCGCCAAGTGTTGAAGAATTAAAAAAAAGATTGTTTTTACGAGGCGACGCTAAAGAGATTATAGAAAAAAGAATTTCTGAAATAAATGGTGAGTTAACCAGAGAAAAAGAATTTGATTTTATAATAATAAATGATATACTAGATGATTCGATTAAACAAGTAAAGAAATTATTTGAATAAATTAATTAAAAATTTTATTTTAAACATGTTTTTAAAAATAATTTTTCTAAGGGCAATGTTTAAATATAATTAGTTGTTATTATTTATTGATTAGTATGGTGGAAATTTTTGATGCGTTAGTTGCAAGTGCTATTTCAATGTCTTCAGTTTTGATTGGATTAATAATTTTTATAATTGTTGGTTATATTTTTGGTATTTTAGCAAAAATCCTTATTTCTAAAGTTTTGGGAGTGATGGGTGTTGATGAATGGTTTGAACAACAAAGTTTGTTAGCAGCAATTGGTAACAAAAATTTTTCTGATGTTATTGGATCAATTGCAAAATGGTATATCTTTTTCATATTTTTAAAACAATCAGTAGAATTAGTTAATTTAGTAACTTTAAATGAAGTTTTAGGTTTTTGGATACAATATGCTTTGTTATTAATAGTTGCAATAGGCGTTGTGATTGCAGGATTAATAATTGGTAGATTTGTTAGAAATGCAATTGAAACAACTACGCATTCGTTAAAAAGAATTTTTGGTTTAGTATTAGAATTAATGATAGTTTATATTGCTGTAGTAATGGCAATAAGCATTCTTGGTTTGCCAACAATGTTACTAGAATTCGCATTTTTAATTTCTTTAACAGGGTTTGTTTTATCGATGAGTATTATGGTTGGAATTGGATTTGGTTTTGCTCTAAAAGATGAGGCAAAATCAATTATAAAAGAATTCAAAAAACCTACTAAGAAATAAAATTAGGTTATTTAATTTTATTGTTTAATTTTTGTAAAAAGGTATTACTTTTAAATTCTTCTTTTTCTAAATTTCTTAATTGGAAATAAAAATTATATGGACGCTTAGCTCAGTGGTGGAGCAATAGTCTTATACACTATCGGTCGGCGGTTCGAGTCCGCCAGTGTCCATTTACAAATTAATAATTATAATAAAATTGATTTTTTTTAATTAATCGATTTTGTTAATAAATTAATTTTATTTGATTGGTTTTATGTCTAGAAAAGAATTTGAAGAAAAGATTTCCAATTACTGGGAAAAAAATAATTGTTTTGAAAGAAGTATAAACGAACGTCCTGTTGATAATCAATATGTTTTTTATGATGGTCCTCCTTTTGCTACAGGTACTCCTCATCATGGTCACATTTTAGGGTTAACGAGTAAAGATGTTTTTCCAAGATATTGGACAATGAAAGGTTATCGTGTTGAAAGACGCTGGGGTTGGGATTGCCATGGTTTACCTGTTGAAACAATTGTTGAAAAATTTTTAGGTATAAAAGATAAACAAGAAATAGAAAAAATGGGTGTTGATAAATTCAATGAAGAAGCTAGAAAAAAAGTTTTATCTTTTGTTAATGAATGGAAAAAAACTGTTCGCACACTTGGAAAGTGGATTGATTTTGATAACTCTTACAAAACAATGGATCAATCTTACATTGAATCAGTTTGGAATATTTTTCAAAAATTTTATGATGAAGGATATGTTTACAAAGGAAAAAAAATTTTAATGTATTGTCCTAGATGTGAAACGCCTTTAGCAAAATCTGAAATACAAATGGATAATTCGTATAAAGATGTCACAGAAAAAACTGCTACTGTTGGAATAAAATTAAAAAACAAAGATGAATATTTGCTTGTTTGGACTACTACTCCATGGACACTTATTGGAAATGTTGCTGTTGCAATAAATCCTAAAATGAAATATGCTAAAGTTGATGTTTTTGGAAAAAAATTTATTTTAGCAAAAGAATTAATTAAAAAAATTTTTACTCAATTTGAATTAATAGAAGAATTTGATGGAAAAGAATTATTGGGTGTAGAATATGAGCCATTATATGTAGTGGATACAAATGGGAAAAAAGGTTATTATGTTGTTGATGGTGGAAAAGATGTTACTAATGAAGAAGGGACTGGATTAGTTCACATGGCAATTTATGGGGAATTTGATTATGAAATAATAAAAAAACATGATTTGCCATTAATACAACACGTTGGAGAAAATGGTTTGTTAATTGATGGGCCAAAACAATGGCATGGAAAATGGTTTAAAAAAGTTGATGGAGAAATTTTGGAAGATTTGTATACTAGAGGTTTATTAGTTAATTCAAAAGAACATTCGCATAGTTATCCTTTTTGTTATAGGTGTGATACGCCTTTAATCTATAATCCAATTGATTCTTTATTTATTGATATTCAAAAATTAAAACCTAAATTAATAGAACATGCAAAAGAAATTAATTGGTATCCTGGCGATGTTGTTAAACGATTTAATAATATTTTAGAAACTGCTCCTGATTGGAATATTTCTCGTAATAGGTTTTGGGCAACAGCTATTCCTCTTTGGGTTTGTGAATGTGGTAAAGAAAAAGTTATTGGTTCTATTGAAGAATTAAAAAAAGAAGCTATTGAAAAAATTTCTGATGATATTGATTTGCACAAACATGTTGTAGATAATATTCATCTAAAGTGCGATTGTGGAAAAACTATGAGTAGAATTCCAGAAGTTTTAGATTGTTGGTTTGAATCTGGCTCAATGCCTTTTGCAGCAAAACATTTTCCGTTTGAAAATAAGGATTGGATTGAAAATAATTATCCAGCTGACTTTATTTCAGAATACATTGCACAAGTAAGAGCTTGGTTTTATTATATGCATGTTATTGGAACTTTTATGAAAGGTAATGCTCCTTTCAAAAATGTTGTTGTATCAGGAACAATTCTTTCAAAAGACGGTTCTAAAATGTCAAAATCAAAAAATAATTATACTGATCCTAATTTGCTTTTTGATTTATATGGTGCTGATGCAATGCGATTTTATTTAATGTCTTCACAATTAATGCGAGCAGAAGATTTGAATTTTATTGATGATAATATAAAAGATGTTCACAGACGATTAATTTCTACATTATTAAATGTGAAAAGATTTTATGATTTATTTGGTGGCAATAATGTTTTTGATGATCAAAGTTCTCAAAACATTTTAGATAAATGGATTATTAGTAAAACTAATAGATTAATAAAAAATTCTACAAAAAATCTTGATGAATATAATACTAATATTGTTTGCGCTGAAGTAATTGTTTTTGTTGAAGATTTATCTACTTGGTATATTAGAAGATCCAGAGATCGTTTCAAAGAAAACGATTTAAATGCAATGAAAACATTTTCGTTTGTATTAGATTCATTATCAAAAATAATTGCTCCAATAACACCATTTATTGCAGAAGAAATTTATCAATCGTTAAGAGGAACTAATTTTGAAAAAGATAATTCAATACACTTGGAAAAATGGCCTGTGTTTGATGATAATAAAATTAATGATAATTTAGAAAATGATATGAAACTTGTGCGTGATATAGTTAGCGTTGCTCTTGATAAACGTGTAAGAGAAAAAATTCCGGTTAAACAACCATTATCAAAAATTGTTATTAGTGGTGCAAAAATTTCAAAAGAATTATTCTGGTTAATTGAAGATGAATTAAATATTAAATTAATTGAATTAAAAGAAGATTCTGTTTTAAGTGTTGAATTAGATACGAATATTACTCCTGATTTGAGGGATGAGGGAATAGTTAGAGAAGTAATACGAAGTATTCAATCTAAAAGAAAAGATTTAGGTTTAATGCCTTTGGAAATAATAAAAATGGATTTTGATTCTACTGATAAGGATTTTGTTATTAAGTTTAGTAAAACAATTGAAGAAAAAACTTCTACTAAAATAACTTTAGTTAATTCAAAAGAGTTTCAAAATTTTGGTGAAAAACAAATATTCTTTGAAATAAAAAAATAAGTTTAGCTAATAACTAAAATAAATTTTTTGAGATATATAATTAAAATAAATATTATTTTTTAATAATTTTTTTATTTAATTAATTATTTTTTTTATTTAATTGTTTATAATTTATTTTTTAAATTAATTATTTTGTTTAATTAATTATTTGATTAAATATCTTCTTAATCAATTATTTTTTTATTAAATAAGTTTTCTAATTATTTTTTTATAATTATGCTGGTATGATAAATCTTAAAATAAGCATTATAATTATTATTATTACTGCAACACCTATTACAAAATAAGGACTTATTTTTGGACTTTTACTTTCTGCATCAAAAAATCTTGTTATTCCTAGTGCTGAACTTGGCCCGCTTGATTGTGACTTGTTTTTTACAAATTTTACCATTTAAACCACCATTATTAAATATTACAACTAATCTATATTTATTATAAAATAAAAGAAGTTTTTAAAGGATTGCTTTGTGATTTAAAATGGTTGATTTAGATATTGCAGATATTGGCATAAAATTAGTTGGTGCAATTATTCTTGTATTAGTAATACTATTTTTTTTAACCTGGTCTGGGATGGTTCGTTGTGGAAGTATTCCTTATTGGTGTGATGTTTATGAATCAGTTATGGGTTCTCCTAGAGTTCTAATTGTTTATGGTGATGAAGGAATAGGTGATCCTGATGAATTAAAATTAATGTTAATGGATCCTAATAAGGTAGGGGTTAACGCTGTTGATTCATTGCATATTGATAGAATTTCTTCGGGTAATTTGCAAAAGTATAAGTTAGTCATAGTTGAACATGCAAAAAAAATGAGTCTTGATCAGTTATCTATGTTTGTAGATTATGTTAATTTGAATGGCGGTCGTTTAGTTTGGGTTGGGGATGCTGGCACACAAAAAGCAGAGGATGAATTAGAAAATTTAATTGATGTTAATGATCAACAATTAAAATTAGATAATCCTTGGGCACGTGCAAGAGAAACACAAACGGAATATGTGTTGCTTAATTTTGATGAATTTTTAGGACTAAGATTTGTTGGAAATTATTGTACTCAAACTAATTGTGTTGCAAATAATTTTTCACCAGGAATAATTGTTACGGAAGTTACAAATTCGCATAGATTAATTTATGGTTTAACTCCTGCTATGGAATTACGAATTCATCCTGAAAAAGATTTTTCTATAGTGTCTCAATTTCCAAATTTGCCTAATAGTAATATTGTTCTTTCTTTAGATCAAGGTTCAGTAAAACAAGGGAAGGAAAAACAATTCCCGAGATTCTTGCCTATTATTGTGACCTCTGGAATGGGTGAAAGAGTAGCATATTATGCGTATCCTTTAGAATATTATTGTGCTGATAATAATACTCCAAACGCTTGTACATTATTATTAAAGCAAATGTTTTATGGGATGCTTGGTAAATAATCAATTTTTTTCTCTAAAAAAATTTAATTAATTAAACTTTTTTACAACAAATTTAATTAGTTTGTTTTATAATATTTTTTATTTTTAGTTTAATATTTTTATTTTATTATTTTCTTATTTTATTCATTAATTTTTTTATTTATTAATTTTATTTATTAATTTTTTTATTTTTTTAATTAATTTTTATTTTGTTTATTTTATATTATTTAGTTGAATTATTTTTTTATCTTTTTTATTTAATTTTTTTTATCGGATTTTTGAGATATGAAAACAAATAGTTAAGTTTATTAATCTCAATTGTATTAATTTTTCAAATGTCTTTGAAGGAAATTATTATAAACTCTTAAAGACAATATATTAACATATTAATTGAAGGGAGTGAAACACAAATGTATGATGAAGCTGGAGGGGCAGATCCTGCACCATTGGGGGTTAGAATGCCTAAATTTAATTTAGAAGGATTAATTCCGCTAATATTATTAGTGATAATAGGAATTGCATCTTTAAACTATTTTGGGGTTGTAGATATTCCATATCTTCCAAAAGGTAGTGGTCACGTTCAATTATTATTTATTGGAGAACCAAGCTTAGGTGAAAAAGTAGTTTTAGATAACTTATCATATATGTTAACATATAGGATTAGAGATGCTAGAACATTTGGTAATGCTGCTTCTGAAGAACTTTCACAATATGATATGGTAATGTTAGATCAAAGTTTGACTATTAAAAGCGTATCAGTTTCACTTGGAGAAGCATTAAAAAATTATGTTAATAAAGGCGGAAAATTAATCGTTGTTAAAAACTCTGGGATCTATCAAAGTGTGGGTCTTGGTGGATCAGTAGCAACAGATGTAATTGGTTGGAAATCAACGTTTGGTGATATAATGCCAATGGAATGTGTTTTAGGGCCAACTAATGTTCCCACTTGTTCTGAAGGACAAGAAGTGGCAATTGCTGGTAGAATAAGAAGGCAAATTTATACGCATCCAATTATGATGGGTATTGAATTAACTCCTCCTGAAGGTGTAGCTCCTTATCAATTAAGGGTATTTGGAATACAAGCAAATGAAGGGGCAAAAACAATTGCATATATTCAATCAGAAGGAACACCAATGACTTATCCTGCAATATTAGAAAAAAAGAATTTTCCTTTTGGAACCGTAATATACTTTAATTATGATCCAGGTTACACTCCAGGAATATTAAATAATACAATAAAATATTTGCAGTAGTTATTTCTTTGATAGTGGTCATTGACCACTTTCAATATTTTTTAATTTTTTTATAAATTTATCTTATATTTTTTTATAAATTTATCTTATATTTTTTTAATCAATTAAAAATTATTTAATTTATTCTTTTACACTTTTTTTAATATTTTATAATTTAATATTATTATTTTTATATTTTTTAAAATAGGTTTAGTTTAAAAATATTTTAGTATTTGATTTGTTTAATTAATTTCTTGGAGGAATCAAAAATGACTAAAGAAGAAAAAACTCAAGTGAAAAACGAGGGCAGTTTTGTTTTCGTTGGTAAAAAAGGAGTAATGGCTTACGTATTAGCAGTAATAACCCAATTTGGTGAAAATGCTAAAGAAGTTACTATAAAAGCAAGAGGAAAATCCATTTCAAGAGCAGTTGATGTTGCTGAAATTGTTAGAAACAAATCTTTAGAAATAAAATTAGTTAGCATTGATATTTCTACTGAAGAAGTTGAAACTGAAGATGGTAAACCATTGAAGATTTCTGCAATTGCAATAAAATTAAAAAAATAATTTATTTTTTGGAGCGCTTTTGCGCTCCTAAATTTATCACCAATAAGTATTTAAATTACCAAATCATATCTTTGTAAGTTCTGTGATATTATGGATAGAGTAATTGAAAGCAAGGGTTATATTGATTTAAATTACGTTCCTAGTAAGGAAGAATTAGTTTGTGCTTTTTTTGTTGAACCTGCAAAAGGAATTTCGTTTGAAACAGCTGTAAAAAAAGTTGCTTCAGAATCAAGTATTGGTACTTGGACTGATATTGATAATTTATCTCATAAATTATTTGAAGAATTATCTCCAAAAGTTTTTTGTATTGATAAAAAAAAAGGTATTTTTAGAATAGCTTATTCAAAACAATTATTTGAAGAACATAATATTGCACAAATAGTTTCATCTGTTGCTGGGAATATTTTTGGAATGAAAGATCTTAAGAGTATTAGATTATTAGATATCGATTTTCCAGAATCATTTGTGCGACATTATTCTGGGCCAATGTATGGTGTTGAAGGAATACGAAAAATATTAAGTGTAAAAGATCGGCCTTTTGTTGGGGCAGTAGTAAAACCAAAAATTGGATTAACTGAAGAACAACATTCAAATATTGCTTTTGACTCTTGGGTTGGTGGTTGTGATTATGTTTCTGATGATGAAAATTTAACATCTATGCCATATAACAATTTTGAGAAGAGGGTTAAACTTACTTTAAAAGCAAGAGATCGGGCAGAAAAAATAACTGGTGAAAAAAAAGCATATTTGCCAAATATTACTGCGCCTTATTATGAAATGGTTAGGAGAGCTGAGTTTGTTTTAGCACATGGTGGAGAATTTGTAATGGTTGATTTTGTTACTGCTGGTTGGTCTGCAATTCAAGCATTAAAAGATCAAGATTTTAGGGTTATTTTACATGGTCATAGGGCAATGCATGCAGCATTTACTAGAGATCCAAAACATGGGATTTCAATGTTAGTTCTCTCAAAATTGTGTAGGTTAATTGGTTTTGATCAATTACAAGTTGGAGGATTTGCGGGTAGAATGAGTGAGGATAAAGATGATGTTTCTCGAATAGGTGAAGTAATAGAACAAAAAGTTGTTTCAGAAGATATTTTTAAACATAGATTACAAGAAAATTGGTTAAAATTAAAACCTACTATGGCCGTTTGTTCTGGGGGATTATCTCCTGCTAATGTTCAACCTCTTATACACGCACTTGGTAGAGATATATTAATTTCATTTGGTGGCGGTGTTCATGGTCATCCTGCAGGTACTATTGCTGGTGCAAAAGCAGCAAGACAAGCAGTTGATGCAGAAATGCTTGGTATTGACCCACTAGAATATGCTAAAACTCATTTAGAATTAAGTTTGGCTTTAAAAAAATGGAAGATTAAAAAATAGTTTTTTATGCGAGTTTGGATTTTATATTAATTATAGTTTGCTAATTTTTTTTTTAAAACCCGAAAAGTATATATATGTCATGACACTATCATGATGTATTATGACTAATCATGATTCAACGAGTAATTTTAATGCACAAAAGTTGTTGACTGACCTTAACGCGGTAAAGCGTATTTCTCCGGAGTTCGACAATTTGAGCATTGATTTACAAGAAATTATGAAAGAATCTAGTAATCCAGCTTTTTTAGGAGCACTATTATACAAGTTAAGTAAGGAAAGAGAAGAAACAAACAAAATACTCCAAAGGTTAGAAGAAAAATTTAGCATAATCCAAAATTTAATCGTTAATAACTCCTCTAACTCCCACACAAATTTAGGGGAATCAATCCTATCAGAACCTGATCAACACATAATGCAATTAGTTACAAAGTTTGATCAAGTATCTGCTGAGGATATAAAAATACGCCTAGCTTATAAAAATTCAAACGCTGCATCGCAACGTTTAAGTAAACTTGTGAGAGAAGGATATCTTAAAAGAATTCGTTCCGGAAGGAAAGTTCTATTTGTACGTCAACACCCAAAAAGTACTATTTAAGATATCCTTTCCTCCTTTGCCAGAATTTTTAATAAAACTTAGAAAAGCAAGGCTTTTCTAGGCCAGCAAATTCATTTGCTTGGATTCAGTAAAGGTCACATCTTCGCTTTGCTCGATGTAACTTAATTTTTTAAAATTTTTAATAAAACTTAGAAAATTTTTAATTTTCTAGACAAGCAAATTCATTTGCTTGGATTCATTAAATGTTACATCTTCAATTTACTTGGTGTAACTTAATTTAATCATTTTTTTAAAAAAATAAAAAGTATTTTTTGTATTATATTTAAGAATAATTTTCAATCAAAAAGATTATATACTTATAAGGTCTATTACAATTGGGTGTTGATATGTCTATTACAAGACTAGAAGTTGATTTACTTAAAGTTAAGAAAGATTTGCAAGAAGTTAAGAATGTTAATAATGATTTTTGCAAAGTTTTAGATAGAATAAATAATTTTAAACAATCAATTAATTCTGATTTAGAATTAAAAGAAATAATTTCTGAAGAATTTAAAACAAAAAATATTGTTGATATTTTTGCTAGTATTGAAAATGATTTTGCTGAATTAAGAAATCAATTACACAAACAAGATTCTTATAAAGAAAAAATTTCTGATTTTGTAGAATCTCTTAGAACACAAAAAGTTTTTTCTTTTGAAGAAACATCTAAAACAATATTATTTTTAGAAGAATTAATGTTTGTTTTGAACGCAGATATTATTTCAATTAAACCACAATTTTTAGGGGAAATTGATTTAGGTGAAATGGCAATTGAATTAGGATTACATAAAACTGGTGCTGGCGTAATAGTACAAAGCGAATTATTCTCTGAAGCATTATCTATTTTAATAAATAAAAAAATGTTTAGAAATCTTATTTTTGAAACAAGCAATGCTAAAATATTTTTAAAAGCAAGTAATGAAATAGTGGTTGAAAGCGATAATGAAAATATTAGAAAAATATCTCATATTCAAAAATAATTTATTAAAAAAATAAATTTTAAAACAAATTATTTCGTTTTAAAGAAAACTATTCCAAAAAAGTGTTATACGAAGTATTTTATATTCAAAAATAATACTATTATTATGCGAAACTTAATTATTTTAAAAACAAATAATGGTAAAAGTAGCGAAGCTTGGAAAACTAAAAAACATCCTTTAAAAGTCATAAAAAATTGGGTTTTTGCGTGGTTTGCTTCAAAAACACCAGGGAATTTAAAATTATTTTTTTATAAAAAAATGGGGATTAAAATTGGAGAAAATGTTCAAATAATGCCAGGAATTAGAATGGAAATATTTTTCCCAGAAGGAATAACAATAGGTGATAATGTTGTAATTGGTCAAGAAGCTTTTATTACAGCACATGAATTTAACGTACACGAATTTAGATATGGTAAAATAATTATTGGGAATAATGTTTTAATCGGTGCAAGAAGTTTTTTATTACCAGGAATAGAAATTGGAGATAATGCAATAATCCCAGCAAACACTACTATTTACAAGGATGTTCCAAAAAACAATATTGCATTTGGTTCACCACTACAATTTAAAGAATTCAATATTAATAAAAAATAAATTAAAAAAAATATTTTTAAAAAATTGAAAAAATATAATATTTGAAAAAAAATTTCTATTAGAAACGTTATTATATTTGTAAACGCTTATTTTCTTCATGCAAGAACAATTTTCTCAAGAACCGGCCATATTAGGACGAGATTTAAAAGATTTAGAAAAATATGGTAAAGATGGAACAGCATACTTAGGAAAAGTAGTAATGTCATCAGGAGAAAAACCAGTTCTAGGAAGAGAAGTGCGCGTTGATGTTTCACGACCACACTTAATGCTTATTTGTGGTAAGAGAGGCGGTGGTAAAAGTTATACGCTAGCAGTTTTAATGGAAGAAATGGCCAGATTAGATCCAATGATTAGGAATCGAGTTTCAACTATTACTATTGACACAGTAGGGATTTTTTGGGGGTTAAAATTACCGGCTAAAGATCAAGATGCAAAAATGTTAGAAGAATGGAATTTAAAAGCAGAGGAAACTAATGTAAAAGTATTTGTTCCAAAAGGACAATTAGCATTTTATCAAGAAAAAGGTTTGCCAGTGGATGGCGCTTTCACATTAAAATGTTCTGAACTAGAAGAAACTGAATGGTTAGCATTATTTAGATTAAATTGGATGGACCCACAAGGAGTACTAATTTCTAGAATTATTCAAACCGTAAGAGATAAAGTTGGAACATATTATGGTATTGAAGATCTTATCCTAGCTACGAGAAATGACTCTGATGCAGAAGACGCAGTAAAACAATCAGTAATTAGTAGATTTCAATTAGTTAATTCATGGGGTTTAATAGAAAAAAATGGTACAAAAATACAAGAATTAGCTCAACCAGGAACTATTACTGTTGTTGATGTTTCATCATACAGACAAACCGGGGGAGCAGAAGGAGTAAAAGATATTGTGGTGGCACTAATTGGAAAAAAATTGTTTGAACAAAGAATGTTATTTAGAAAAGAAGAGGAAATAAAACTTGTTACTGAAAACAAACGTAGTAGTAAAATGCCATTGGTTTGGTTAATGATTGATGAAGCACACATGTTTATGCCAAAAGATGAACCAAATATTGCTCTACCAGTTTTACTAGAATGGGTTAGAGTTGGAAGGCAACCAGGATTAGGATTAATTCTTGCAACACAAAGACCTGAAAAATTACACCCAGATGCAATATCACAATGTGATATTTTTATTTCACACAGGATGACTTCCCAACCAGACATAATGGCAGTGGGTGCATTACGACCAACTTATATGAGTACAGATTTAGATAAATTATTTTCTCAAATGCCAAAACAAAAAGGTTTTGCATTAGTAATTGATGATAATACTGAAAAAATTTGGATGATAAAAGTTAGACCAAGATTTTCATGGGATTCAAGTGTTACAGCAAGTGCTTTTTTAATTTAAAAATCTTTTAAAACAAAAATGAAAAAATAATAAAAGAATTTATTCGAAGTAAATTTTTAAAATAAATTATTTTTTAATTATTTAGTTTTTTTATAATTTGTTTTTAAAATTTGTTTTTTTAATAAATTATTTTGCGATTACTTCAATTTTATTTTCAAAAAATTCTAAATCTGTAATATTATGTGTTGCTTTTAATTCTTTTTCAATTGATTTCAAACTTTCTGGGGCAATCGCTTTTTTTATTTCATCTTTTAATGATAGGTTAAAATCTTTTTTTGCTTTCCAAATTGCTGAATCAAATTCAATTAATTCATTTCCATTTATTGTAGATTCGATATTTTTAAATGTGGGCCAATTTTGTTTGTGAACATCTTTGTTAAATAATTCTTTGTATAAAAAATAATTCATTGCTGCATTTAATGGTGCTAATATTTCAAGCATTATTTTTAATACATCTCTAAGTGTTTTTACTGCAGCATTTCTTTGAGCGTCACTAAATTTTGTTTTTTCATCATTATTATATGCTCGTCTTTTTACTATTTCTAAATAGTGTGATGCGAAGTCGTCTCTAATAAAATTAATTGCGCTTACTGTGGGATTATGAAAATCGTATTTGTCAAAACCTTCGGTTGTTTCTTTTACTATTTTATTAGCTTCTCCTAAAACCCATTTATCAATTTCCATTAATTCTATATTTTGTTCTTCTTCTTTTGTTAATTCAAACATTGAAACAAACTTGCTAACATTCCATAATTTATCTAATACTTTCCCAGAGTTTTGTATTCGTTGAAAAGAACATCGAAAATCATTTTTATCAAGATTGCCTTCAAGTGCACACCATATTCTAAAAGGACTTGCTCCAACTTTTTCTAATAAGTCGTGTGGATCAATTCCATTGCCTTTGCTCTTACTCATCTTGTATCCTTTTTCATCAACAATATGTTGGTGTATCCAAGCATCTTTGAAAATTATTTCTCCTGTGAGTAAATAATCTTTTAATAAAGTATAATATAACCATGTTCGAATAATTTCTTTTCCTTGTGGTCTTAAAGAACAAGGTTTATTTTTTTTAAAAAAATTAGGGTATCTTTCATAGCCTAGAATATATAATGGTGAAATACTAGAATCAAACCAAGTATCAAATACGCGAGGATCACTAACAAATTTTTTCCCATTACATTTTTTACAAGTTCCAATATATTCTTCTCTCCATGGTTGAACATAAACTCCTTTTTTTGCTAAAACTGGTTCTTTACAATTTTCACAATACCATAATGGTACTTCAGTAGCATAATATCTTCGTCTAGTAATTGGCCAATCAATTGAAACAGTGTCAATCCAATCCAATAGTAATTGTCTTGCAACTGGATTAGTAATATTTATTGTGTTAGCAATTTCTTTCATTTTTTCTTTGAATTGAACTTGTTTTAAATATAATTCTGGCATTTGAATAAATTCTATTGCTGCTCCACTTCGTTCACTAATTGGTGTTCTGTGTGCTTTTGTAGGCGTCATATTTTTTAACAAATTTTTTTCTTTTAATTCTTCAACAATTTTTTCTCTAGCATCTTTTATTTTCATTCCACTTAAGTCTCCGGCATTTTCATTTAGTGTTCCATCTTTATTAATTGCGACTTTTCCTTCTAATCCTTGTTCGATAAAAAATCTAATGTCTGTCAAGTCTCCATAAGAACACATCATCATTATTCCGGTACCTTTATCAATTTCAGCTGATGGGTGTGATTTGCAAGGAACTTCTTTATTAAAATAAGGAGTAATTAAAGTTTTTCCTTCTAAATGTTGGTATCGTTCATCCTTGGGATTAAAAATTACCATTCCACAAGTACAAACAAGTTCAGGTCTAGTTGTGCCAATTATTACTTCTTCGTTAGTGTCTTTTATTTTAAAAACAATATCATGGAAAAATCCTGGTCTATCTTCATAAATTATTTCAGAGTCAGAAACAGTAGTTTGTAATTTTGGATCCCAATTAACTACTTTGTCTGCTTCATAAATTAGTCCTTTATTCCATAAATCAATAAATGTTGATTGAGTTAAAGCTCGATAACTAGGCGAATCTGTTTCATAAATATTACTTATTTTTTCTCCTTTTTCCCATGAAGAAAATCTTATTCCGCATTTAAAAAAACTATCAATACTTTGAGCAGTAGTTTCATCTAATAATTTTCTACAATAATTTATTGCTTCTTCTCTAGTTATTTTAGTAAAATCTACTTTGAATTTTTTTTCAGCACTAATCTCAATTGGTAATCCGTTTTGGTCTAATCCTAGTGGGAATAATACTTCATGTCCTCGCATTCTTTTATATCTTGCAATAAAATCCATTATTGTGTAAGTGGCAGCATGTCCTATATGTATTGGACTATTAATATATGGTGGGGGGGTGTCTATCGAAAAAACTGGTTTTTGGGAATTTTCGTTAAAATTGTATTCGGAATCATTTTTCCATTCTTCAAAAATAGTTAATTCCATTTCTTTTGTAAAGGATTTTTCTTTAATCAAATTTTAACACCACTAATTAAAAGACAGGTGAAAATATTTATATAATAGAGTTTTTTTTGTAATTATATGGTTTAAAAAATTTGATTGATTATAAAATAATATTTGAAGTTTATGTATTTGTTGGATTAAAATAGTCTAGTATTTTAAATAATTTGAATTTTATAAGCATAAATATTTTAAGTTGCATTGAGTAACAACGAAAATGCGACGTCGTATTCACCAGGCGAAACTGGTGATGCACGGGAACGGATTTGAACCGTTGAACGCACTAAGCGACAGGGTCCTAAACCCTGCGGGTTTGACCGCTCCCCAACCCGTGCAATTATTTGTCAACAAATTTTTGTTGAGTTATAATTAATTTTTGCACACGAGTGTTTTTAAAGTTTTTACTTTGGTTTTTTTCAAATTTTTTTAATATTATTTTATTTGAAAATTATTTTTTTATTTTAATAAAAATTTCAATTAACCTTATTAATCTTTTTTTATTCAGTTTGATTATAACGTTAGTTTATTTTTGGAGTTGGTAAAGGGTGAGCGAAAAATTAGTATACATGTTTGAAGAAGGAAATAAAGGAATGAAAGTATTACTGGGTGGAAAAGGTGCGAATTTAGCTGAAATGACATCTAGTGGTTTACCAGTTCCGTATGGTTTTACTATTACTACAGAGGTTTGTAATTATTTTGAAAAAAATAAAGAATATCCTGTTGATTTGGATGCTCAAATGTTGGATGCTGTTAAAAAGCTTGAAGAAAAAACTGGGAAAAAATTTTCTGATATAGAAAACCCTTTGCTTGTTAGTGTTAGAAGTGGTGCGCCTGCATCAATGCCAGGCATGATGGACACTGTTCTTAATTTAGGAATGAATGATATTGTTGTTGAATCTTTAACAAAAAAATCTGGTAATGAAAGATTTGCCTGGGATTCATATAGACGATTTTTAACAATGTTTGGTAACGTTGTAATGAATGTTTCTCACGCAAAGTTTGAAAAATTATTAGAAGAAATAAAAGAAGAAAATAATATTAAATTAGACACACAATTAACTACTGACATGTTAAAACTTTTGGTTAGTAGACAAAAAGAATTATATAAAAAAGAAACAGGGGAAGATTTTCCAACAGATGCTATTGAACAATTAAAAAGAGCAAGAAATGCTGTTTTTAAATCTTGGAATAATGAACGCGCAATTATTTATAGAAGAATAAATCATATTCCTGGTCACTGGGGAACTGCAGTAAATATTCAAGAAATGGTTTTTGGAAATTTGGGTGAAACTAGTGGGACTGGTGTAGCGTTTACAAGAAACCCTTCTACTGGCGAGAATAAATTTTATGGTGAATTTTTAATGAATGCACAAGGTGAAGATGTTGTTGCAGGAATAAGAACACCTTTAGAAATAGAAAAATTAAATGAAATAATGCCACACGCATATAATGAATTAGTGGAAATAAGAACAAAACTTGAAGAACATTATAAAGACATGCAAGATTTCGAATTCACTATTGAAAACAAAAAATTGTATATGCTTCAAACAAGAAATGGTAAACGAACTGCAAAATCAGCTGTAAAAATAGCAGTTGACATGGTTAACGAAGGATTAATTACTAAAGAAGATGCAGTGTTAAGAGTAGAACCTAGTGCATTAGATCAATTATTACACAAACAATTTGATTCTAAAATAAAATATGATTTTATTACAAAAGGTTTACCTGCGTCTCCAGGTGCTGCTGTTGGTGAAGTAGTTTTTACTGCTGCTCATGCAAAAATGCAATCTGAAGAAGGGAAAAGTGTGATACTTGTTAGAGTAGAAACATCTCCAGAAGATATTGAAGGAATGCATTCTGCACAAGGGATTTTAACTGCTAGAGGTGGGATGACATCTCACGCTGCTGTTGTTGCAAGAGGAATGGGAAAATGTTGTGTTGCTGGAGCAGAAGAAATAATTGTTAACGAAAAAGAAAAATTATTTACTTGTAATAATCACGTAGTAAAAGAAGGGGATATAATATCTTTGAATGGTTCAACAGGAGAAGTAATTTTAGGTGAAGTTCCGGTTATTGATCCAGTAATGGATGGCGAATTTGAAGTGTTGATGGGTTGGGCAGATTCTTTTAGAAAATTAAAAATTAGAACTAATGCTGATACTCCACACGATGCAAAACTTGCTAGAGAATTTGGAGCAGAAGGAATTGGTCTTGTTAGAACAGAACACATGTTTTTTGAGGCTAGTCGAATAAAAGCAGTTAGGGAAATGATTTTAGCAAAAGATTTAGCTGGTAGAAAAAAAGCACTTGCGAAAATAGAACCTTTTCAAGTAGCAGATTTTGAAGGAATATTTGAAGCAATGCATGATTTGCCGGTTATAATAAGAATGCTTGATCCTCCTTTGCATGAATTCTTGCCAAAAGAAGATAATGAAATAATGGAAATTGCCAGTGAATTAAATGTTTCTGCCAACAAAATAAAAGAAACTATTTCAGCATTACATGAATTTAATCCAATGCTTGGATTTCGAGGGTGTAGATTAGCGGTAGTTTATCCTGAAATAATGGAAATGCAAGTAAGAGCAATATTTATTGCAGCAATGAATGTTACAAAAAAAGGTATTAATGCAATTCCTGAAATAGAAGTTCCATTAATTGGTAAAAAAAGCGAGTTTGTAATATTAAAAGAGTTAGTAAAAAAAATTGCTATTCAAACAGGAGCAGAAGGAAAAGTTAAGTATTCTATTGGGACAATGATAGAAGTTCCTAGAGCTGCTTTAACAGCTGATGATATTGCAAGTGAAGCAGAATTCATGTCGTTTGGAACAAATGATTTAACACAGATGGCTTGTGGATTTTCAAGAGATGATTCTGGAAAATTTTTGACAGTGTATATTGAAAAAGGAATTTATGAAAGAGATCCATTTCAAACAATAGATCAAGAAGGAGTAGGATTGTTAATGAAAATTGCTGTAGAAAAAGCTAGGGGTGTTAATCCGAAAATAGATATTGGTATTTGTGGAGAACGCGGGGGAGACCCAGCATCAGTTGAATTCTGTCATAGAATTGGGATGAGTAATGTATCTTGTTCGCCTTATAGAGTGCCAATAGCAAGACTTGCAGCAGCACAAGCCGCGTTAAAAGAAAAAGGGACTATAGACGAAAAAGCATTTAACAAATAAAAAAAATTAAAAATATTTTTTAAAAGAGAATCAAAAAATTCTCTTTTTTTCTTTTTTTTATTTTCTAATTATTAAATTATTTTTTTATTTGATTTTGTTTTTTTTATTTGATTTTTGTTTATTTGATTTTTGTTTATTTGATTTTTGTTTATTTGATTTTATTTTTTTATAATGCTTTATTTTTTATTAATTCTTCTTTTTCTCTTCTAGAAAATTGTTTTATAGCATATTCTCTTTTCATTGCTAAACTTCTAGTTTCATATTCTTCAAAATAAATTAGTTTTACTGGCCGTCTTCTTTTAGTGTACTTTGATCCAATTCCTTTGTTGTGCGTAATAATTCTTTTTTCTAAATCATTAGTATAACCACAATAATACGTATAATCTCTACATTCTAATAAGTAAACAAAAAAAACCATTACAAAATAATTATTACAAAAAGTATTTATTTGAATAGTTAAAAGTATAATTTTTTTAGTTTGTTTTTTAAAGATTATAATTTTTTTTAGAGGGTTTTAGTTTTATGTTTTTTAATTTAATAATTTTTTTACTATTTTTAGTAAAAACGAACATTTATATATTATTAGCAATAGAATTAATTTTATATAATGATGAAAGAAAATGATTTGGCAAGTCAATAGACGGGGTCAAATTTAGCTAATTAGTTTTTAATTAGATTATTTCTCAAGATATTTCAAAAATAAAGGATTGATAATAATGAATAAAAGTAATGGGAACAATAGGTTCCAAAATAAAAAAAATAATCATGGTTTTAATAATCATGTTCAAATGGGAGACAAAGTAGATTCTCTTGAAATGGCTAAAGCCGGAGATTTTTTTGAAGGTATAGTAAAAATAGTTAGAAAAAGCGTTCCTGGACCAGTAGTATTTTCTGTTTCAGACGGTTTTAAACAAGTTGATGCAGTTACAAAAGAATCTAAATTTGATGTTGATGATGTAGTAAAATTAAGAGGTTCTGTTAGTGATAGAGCTGATAAATTACAAATTGAAATTAAATCAATGGATAAAGTTGATTTTGATTTTAATACTATTTTAGATAAACAAAGTGAACCAATTGACAGATATTTAAGTATTAAATCTGATAGATTGGATAAAATGTATCCAACTATGATAAAAATTGCTCATAAAATAAGACGGGCAGTTCTTGATGGTCAAGCAATCATGGTTAGACATCATAATGATTCTGATGGTATCTCATCTGGTCTAGCACTTGAACACTCAATAAAAATTTTAATGAAAAAAGTGGGTATTAATCCACAATATTATTTTTATAGGAGCCCTTCAAAAGCACCATTTTATGAGATAACAGATATGTTATTTGATGTTGTTTTAGCAAAAAGAATTGTAAATGATTTTGGGCAAAAAAAACCTATTATAATAATTGTTGATAATGGTTCAACACCAGAAGATTCGTTTTCACATAAAGTATTATTTAATTTAGGATATGAAATAATTGTTATTGATCATCATAATCCGGTTAAAATGATTGGAGAAAAAACTAGTGTTTGTGAATATTTATCACTTCACTTAAACCCTTATATTTTTGGTTTAGATAGTAGTACTAATGCAGGAATGCTTTGTTATGAAATTGCTAGACTAATTGACAAGGATTTTGACGAACCATTATTACCTGCGGTTTCTGCAATTTCTGATAGATCTGAAATAAAAGAAACAGAAGATTATATTGCGATAACTGGCAAGACTAGAGAAGAATTAACTAATATTGGGATTGCTGTAGATTTTACTTCGTATAATTTAAGATTTGCTAGCGGGACTGGAGTTTATGAAGAAATTTTTGATAATAGTCTAATGGTTGAAATGATGGTTAAAGAGGTTGCGAAAGGAGCAGACACTCAACTTCAAAGTACTTTACCATATGTTCGAACAATGGAAATAAATAATGTTGTATATTCAAATATTGATTTAGAAAAATATACTATGCGTTTTACTTATCCTACTCCTGGAAAAGTAATTGGAATGATACACGATAAAATATTAAGTTCTCATCCGAATCAAAATATTTTTAGTATTGGTTATCTAAATGATATGCTTATAATTCGTGCAAATAAAGGTGTTCTTCCAGTAGCAGATATAATACAACATCTTCAAGAAAAGTTTCCACAAGCAAGTGTTGATGGTGGCGGTCACGAATGTGCTGGTGCAATAAAATTTGTTTCTGCACACAAAGACGAAATACTTGAAGAAATAAAAGTAATGTTAAAAGAAAGAAAAATTGAAGAATAATTTTTTTAAAAAATTTGAATAATTAATACTTGTTTTAATAAAATAAGTATTTTTTACTTTTCTTTTTAATAATAATTATCAACTCATTAATTTATTAATGTAAATAAAATAGCTTACCTTTTTAATCATTTTTTTATTTTATTATTTTATGAAAATAATTGCATGGAATGTTAATGGTATTAGAGCTATAATGAAAAAAGATTTTTTAAAATTTTTTAATGAAACTAAAGCAGATATTTATTGTTTACAGGAAATAAAAGTGCATAACGATGATGTTCCTGATGAAATCGCTTCATTTGGTTCTTTTAATGGTTATAAAACTTATTTTAATGGAGCAAAACGAAAAGGATATTCTGGTACTGGGATAATTTCAAAAATTCCTCCACTTGATAATAAAAATGGTTTTAATAGTAAAATTTTTGATGATGAAGGTAGAGTACAAACCTTTGAATTAAAAGATTTTTTTCTTCTAAATGTTTATGCACCTAATTCAAAACATGGTTTGTTAAGATTGGGCGAGAAAATAGAATTTAATGAACAATTCATTAATTATTGTGAAAAATTACGAGAAAAAAAACCAGTTATTTTTTGTGGAGATTTAAACGTAGCACATAAAGAAATTGATTTAGCTAATCCAAAACAAAACGAAGAAAGTCCTGGATTTTCTATTGAAGAAAGAAACGCTTTTAGTGAACAATTAGAAAAAGGGTATATTGACACTTTTAGAATGTTTACCAAAGCTCCTGATCAATACACTTGGTGGTCATATAGATTTAATGCTAGAAAAAGAAATATTGGATGGCGAATAGACTATTTTGTTGCTAGTAAAGAATTAAAATCAAAAATAAAAAGTTCAAAAATACTTTCAAATGTTTTAGGATCAGATCATTGTCCGATTGAATTAGAAATAAATGTTTAATTAAAAAATTATTTTTTTTTATTTTTTTGTTGCAAGTATTTCTCAACATCGTTTATTGTTTTAAATAATATTTTATAATAATCTTGCGGCCCTGTTTTTATACAATTTTTACTTTGGTGTTCTTTGCAAATTAAAGGTCTTTTTTTGTATATAGTGCATTTATTTGTTTTTGATAATTTTTCACAAGGTGTAAAAAATTCGACTAACCAATCATTCTCAAAATCTTTGTATACTTGAACGTTTTTATGCAATACTAGCCATTTTATTTCATCCCAATCTTTTTTTGTTTTTGGCGTATTAATTGATACTGCTACTTCTTTACAACAATCTGCTAAACAAGTTTTACAAGAAATTTCATTTTGAGAGATTTTATTATTTACCATTATAATTCCTTTTTTAATTTATTTTCTTTGAGGTTATAAGTTTTAATTTTTTCTTGAATTAAAAGCTAGTGCTCTTATTTTTTCTTCCATTTCATCATTTTCTTTTCCAAAAAAAGTTTTCTTTTGTATAGTTGGATTTTTAATTTCGTTTAATTCTTTTTCCATTACTTTTAATCTAAAATCAAGTTTCTCATAATCAAATTCATTTTCTAATAATAGTTTATTTTTCGCAAATTCTAAAAGAGTTTTTTCAATATTTTCTATTCGTCTATTAAGAATATTAATTTTTTGTTCATTTGCAATAGTTTTTCCCACATTATTAAATTGATCTTCTGCGCTAACTATTTTTGTATTAATAATTGCAACACTAGTTGTAGGCGTATTTTCTACTATTATTTCTCCTTGATAATCTTCCCATTTATTGTTTTTTGTTTTAGAAGTATTATTTCTTTTTAAAACTGAAATAGAAACGTTAGCAATTACTAGCAAAACAATTGCCCAAATTAATATCGGAATAATCATAGTATCTTTAATATTTCGATTATGGAAGGTTTTTAAATTTCACATTTTTTTTAGAATATTTTATTAAAAAGGATTGTTTGTAGCTTAGTAATTTCATTTAAATTAGTTTTTTTTAATTCTGCAACTTTGCTAGCAATGTTTTTTATTTTTTCTGGAAAAACAATGTTATTATCAAATCTTATCGGCGAGTCAGTTTCAAATAATAGGTGTTCTAAAGAAAAATTAATTATGTTTTCTTGTATAATTTCATTTTCTAATACTATTGGGCCCACACTAATATAATAATCATTTTCTGCGGCTTTGGCCATAAGTTTTTTAGATTCAATAAAACCATGTAATATTACTTTTTTAGCATTATTTTTTTCTAAAATGTTTAATATTTCTCGTTGAGCATATCTTGAATGGAGGATTAAAGGTTTGTTTTCTTTTTTACCAAGTTCAATAAATTTTTCAAATATTTCTATTTGCTTTTCTTGTTCTGATTGATTTTTAGAATATTTAAAATCTAATCCGATTTCACCAATTGCAATTGCTTTGGAAATATTTTTTTTAAAAAAATTAAAAGCTTGTTCTATTTCATTATCATTTAATTCAATTACATTTAATGGGTATAATCCAATTGCACTTTTGATTTGAGGGTATTTGTTTGATAATAATAAATTTTTTTTATTAGATTCAAATGTTGTTGAACAACTAATTATTTTTTGTACATTATTTTTAGTAGCTTGTAAAATAATTTTGTTTATGTCTTCTTCAACAAGATCAATATGTGAATGCACATCAAATAAAAAATTGTTTTTCATGTTTCCACAATTGACTTATTTTAGAAAAATATTATAAACTGTATTTGTAATATTTTTTTGATTAAAATGAATTTTTTTACTAAAAAAGAACTTATTTTTTTTATTTTAATAATCATTTGTTCGGTTACAATAATATTTTTTATTGAAAAAAATTATGAAATTTATTTTGATAAGAGTAAAATTGATTTCGTTGATTTTGAGTGTGATTCAAAAATAAATATTTATTTTTGTCCGCAAGATTTTTGTTCAACTCGTATGATATCTGAAATAAATTCGGCCCAAGATACAATTTTAGTTGCAATATATTCTTTTACACATTCTGAAATAGCTGACGCTTTAATTAATGCGAAACAAAGAGGTGTAAAAATAATCATCGTAATGGATTATTTACAATCTACTTCTAAACATAGTTTGCATTTGTTATTAGAAAAAAATGACATTCCTGTTTTTATTAAAAAAGATTTGGGTTCAATGCATAATAAATTCATGGTAATAGATGGAATAAAAGTTTTTACTGGTTCTTTTAATTATTCTTTAAATGCAGATACTAAGAACGATGAGAATCTACTTTTAATTTTAGATGATTGTATTGCGAAAAAATTTGTGTTAAAATTTAATTCTCTTTCAAATACAAATTAATTTTAAAACTGGTTTTTTCATTTTTTTGTTTTTATTTTTTTATAATGCCTTTTAGCATAGTTTTTATACTTTTCAATTTATTATTATTTTATGCAAGTTTATGCTCCACAAGAAGATTCTTTTTTGCTTGAAGAAGAAATAAAAAAAGAAAATTTGTCTGAAAAAAAATGCCTTGACTTAGGTACCGGTTCGGGTATACAAGCAAAAGCAATGTTTTTTTCTAATGCTAAAAAAGTTTTTTGTGTGGATGTTAATTATAAAGCTCTTTTACTTACTCAAAAAAACCTTTTAGAATATAAAGATAAATTTGTTTTAATTGAAAGTGATTTATTTTCTTCGCTAAAGGGAGAAAAATTTGATTTTATTGCGTTTAACCCTCCTTATTTACCAAGTGATGAAATAAAGTGGAAAGATTTAGATGGTGGAAAGAAAGGGAGAGTAGTAATTAATAAATTTTTAGAACAATTATCTGACCATGTTAATCCAAATTTTGTAGTATTATTATTAGTTTCTTCATTGAATAATGAGGAAGAAATAATCTCTTTTTTGGAAGAAAAAAAATATTGTGTTGAAATTGTTAGTTCAAAAAAATTATTTTTTGAAGAATTGTTTGTTTTGAGAATAACTGCCTGTTAAAATCAATTGTAAGTTTAAGGATTCTTTTTTAATAGTATTTTTTATTAATTATTCTAATATGAGAGTTGTTTATTATGGCTACTAATGTTTCAGTTGAATTTGCTGCTGCTGAAAGTAAATATGATAAAGCAGTTACTAATGAAGAAAAATTGATTGCTTTAACTGAAATGAAATCAACTGCGCCTTCACATAAGGGTTGTGAGAGTTTAAGAGCTGAAATAAATAGAAAGATTTCTGCATTAAAATCATCAATGGAAAGACAAAAAAGTCAATCCAAAAAAGGTTCAGCTCCCACAATGTTTGTAAAAAAAGACGGTCTTGGCCAAATAATAATTATTGGCATGCCTAACACTGGTAAAAGTTGGTTGTTAAATAAATTAGTTGGGAAAAAAATTACTGAGGAAACAAATTATGAATTTGCCACATTTAAACCTGAGCCGGGGATGATGCCTTATGAAGGGGGTTTAATTCAATTAGTTGAATTACCTGCTTTAATACAAGGATCTGCTAGTGGAAAAGCACAGGGTAAAGAAATAATTTCTCTTGCTAGAAATTCTGATGGTATGATAATTCTTGGTGATGCTGTTCAACAAGAAGTTGTTAAAAAAGAATTATTTGAATCTAAAATATACTATAATCGAGTTCGCCCACCAATAAGTGTAAAAGCATCTGATTTTAGAGGGATACAAGTTTCTGGAAAAGAATTTTTAAAATTTCCATTAGATCAATTAATTAATTATTTAAAGACTGTTGGTTTTTCAAATTCAAGTGTTATTATTACTGGAACATTAAATTCAATTAATGATGTTTCGGAAGCTTTGAATGAAAGTATTGTTTACAAACGTGCAATTTTTTTAAATGCGTATGAGTTAACGGATCATAATTTAACTGATTTAAAAGATCAAATATTTTTATTATTAAATAAGGTTTTAGTTTATACAAAAAAACCGAGTCAAGAAGCTAAATTAATTGATCCATTAGCTTTACCAAGGGGTGCAACTCTTTCTGTTTTAGCCGAACATTTGCATAAAGATTTTGCTAAAAAATTAAA
>JAQVNZ010000036.1 GCA_028702895.1 Candidatus Iainarchaeum sp. | reverse complement strand
TTTTAATCTTCCATAATAATCTTGATACATTTTTATCTATACATATATGTCCATATGAATTATTTAAGCAGGCAATAAAAATCAAAACAAAAATTCTTGAAAAAATAAATTATTTATAATTTTTGGGAAAAATTGTTTTTTAAAAAAAAATTGTATGTTATTTTAACCATTATTAATGGCTAATAAAAGTATTATAATTAAGATTTTTATAAAGACAAAATTTACCCATTATTAATGCATAAAATTAACCATTATTATAAGACAATTTTTTTTAAATAACTTTTTAATTTGTTTGTTTAACAATTTGTTTTGTGTGTTACTTTATATAATTCTAGGGTAATCAAACTTTTTTTTAGTGCACGGCGGGGGTATTTTAAAAAAGGGTTCCATACATCCCTTGTTTCTTTCATATCTATCGGGTAAATTAAATGCTTTCTTGTATTTAATTCTAGTCTGATATTTAAGCGTGAGTTTTGATAAATTGTTAACGTATCCCTTTTTTTCTAGTTTAATAGTGTCGTAAAATCGTTTGAAAAATATACAAACATTCTGTTTTGTGTTTCTTGAAGGTTAAACATAAATATCACTTTCATATAGTTTTATAGCAGTTTCTTTATTTGTTTTATATAAATAAAATCGGTTTTAAATTATGATTAATAATAATTTTTGTTTTAATTTAAAATATATTTTATTTTTATTTTTTTTATTTTTTTGTGTTTCTTTTGTTTTTTCACAAAGTATTAATTTTGATTCTTCTAAATTCAATTTATCTGCTAATTCTAATAAAGTTAATTTTTTGGACGAAACCCTATTGTTATCAGTAGACGTTCCATCTGGACCTATTTCTGTTTTAAAATTGGTTTTAGCAAATGATAAGGGTAGTGTAATATATGATGAAATTTGGGATTTGGGTACTTCTTTTAAAGCTGAAAAAATATTTTTTGGAAAAGTTAATGGTAAGTTTGTTTCTGAAGGAGAATATGTTTTTTATTTAATTGATTCAAGTGGAGTTATGGTTTCTAATTATGTTTTTTTCGAGGTTTTTTATAATTTGGATTTTGTTGAGTTAAGTGAAAAAGATTTTTCAAAAATTTATCCTAATCCAGTATCTGTTGATTTGGCTCTTACTAGCGGAACTGAGTTGAATATTTTTGATGAGCAAGTTATTGTTTTAGATGGTGTTTTTTCTTTAAATGGAGTAAATCCTGTTTTTAATGTTGAGCTTGAATCTGATTTTGTTAAGGTTGATGTTAATGTTAGTGATGCATATTTTTATAAAAAATATTTTTATTTAATGAATAAAGAATCTCTTTCATCTGAAGAGTTATTAGTTATTGATTATTTGAGTTCTAATTTTATTTCAAATAAATCTTTGATTCGAAATAGGGATTTTAAGACGGTTGAGCGTATTTTTAGTAAAAGTGTGTTAGATGGTTTGTTGCAAAAAGGAATTATAATTAAGCGGCCTATTTTTTTGAATGTTAATGTTAATTTGGTTGAATTTGTTCCTATGCAAAATGGTTTTGTTAGAGAATTTTTTGTAAAAGAAAAAAGTATATTTTCTTCTTTTCCAAGTATTAAATATCAAATTAGTTTTATTAGAAATTTAAAAGATATTTCTAAATTTAATGAGTTCGGGTCAAAGCCTGTTTTTTTGGTTTCTAATAATGATTGGAAAGAGGTTTTACAAATGGTTCCATTAACTACTTGGACTGGAGTTGAAAGCTCTTGTAATAGAGTGTATGACGGGCCAAGCAATGTATGCGCATTCCCTACTCTTGTTTATCATTCTGAAGATGCTCAATTGAATTTTGAAACTAATGATTTTGGAATTAAACTTGAGTATAAATCTACATCAGACGGCAGTCATCCATCTAGTAGCCCGTTTTTGTCTTTGTCTAACTCTAATGAAAAAAGTGATAATCTTCAAATAATAAATAATGGTGAGAATATTGTTTTTGGTATTAATTTATTTGGTGAATTAACTGTAGGAAGCGCGGTTTTAGTTAAGTTTCCAAAGGAACTTATTCTCATTGGGCCAACATCTGTAAATTTTGATGATGATCATCGCGAGGCAAAATTTTTGTTTAAAGTAAAACCAGGGGCATTTGAAAATATTGATAAAAAGTATGCTAATGTTGATGTAGATTCCGTGATTCATTTTATTAGTGAATATTCGCCTAGTAATGTTGTTAGTGTGGGTGATTTGTCTTTAGCTGTTGAAAAGGTTTTGGTTGCTAAACCAGAACTTGGTGCTAGTTTGAATAAGAGTCAGATTAAAATTTTTGATGGTAATGTTTTTTCTTTTTGGAAAAAATATGTTGATGTGATTTATGTTGATGATGATTATTCTTCTGCTTTGATTGCATCTTCTTTTGCTTCTTTGATTAATGCGCCTTTGGTTATTAAAGGGAGTAATCTTGATATAGGAGAATATTTTGTTAATAAAAATGTTATTTGTGTTGGTATGAACACAAGCCAATGTGATGAGTCTTATTCTATTAGTGAATTGCAGAAAAAGTATTTTGAATTGACTAATACTAAAAAGTTTATTCTTACAAATCCTGCTGATTTTGGAGCGTATTATACTGGAGAATTTTTGTCTCTTGAAAAAACTAGTGGTAAAGTATTCAATCTTTTTGGGGATACTTCGCTTGTAGCGCCTTTTTTAGCTGCTGGGAAACAAGAACTAATTATTTTTACAAATAATTTTGATTATGATAAAGTTGAAAAAGATTTAAAACAAAAATTTTTTGATTTGACTGGATTTGAAGAAAAAAATTTTCTTGAAAGTTGTAACGCTAATGATGTGTGTGCTGAGGGAGTAGTTGAAGAAAAAATAAATTATAATATGTCTGATGTTAATTCAATTGATTTGGTTGTGGGGTTTGATAAAAAAAAATTGGCTAATTTTTATAATAAAGACTTGATTCTTGTAATTAAAGGAATTAATTCTTTAGAAAAATGTTTTAAAATTAACGGGTCTAAGGTTTTTGTTAATGTAAACGGAAAAATTGTTACTCCACTGTATCAAGGCAATAGTTATTCTTCTGATTTTAAAATCCCTGAAATAGTTCATTTAGGTTCGCTGTATATGGTTGTTCCTATTGATATTTTAAAAGAATGTGGGGATTCAATTGTTTTAACAGTGGGAGTTAATAATTGTAATATTGGTTATGATGAGAGTGTATTATCCGCAACATTGTGGGATACAGTGCAGAGTATAAATTCTTATGACAATGATTTAAATAAAATTGATTTGCCTATTTTAAATGTTCTTGGAAGTTCGCAACGTATTTCTACAACACATTTAATTAAATCCGGATCTACAGCAACTTTTAATTTTAAGGGATTTAATCCAAATTTAAACTACAAGGTTTTTATTAATGCCTTAAGTGGGTTTATTGATCTTTCAAATAAAGAAAATGAGTTTGTTGATCGTTCAAAAAAAGCAGAATTTCTAAAAATTGATTATTGGAAAAATCTTGAAAAATCTTTTTTTAAATACTCTATCGGATCAGGGTATATAAATAGTGGGGAATCAATAGATGGCGGTTTATATATTCAAATTACTCCAAAAAATGATATTTATTTTCAATCAGTAGATTCTTTTTCAGGGGATTTTTTGGATGATTATTACTTAACAATTCTTGCTTCTCCTGAAAGTATTCAAATAACTAAAAATCCAGAAGTTGAAATGCATCATTCAGTTGATGGGATTTATTCAAATTTTAATAAACAAGGAAAAACAGTCCTATATACAGGGCGATTATTTGGTTATACTGTTTCTGATATTTCTTCTTATTTGGCAAGAGATTTCTTTTTTGATTCAATTTATAAAAATAAAAAGGGCGCTTTTATCCTGCGAGGTGTTGAAGAAAGTAAACCTTTTGAAACATATGTTCGAGATATTGGAGCATACAAATTTTTTGGTAATAATTTAGAGTTATTAAATCATTTTTCTAATGATGTTTTTTCATGCTTCACTTATCATGATCCTGAGCGAGGCTGTGATAATAATTTTGAAAAAGTAAAAGAAAATTTTCTTTCTTCATATTTTGTTTTCTATGAGGATCATGGGACAATAGATTGGGCATTTATTTCAAGTTATGATTTAAAAAATAAATATTTTCAACCAAAAACAAGTATTATTATTGCCTGTTCGACTTGTGATTATGTAAAAGCAAAAAATCATAACTCTTTGAATGAATTATTTTGTATGCAAAATATTCGAAGAGGTGACTTGGGTTATGTTGGAGCACAATCTCCTGCATTTACTTTTGATGCATTAAAACTTGCGCCCTTGTTTGTTAATGATAAATTGAGTCTTGGCAAGGCATTTTATGATGTTTATGATGGTAAAGAATATTTTGTTTTGATTGGAGATCCGACGTTTATTCCTATTTATTGGGAGTAATTATTTTTTTTAGAAGGTTTTATTTTTATGAATAAAAAATTTATTTTAGTAGGGTTTGTTTTTCTTTGCTTATTTTCTCAAATTGTTTTTTCAATGTCTATAAGTGATTTGAATTTAAATTCATCATCTTTATCGGTGGGTGGAAAATTAATATTGGTTGCAACAATATCTAACTCTGAATTAAATAATGCAGTTTTACAATCCATTATAATTGGTGATGGTTTGCCAGCAGGGACTATAAGTTTTGATGTTAATAGTTCGGCGCAGAGGATAGTTTTGTATGATTTTGTTATAGGGAGTGATTATCGAAATGTTGATTATAATGTTTTTGTTAGACTTGTGAAACCGAATTTAAATGATAATGAAATCGAGGTTGTTTATGATTCGAAGGCTGTTACTTTTTATGTTAGGGGTGCTTTGGAGGATTTTAGTTTTAGAGCAATGACTTGTTTGAATGTTGAGTGTTTTAGTAATGAGAAGGTGTTTGATTCTGGGAGTAATGTTTATTTTGATATTGATTCGGTTTTGATTGATGCGAATGTAGTTGGTGAATTGGTTTATCCTAGTGGTAGAAAGGTAATTGTAAAGATTCCTTCGTCGTTGAAGTTGAGTGAGATTGGTTCTTATATTTTAAATATTTCTGCTAAAATGGATGGTTATCGTGATGCAAGTGATTCGGTTGTTTTTGGTGTTATCAAGAGCGGGATATTTCCGTCTACTGGTAGTGCTGGTGATGAATCAAGTTTAGAAGATATAATTGATAGTGAAATTGGTTCAAATATTGATAATAATACTGATGTCGTTGTAAATGAGTTTGATAGATTTTTTTTTGAGATAGTTGGGATTTTTATTGTTGTTGTTATTATTTTTGGTTTTTTATTTTTGTTTTTTAAGTGGAGTCAAGAGCGTTTTGTTTCTTCTGATTAGTTTTTTTATTTTATTAAATATTTTTTTTAAAATTAGTTTAAATTTGTTTTATATTTTTGTGTTTTTTTAGAATAGTTTTTTAGTTAGATTAGTGTTTAATTAATTTGAAGATTTTTTTTATAAATTTAGAGTAATAAAACTTTTTTTGAGTGCCCGGCAAGAGGATTATTATTTTTTAATGCGGATTTAATATTTATTTTCGCATTTTATTATAAAAAGTGTATTTTATTCTATTTTTATGCGACTATTTATATATTTTTCGCATTATAATATAAATATGAAATATTTCATTAGTTTCACAAAAAGTGAATTTGAAGCATTACGCTTATTTGATGACTTTGAAAACATTGATGATTTAGCTAAGATTCTTAAAAAAAGTAAATCGCAAGCATATCGAATTTTACAAAAATTAAACAAAAAAAACATTCTTGATAAAGGAAAGTTAGCTAATTTACCATATCTAAAAAAACTTGTTTTATTAATCAGAAAAAATAAAAAATTGGTTGATTTATTTAGTGATTCAGGTTTGCCTATTTTGTTACAATTACTTTCTTCAAAAAAAGTTTCAAAAGTCGCATCTATTTTGGATTTAGGCGAACAAACAGTTTACAAAACTATTTTTGGTGCAAGACAAATTGGGCTAGTAATAACTGATGGTAAAAAATATATGGTTAATGAAGAAAATTGGTTTGAAGGTAAAGAATTATTAAGTTCTTTATTTGAACAAGAAATGAGTTTTGATAAACGGGTTCCAAATAATTCAATAATTTACTATAAATCAGAAAGTGAAATTGTTTTTTCAACCGATGAAGAAGTAAATGCTAGTAAAACTGCTTTTTCTGCTTTTGATAAAGGGAAAGTAAAGTTTTTTCCTGTTACAAATTATTATGTCCTGCCAATTCAAAGACTTTCAGTTCAAAAAATTTATGAGCATTCAGTGGAAGTAATCAAAAAAGATTGGGATTATAGATTATTGATTATTTTAGGTATCTTTGTTTTAAGGAACGGGATTAGATCAGATTTAATTTCAAAAAACTTGTTTAAGGTGTTTGCAGGAGTAAATGTAAAAGGGTATCCATCTACAAACGATTTAAACGAAAAAGCTAAAGAGTATGGTATTGTATGATTGAGAGTATAAAAGAAATAAATGATTTGTTTGAAGAGATTGATTCAAAAATAGATTCTATGGCCAGTGTTTTTGTTATTGGTGGTGGGGCATTAATGTTTCATAAATTAAAATCTCTTACAAAAGATATTGATTTAGTGGTTAGAACAAAAAAAGAATATGAAACGCTAAGTTCTGCTTTGAAAAAACTTGGTTTTAATGAAACAACTTTAACAAAAGGTGGAAAGCGTCTTAATGTTAGTTCGGTTCTTGAAAAAGGTGATGCTAGGATTGATTTGTTTAAAGACAAGGTTTGTGGAAAAATGGTTTTTTCAGAAAAAATGGTTGAACGAAGTGAAAAAATATTTGGTGGAAAAAAATTGAGTGTGTTTTTTTCTTCTATTGAAGATATTTTTGTTTTCAAGTCAATAACTGATCGTGAAGGTGATAAAATTGATTGTGAAGAAATAATAAAACAAAAACCTGACTGGAAAATTATTCTTGAAGAAATAAAAGAACAATCTGTTAGAGGAGAAGATGTTTGGATAACTTACATTAACGAAAGACTTGTGGAATTTGAGGAAAAAGGGTATAAAATACCAATTGTCAAAGAAACTGAAAAATTAACAAACGAATTTTATAAAAAACTAAAAAAAAATTTTAAAAAATAAATTTTAAGTGATTAAGTTTAGTGTTATAGATAAAAAATAAAATATGTTTTTAATTTGTTTGTTCTGATATTAATTTGAGTGTTTTTTATATAAATTTAGAGTAGTAAAAATTTTTTTGAGTGCCCGGCGGTGGTATTAATACTAAGTATTTCTAATCATTAATAATTAGTTAAGAGCATCTTTAATTTCTTTTTTGATTTTGATAATATTAGTTTTTCCATGTTTTTCAATTTCAATTACATTTCTTTCTTCAAGTCGTCTAATTATTCTATGACTTTTTAATTTTCCAATATCCTCAATTCTAGATAACTCTGATTGAAGTATTTGCCCATTATTTTCGATTAATTTTGTAACAATTTTTTTTTTCATCTTTGTTTAAAAATTGAATTAATGCGTTAGTAACTTTTTCTAAATCATTTTTTTTATTATCTAATTTTGATGTCATAAAAAAGAACACTATGGCCCCAATAATAATTCCGGATAATATT
>JAQVNZ010000002.1 GCA_028702895.1 Candidatus Iainarchaeum sp. | reverse complement strand
TATTATTTATACATATTTTTGCAGGAATTGAAGAATATGGATTTTTCATGCTTTTTTTGCATATATCTTCTTAGCTGGCCCTTTTTTTGGAAATTCCCTTAATGAGGCAGTAAAAAAAGAAGTTACTATATACAAATTTAATGAAAAATCATATAATTATATAAAAGAAGCATTTAAACTTAAAATATGTTTTTTTTTGTTTGCAACAATTATTTTAATTACAATATCATTTTTTATTAAAATTAATATTTTATCAAACAATCTTTTTTGGTTTATAATTTTATTATTTTTAATGAATTTTTGGGGATTTATAGTGTCTATTTTTGAATCAACCCATAGATTGTTTTATGTATTTTTAATCTATTTGATCGAGTATTCAATAAAAATAAGTTTAATAATTTATTTTACACTAATTAATAATTTAAATTTTACTACAATAACAATTGCATTCATATTTGGATATTTATTTGCTTTAATTACAGGATTATTTATATTAAAAAAACAATTTATAAAAAAGATTTTATTTAAAAATAATTATTCAAATTTAAATTTGTCAAAAAAAATTTTAATAAGATCTCTTTTTTTAGGATTGTCATCAATTTCGTTAATAATTTTATCAAAAATTGATGTTGTAATGATTTCATATTTTTTAAATATTAAATCAGTTGGATTTTACACCATTGCAGCAGACATAACAAAACAAGCAACAATTATTTCAATACCAATATTATTAGGATCATTACCTTTATTTATAAATAAAAAATATGATTCAAAAAAACTTTTTAAAAACATTTTCAAAAAAATAATTATAATTAATACTCTTCTTTTTATTTTTTTTATTATTTTTTCAGATATTTTAATTAAAACTATTTATGGTTCTGAATTTGGTATTGTATCAAATTTAATATATATATTAAGTTTTTTCCCATTATTGTCTTGTTTAATCATATTTAATCAAAATTTATTGATTTTAAAAGACGAAATAAAAATCATATTTTTTAGTGGAATTATTATAATTATATTAAATATAAGTTTAAATTTTATATTAGTAATGCCATTTGGAATAATAGGTATAGCTATTGCAACAATTATTTCTTATTTAATTTGGGCAATAATCTTATTTAAATATACACAAAAAGTTTATGAAATTTAAATAATAATTTTATATTAAGTTGACTTTTCAAAAACACTCACTAAAGAATCATATTTGTTTATTTTGTATTCCCAAACCAATAACCAGTCATCATCATTCATTTTCTCAATTAAAAAATTATTTTTTTGAAAAAATCTAGTGTAGCTTGGATTAAACTGATAAATAATAATATGAGTTGCTGAATCAAAATCATTTGTGGCATAAACATTATTATTTAAAAATTTTGATAAATGCCCAAAGTAATCATTAATAATAATTAATTTTGAATTTGATAAATTGTTTACAAAATCAGCTGTTTCATATGCTCCGATCCCCCAAGAGTAATTAAAAAGAATATACTCTGAATCATATAAATCATTTGTATAAAAAATTTGATTAGGAAAATATAAAAAATTATTAAAACATAATATAAAAATAAAAAAAATGCAAATATTATAAAACTTTATTTTAGATAATTTTTCTAAAAAATTATTAAAACATAGATAAACAATAATAAAAGGAATAAACAATAATTGGTATTTTGAATACACTGTAAAAAATCCAAATTGATTCAGAGTAAAAAAAACAGATCCCACTAAAATTATGAAAAATAAAATACAAAAAAATTGAGATAAATTTTTTCTGGGTTTTATAACTTCAAAAATAATTTTAATAACCAAAAAAATTAAAATTATTGTTGGAATAACAAATATAAAAGATGCAAATGTTCCTTGAAGGGCTTCAAAAAATTGGTGCCTTTCCCACAAAAATTTTTCGATTATTCCAAATCTATTAAAGTAAATAAAAACACTAAATGCGAAAATAAAAATTAAAAATAATCTAACAAAAAAATTGTTTATTTTTTCGAATATTTTTTTTATACTGTTTTTTAAATTATTTTTATTTTCCATTAAAAGTAAGATAAAAATAATACTTAAACACACAAAAATTGTTAATTCATTTTCTGGAAAAAATAACTTAGAGAAAATTAATTGAGGATAAATAAATGCAGCTGGTAAAAATAAACAAAAAGTTATGATTGCTATGGAAAAAAAGTTAAATAAATTATTAATAAAAATTTTTATAGAATTTTGTTTTTCACAATATAACCAAATAATAATTGGAGAAATAAAAAATAAAGGGACTATAAACCCGGCTTTTCCAGAAGTTAAAAGAGATAATGAATAAAGAAAACCAGAAAGAATAAAATATTTATAATTATTATTTTTTATTCCTATTAAAAGAGATAAGAAAAAAGTAAATATTAATAAACCATTAATTGAATCGTGATTTACAATTCTGCTAAAAGCTGTAAAAATTGGAAATAACCCCATACTAATTAAAAACAACAATGCACTTCTTTTCGAAAAGAGTTTTTTTATTAAAAAATATGATAAAATTAGTAGCAAAAAATTAAAAATAACAAAAGGCACTCGAGAAATCAATAAATATACTTCAATAGATCTCCCATGATAAAATAAATACGCTGGAAGGTGTAATAACGACGTTGTTATGCCAGATCCTTCATCAATTATCAAAGTTCCTACAAAATTTCCACTCAAATATGAATTCCAATAAATAATTGATCGCCCATACGAATTATCAACAAATGTTCTATCTAAAGATTGTTCTAATGAATTTGTAGGAATCATACCTCTATCAAACCAATTAATCCAACGTGGTTCATCCCTTGTAATAAAATTTCCTAACCCGGGTAAAGTAAACGATAAAAAAAGAAACAAAACTAAAATAATTAAGATGCTATACCCCCACCCTTCCTTATACATCCATTTTGTAATACTACTTACAACAGGAATCCCAGCGAGCTTCGGATATTTCCCACTAAACTCCTTCGCCCTTTTTTCTTCTGCTTTTTCTTCTGTATTTTGTTCTTCTTCGATTTCTTCGATTACTTCTTTGTTTTGGTAGAAGGTGATGGCCCCTAGTATTATTGTGAATATTGTTAGTTGGAACTGCATGGCCTTTAGGGGTTCTGAAATAAAGGTTATTTGTTCAAAGGAGAGTGAGGATAAAGTTACTAATATTAAGAGTAATAGGAATGAATATTTGCAAAAGTCTTTTTCTTTGAAAAAAGAGGGTTTTTTTTGTTTTAGGATGATTAGGCCTATTGATATTAGTATTAGGTAAAGAGCTATTGGGGAAAAGAAGTTGTTAAAAGAAGAGAAGAATCCTATTTCAAACAAAGAAAAAACTGATAGTATTATTAGTAAGTGAGGGTAGTAAGGAACAAGGATTTTGCTAGAAAATTCTTTTAGGTATTGTTTTAGTTCTTTTATGCTAGTGAGGTGTTTTGCTTTATCTAAGAAAAGAAAGGTTTCTTTTGGAATAATATTTTTTGGAATAATATTAATTACTTTTGACCAAGGAACATACAATAACAATGTTATTAGTAATAAAGGCAAGAACAATAGAAATGTTCTTTGTTCTAGGCCTGGGTAAAGAAAAGGGTTTTTTAGAAAAACACTATATAATAATACTAGTAATAACCCTGTTGTTATTATTAAAAATATTTCTTTATAATCTGCAAAATTTTTTACATAATTATTAACAAGAATTTTAGAAGGGTTTTTTGTTAGAGAGTATTTTGTTGGAAATCCTTGTTTAAAGATTTCTTTTTGTTTTAGTAATTCTTTTATTGTGTCTTTTAGTTCAAAAAAATCAGCGTTAGTTTTTTGTTTTAATTCTTCAAAGGAATAATCTTCTTCTTTTAATAAAGAAGTAACTTTATCACTAAGTTTCATTACAATATTTGTTAAAGAAATGTTTTTAAACGATTTAAAACTATTTTTTAGAAGTTTTTTTTCTTAAAAAAAAAAACCTTGAGTTTTAATTTTTTAAAAAAACTTAGTTTTTTACAAAAACATAAAGTTTATATATGTTTTATGATTTATTCTCTATAATAAAATGTATATTTTTTTATTCTATAGGAGATTGATATAAATGGCAATTTTTAAAAAAAATGAACAAAAACAAAAAAATAAGTTTATTACAATGGGAATTGCACTATTTATTTTAGTTATCTTATTTTTAGCAGGACCAGCAGCAGCATTCACTGTTAACTTTAGTGTTGATGATGATACACCAACAATTGGTGACACTATTACTATTACTGCAAAAATACAAAAAGAAACAACTGAAGTTTATGATAATATATCCAAGCAAAAATAACTTTACCTGATGATACAACCACATATGTTGATATGAATTGTACACCAACAATAACTGGTTTAAGTGGATATGGTTATGGAATACTTGGTTATTCTTACGGAACAACCACTGAAGTACGTGGATATGGTTATAATTTAGGTTATAATTATGGATATAACTCAGTTAGTGAAACTTATTTAAGTTGTGAAGGAACATACCTAACAACTGTTGTGGGACCACATAATGTACAATTACTAAATAATGGTTATGTAATTGGAGATGAAAATACTAGTTTATTTACTGTTCAAGCAGCTACACAAACACCAACAGGTGGAAGTAGTTCAACAACTACAGTAGTAACAACAACTAACACTACAACTGATGATACAACTACTGATGATGGAACAACAACAGAAACAATTTCTGAAGAAACAATAACAACAAATTATACTCCTGAACAATTAGAAGAAGTATTAAGTAATATGACTGATGACCAAGGTAATGCTTTGTTCACTGAAACTGAAATAGCAGAAATGGTTGAAAAATCAGAAGAATATGAATTCGAAATAACCGCAAAAGTTGAAAAAATAACTAATGCACAAGGAAACGAATCATACAAAACAACTATTACAACAACAGTAAGAAACAATACTGGAAAAGATCAAAAGAATGTGAAAGTAGTAGTAGAAGTACCAAAAGCAGTTAGTGAAACAGCTTCAAGAATTACTTCAGGAACAATCTTCACAATATTAAAAGATGATCCAATACTAGAATTCACACTACCTTTAGTAAAAGCTGGAGAAACACAAACAGTTACTTACCAAGTAACTGATACAGAAGCACCAGTTTTAGAAGGAGTGAATTTCACAGAACCAAGTGTAAGATTTGCTGAAGAAGTAGTAGAAACAATTGATGATACTACAGAAACAAATACTACAACAGAAGAAACTCCAGTAGAAGCACCAATGGATATAATACCAATTATAATAATATTAATTGTATTATTAGTAATCGTTGGAGTAGCTTACTATAAAAAAGATGACATTCAAAAAATGTTGAAAAAATAATTAAATTTTTGAAGAAAGGGTAAAATCTTTCTTATAAAAACTTTTTTTTAAAAATTCAAATATCTTTATTAACCCCAAAAACCAAAATTCTTATACATAATGAGAGGTTTTTTTATGAAAAAAGAAGATTTAATTAATCAAATGATAGATGAAATAAAGTCATTAGAAGATGAAACAGAAGGTTATTGTTTTGAAATTCAACCACCAAAATTAGAAGATTATGGAAAAACAGACGATGAAAAATTTAAAACATTTGTAATGAAAGAAAATTATAGAAGAGAACAAATACAAAATGTTGTGCTTGAATTAGCGAATAAATTTGATTTAGACAACCCAAAAACATACTTGCAAATAAAAGAAATTGCAATAATAAAATTATTCCAAAATGAATTACATAAACAAGCCGTGGCTGAATTAACAATTGAAAAAAAGACAAAAGAAAACCAATAAAACAAACAACATTAAACAACCAATTAAAATTTTTAAGAAAAAAGATGTTTATACAAAATAAAAATGGGAAATTGGGAAATGGATATTTTGGGCCACACGTACACCAAACATTCAAATATTATTTTGTCAACATTAGAACAAAAAACAAAGTACTAAATTATTTATTAAAACAAAACAAGACTCCTACCCCAAAAGACATACTCTTTAAAATTAAAAAAATAGAAGACAACATGTGGGAAGATGGAATACTTGAAGAATATATATCAGCAAAAAAACTAATCTCATTTAATCTATTTCGACTATTTAACTTCTTTTTAAAAAACAATTTACCTGATATCAAACAAAAACAAAGATTAACATTCAAATCACTGAAAATATATTTTGAACATTTCTTATTAATTAACTGGCAACCAATACATAAGCAATTACTCAAACAGGAATCAAAAGAATGGATAGATATCTTTGAGAAAATTTTTATTAGCACTGAACCACACTTCAAAAAACTTATTTTAACTGAATATCAATTAAAAAAAATTCAAATGGAGGAATTAATATGAATTATAAAAAACCAAATCAATTCTGTAACAATGAGAACCATTCGGTTGCAATTCTGGGTGGGGGGATTTACTAATTTTAACCTTGGCGCGATACTTACGAAAGGTTTAAAATAACGTTAACTAACTTTATGTTAGGTGATGTTATATGAGTAGAACTGTAACAATGAATCTAAAGGCAGAAGAATATACTAACAGAGTTCTTGGAGTAATTAAAGAAAAATATGGACTTAATGACAAGAGCCAAGCATTAAACAAATTTGCACAAATGTTTGGAGAAGAATTTGTTGAACGCGAAGTAAAAGAAGAAATCATAAAAGAAGTAATTGCCTCTTGTGATAGACACATAAAAAAATACGGATTCAAAACAATGACAACAAAAGAACTTGATGATTTATGCAAAGGTGAATAAATTGCCTTTTAACTTTCAACTCTCAGATGAACTAAAAACAACAATCAAAATCTTAGCCAAAAAAGATCAAAAGATTACTGAAGCAATAAACAAAAAAATAAAACAAATAATTTCATCTGATGATTTTACAATAAATCACTACAAAAATCTAAAGTATGAAATGAGTGATTATAAAAGAGTACACATAATGAAACATTTTGTTTTACTATTCAAAGTATTCAAAGAAGAAAACTTTATTTTATTTGACAAATTTGACCACCATGATAAAATTTATAAGAACAAAAAATAAATAAAAATTATGTGAACCTAAGAGTACCCTTGTGCAATTCTGGGTGAGGGGATTTGTTCTTAAATCACATCAACCTAATAAAAACAAACTATTTTAAAACACAAAAGGCATAACTTAATTATGAAAAAAGCAATTCTAATTTTATCAATTTTAATAATTGGATTATTCTTAATTGGATGCACAACACCCCAACCACAAATCACACCCAAACCACCAATTGTAACAGGCCTTTTAAGTTTTAAATCACTAGATGATAGTCAATCAACTCTAGAAGGAGTAAATAACCTAGTTCTAGCAAACAATAAATTCGCAATTGATTATTATAATAAATTAGATTCAAACCCAAAACATTTAGGAAAAAATATTTTCTTTTCACCTTTTAGTATTTCAACTGCACTTGCAATGACTTATGAAGGAGCAAATGGACAAACTGCAAAAGAAATAAGAGACGTTTTCTATTTTCCACAAAATGATATTCTAAGACAATCATCATTTGCAAAAATATACAATACTTTAAACGAGAACGCTTCTAAAGGAAATTATAATTTAAGCATAGCTAATTCACTTTGGAATGAAAAAACTTATGAATTTAAACCAAGTTTTTATGATACAATAAACAATTATTATTATGGTACAAGCACCCCCGTTGATTTTAAAAATTCCCCAGAAGAACAAAGACAATTAATTAATAATTGGGTTTTAGACCAAACAAACCAAAAAATAGAAGAATTATTACCAAAAGATTCTATTGATATAGACACAAGACTTGTTTTAACTAACGCGATTTATTTTAAAGGAACTTGGTTAAACGAATTTAAAAAAGAAAACACTATTCTTTCCAAATTTTTTAGTTCTAAAGAAAATACAATTAATACTCTAATGATGAACCAAACAAACGAGTTTAATTATTACAATGATTCAAATTTCCAATATTTAGAACTACCTTACAAAGGAGAAGATATTTCAATGATAGTTATTTTACCTAAGTCTATTTATTTTGAATGTCTTAATGAAACACAATCACAAAATTGTGGTGAACAAATACAATACAATTTTATTATCCCTATAGCAGAACAACTCTCAAATTTAAATAATAAATTAAATAAAACAAAAGTGAATGTTTCGTTACCAAAATTCAAATTTACTACAGATTACAAAATGAGTGATGATTTAAAAGAAATGGGAATACTACAAGCATTCACTGATTTTGCAGATTTTTTTAAAATGGATTCTAGAAAAGAAGTAAAAATATCAGAAGTTTATCACAAAGCATTTGTAGAAGTTAATGAAGAAGGAACAGAAGCAGCTGCAGCAACAGGAGTTGTAATGATAAAAACAACATCAGTACAACCAACAGAAATAATAGAGTTTAATGCTAACCACCCATTTGCGTTTATCATCAAAGATAATATAAATGAAGAAATTCTTTTCATAGGAAAAATAATTGACCCAGCAAAAGAATAAATTAAATTTTAAAAAAATAAGGATAATAAAAAAATATTATTCGAACACTACTTTTAAATACAATGAAATCTAAAAATATATTATGCCACTAAAAAAACCTAAAATATTAAACAAAAGTTTTTTGATTAAAACAAGTCTAAAAATACCCCTACAAGCAAAACGAGGACCACCATATCCTGCAAAATTAAAATCTAAAAAAAAGTTTTAAACAAAAAAACTAAAAAAATTTTATTAGATTTAAATCAAACTCGTTTTTTTCTTTTTAACCATTTTTCTTTATTAATAGTATTTTGTGATGCTAAAGTTAATCTTTTTTTTCTCTCTTTTGTTAATAAAATTTCTCTAACTTTTTTTCTTTTTAATTTTGCTTCAAGAGTTTTAATAGAACTCTCAAATTCATCAGCATCACACATTCTTTCACGATAATTTGTTTTAGCATAAAATTTGTTAGCAAAAGAAATTAATTCAGCTCTTTTTATTCCTCTTGCAATAAAAAAAGAATTGGTTTTACCAAGTAACCTAGACCCTATTTTTCTACAATCAAAACCTTTTCTAGTAGACAACAAGTTTACTCTACCAATTACCTCTCTACCCTCATTTATAGTTGAACTAGTAACAAAACCAACTATTTTTTTTTCTTTTGAATTAGATTCTCTTGCAACAAAAATTGTTTCAGTTTTAGAATCACTTATTCTTGGCGGAGCATAAAATTGACTAGCATCTTTTTTTAGTTCAATTAAATCTTTTTTTCTAGCAATACTAATAGAAATTTTTAAAGAAGATAATTTTATTGAATCATTCATACAATCATATTAATTTTTCTAAAATAAAATCCTTTTGTTTTAGTATTATCTTAAATCAAGAAAAAATTATTAAAAAAAAACAATTATAATCATTTTTTATAATAAAAAACCTAAACCTTTAAATAAGTTTAAGACTTTATTTAGTTGAAATGGTTAAAATGAATAATAAGAAAATAAGTGATAATAAAAAAATAAGTGATAATAAGAATCTTATTATTGCAATAGGAATAATACTAGTTATTTGTACTATAATCTTAGCATTATTTAATACTATAAATTTTCAAACTCCTCCTCAAGGACTAATGATTTTAATTGAATCAACTGGCGAACCAACTGGTCTTGATACTATGGTTGAACAAATGAAGCAAAGAGATATTACTGGAATTTTAATGGTTACACCTGAATTTGTTAATAATAATTGTGAAGCCGTAAAAAAAGCGCTTTCTTATGAAAAGTTAGAATTAGTTCCTTCTAATGTTGGAGCTCCTTTTTGGGGTATCCCATACGAAGAACAAAAATCAAGGATTGTTACTATGATGGATGAAATAGAAGAATGTGTTGGTTTTAGACCAAGAATCATTTCTTCAAGATACATGGCTTCTGACATGAATACTATTAAAGTTGCAGAAGAATTGGGAATAGAATATGTTACAGCTAGAGGAACAACCGGTAACAAAGCAACAGTGTATGAGATAGAAGATTATAATGTTAAAATATTATCAGTTTCACTAATAGCACTAGTACCATTTGAATATGGTAGTTTATGCGATTTTTCTTTTTATGAGAGAGCTGGTTGTCCAAGTGATATGAGAGAAGAACTTGATAGAGCAATGTTACCTTTAACAGACAAAGAAATTGGTTGGTTTGGAGAACATCACAGGATTACTCCTACTTCACACACTTATATTGGTGGTGGATTAAAAATTTGGAATGATATGTGGTTAGATTATTGGAATACTAATAATGTTAATTGGGTTACACTAGACGAGTTCATGTCTACACCAGATTGGGTGTTACCTTTATGGCAAATACCAATTAATCAAAACAATCCTTACACTGTAGAAAAAGTTCATCCACTAATACCATATGAAGATGATGAAAAAGTAGATAATATGTGCTCGGTAATATAAAAATAACTTTGTGTTTGATAATATAAATTTATAACCCACTACAAAAAACTCTAATAAAATTTAAATTCTTTTTTTAAAAACAAATAATTGTTCTGTGTTAAAAACAACATTTAACTAAATTTTATGGTTTAGATCGATTTTCAGAAGACCTTGATTTTGTAGCAGTAAAAGAAGAGAATTTTGATGAAACAATAAAAAAGGATAGTTAGGTAGATTTTTCTATTGGTTTTATCTGCCTAAAAAGATAAGTTAGGTAGATGAGTTTAAATAGATTTATCTACCTAATTAGTATATGCTTGTTGTAAAGAAACTTAAGGGCAAAGAATATTACTACTCTTTTCTAAGCTATTTTTTGATTAATAAATCAAAGAGCTTCAGTAAATACATTGGTTCAAAGAAACCGACAGCTTCTAAATTAGAGTCAATTGAAATTAAGTTTAAAGAAGAGTTAATTTTAAAGCTTTCAAAAAAAGACTATTCAGTTCAAGTTATTTCAAAAGATGATTTAATCAAGGCTTTGCTTTTCCGTGATGCTTTTAATAAAAAGTTTGCTTCTTTGTCTCCTGCAAAGAGAAAAAAGTTTGAGATTGATCAAACAATTCTTTTTACTTTAACAACTTTGACAACTGAAGATGTTGATGTTAGTTTGAATGATATTAAAGAGGCATACATAAAAGAGTTAGATTTGTCTTTAAAAGAAAAAATAAGTAAAAATATGTTGCAAGCTGTTGAATCAATAAAGCATGTTGAAAAGTTAGATAAGAAATATTTATTTGATTTGCATAAGAAAGCAATGTCTGAGTTTGAGACAAAAAATCCTGGAAAGATTAGGGATAAGCAAGTTTATTTGCATAAAAGAGATGAAAAAAATCCTTTAAGTATAGAAATTGGTTATCGCCCGCCACACTTTAATAAAGTTTCAGATTTGCTAGATGAATTCGTTGAATGGTACAACCACACAAAACTGGGTCCTTTAGAGAAAGCAGCAGTAGCACACTTCAAAATTTATAGTATTCACCCATTTTTGGATGGAAACAAAAGAGTTTGTCGACTAGTTTTTAACAAAACCCTGTTGGGTGAAGATTTTCCTTTGTTAAATATTTCTGAAAAGAAAGAACCTTACTTTGAAGCACTGATTAATTCAGTTGAAAAGAATAATCCAAAAGAATTGATTGAATTCACCTTAAAAGAATATTTTAGACAAATAAAAGAATTTTTGAGAAGTTGATTAAAATGGTAATAAAAAAAAATAGGTTTGGATATAGAACTACCTTTATTTGAAGTAATAGTTTTAAGTAAAAAAGAAATATTATTAGAAAAAATAAGAACAATACTAACACGAGAAAAAGCAAGGGATTTATATGATTTTTATTATTTAACTCAAACAGAAATAGTAACCAAAAAAGAAATACAAGAAAAATTAGATACTATAAACAAAAAATTTGATTTAAAAGAATTAGATCAAGCAATTAATAGAAAAGAAAGACTCTATGAAACAGAAATTAAGAGACTAGTAAAAAACTATCCTAATTTCTTTGAAATAAAAGAACAATTACAAAAATATTTTAAAAAAATTGTTTGAATCTCATCCCCCACTAAAGAAGAGTGGATTTATTTTGAGCTATTAACAAGCACCCCAACCAGAATATTTTTAAAACCAAAATATTACGTTAATAACCCAACAAATATATTTATATTATAATTACACATATACTATGTATTTGTGATATATAATGAAAATGGCTTATTCAATACTTGTAAGAAAAATTCTATTAATTGATGAAAGATACCTTTCAAAAGAAGAAATCAAAGACATTTGTATAAAACTAAAATTAAGTTATGCTAGCGCAATAAATTATTTATTAACTAACAAATATATTTACCGAATTTTTAGAGGTTTTTTTTATGTGCCAAGCATTCAAGAACGCAAATTAAATAGTAATCCCCCAATTGTTTTTGAAGCGATTTCTAAAGCAATGGAATATAAAAACATAAAAAACTGGTATTTTGGACTAGAAACTGCCATAAAAAACAATAATATTACTCACGAATCATTCTCAATAGACTATGTAATCTCCGATACCATATTTCGACCAAGACCAATAAATATTCTTGGTAGAAAAATAAAATTTATAAAATTAAAAAAAGATTTGTGTAAATTTGGAATAAAAAAAGAAAAATACCCTTTTTCTGATTTAGAAAAAACAATTTTAGATATTATATATTTAAAAAAATATTCTGGCGAAAACAATGATTCAATAAAAGAATATCTAATAGACTGGATTGAAAAGTCAAATAAAAAAAAATTATGCGAATATTCAAAAAAATATCCTAAAACAATTAAAGTTATAATTGAGGAATTAACATGATTCCACAAGACTTAATATCAAAGATTTCTAATCTCACAAAAATAAAAGATACTCAACTTTTAGAAAAAGAATATTATTCATATGTTAAAAAAGCAATAAAGGAATTAAAATTAATTTCAGAAGAAATTTTAAAATAAACAATTTGCTTTTGTTAACCTTTTCCCAAAAAGAACTCAGATTTCTTTTGGATTGTTAACAAAATTTTTTATCCACACCCCCAACATTTGTTTATTGTATTGAGTAGATTTTTATTATAATTTAATTACAGCTATTTTTTAATATTAATTTCAAAGCGCAAAAACACATTTAGCGAATTAAATTAACTGCGCAAAACGACTTCTAAAAAAATAGCAAATACTTAATTCATAATAAAATGCATAATAAAGACGATTTAAACAATATTGCCAACAGCGCAAAACGCACCCTTCAAATTTATTTTCACAAACATAAAAAAACTTTTTTTTAATACACAATAAAAAAAAACACTTAAAGCGCATACACCGGCAAACTACTCTAGAAACGTTTAAATATTATTTAATTAAAAGGATTATTAGTTGATTAAAAATGAGTTTAAAAAAACAATTAAAAAAATCTGATAATTCTTCACTACAAAAAATAGCTTTTTTTAATGAAAAAAGAATTAGAAAAACCTGGTTTAAAGAAGAATGGTGGTTTTCAGTAGTAGATATTATTGAAGCACTAACTGATAGTACAATACCTAAAAGGTATTGGTCGGATTTAAAAATAAAAATTGAACAAGAGAGAAATCAACCGTACGATTTTATCGTACAGTTGAAATTGGTTGCTGAAGATGGTAAATTAAGAGAAACTGATTGTACAAACACAGAAGGCGCTTTTAGAATTATCCAATCAATCCCTTCAAAAAACGCAGAACCATTCAAATTATGGCTAGCAAAAGTTGGTTATGACAGAGTAAAAGAAATAGAAAATCCAGAACTAGCGGGGAAAAGAATGAGAGAAATATACCAAGCAAAAGGATATTCAGACGCTTGGATAGAAAAAAGAGTAAGAGGAATAATAATCAGAGACGAACTAACTGATGAATGGAAAAAAAGAAATGTAGGATTAGAAAAAGAATATGCTATTCTAACAGCAGAAATAAGTAAAGCTACCTTTGACATGACTCCTAAAGAATACAAAGAATTTAAGGGATTAAAAAAAGAAAATTTAAGGGATCATATGGATGATTTAGAACTAATTTTTGGTATGCTTGGTGAAAAAGCCACTAGTGAAATTGCCAAGGCAAAAGATGCCCAAGGATTTAATGAAAACAAAGTTGCTGCAAACAAGGGTGGAAAAATCGCGGGAGATGCTAGAAAAAATTTGGAATTTGAAACAAAAAAAAGTGTTGTTAATTCCAAAAATTATTTATTAGAACCCAAAAAAGATAAGAGAAAATTATTATAACTCTAAAATCATAATAACCTTTAAATATAACTTTAACATATTTTAATAAAAGTACAAAAATTGTATTATCTTACAAGAATTATTATAAAATGGCTCCCACACAAAAGCTATTTTTAAAAAAATTGTTTGAAAAACAAAGTTAGAGAGCATTTTTTGTTAGAATATAACATAATGCATTCTTAATAACAAAAACGTACTTAATCAAAATGTTTTGAATTAACGAGGGTGATAAAATGAGTTTAACAACATTAACATTTAATAGTTCTACAGGAACGCAAAATTCTGCTATACGAGGCAAAATAATGGTTTTAAAGACGGATCAATTCTTTGGAACAGAAGAAGTTTGTGTTATAGGAAAACTAGTTGATGGAGCAATTACTAGAGAAATGATTGTTTGCGGAACTGATAAAAAAATTGTTAGCGTAGAAAGTAATTACGGAGAAGGTTTTTGTTGTCATAAAGGTGCACAAGTAGTACTAATGATTGCTAATTCTAATAAAGAAGAATATAATAGTGGTGAAGAAATTCATTTTGAAAGAGTAGCATTAGAAGAAGTTAGTGCAAGACCAAAAGGAAGATTAATTATCGCATAAAAAAAATTAATTAAAAAAATAATAAATTAAAACAAAAAAATCAATTAAAAAAAATTTAATTTCAAAAACATAATTTTGTTTTTAAAAATAGTTTTATAAACATTAAACAGAAAACATATTTTATGTTATTCGAATTATTCTTTTCTATATTAATAATATCTTTAATCTCATTAATCGGAGTATTAACTCTAGCCATAAATAAAAAAAAGTTAGATAAAAGACTGGATTTATTAGTATCATTATCTGTTGGAGCATTACTTGGAAGCGTTTTTTTACACTTATTACCTGAACTAGCACATGATGGATTATTAGAAGAATTATTTATTTTCGTTCTAATTGGAATGATATTATTTTTTATTCTAGAAAAATTTGTTTTTTGGCACCATTGTCATAAAGCAGAACACAAACATCTTTCTTTTACTTATATGAATTTAATCGGGGACGCGTTACATAATATGCTTGACGGAGCTTTACTAGCTGGAACTTTTATGATTAGTGTTCAATTAGGTTTTGTTACTGCCATTGCAATAGCATTGCACGAGATCCCACAAGAGATAGGTGATTTTGGAGTATTATTAAAGGGTGGTTTTAGTAGAAAACAAGCTTTAATAGCAAATTTTGCCATAGCTTTAACAGCGTTTCTTGGAGCAATTCTAACAATTATTTTTAGTAATTTAATACAAGGATTAACTCCTATTATTGTAGCTATTACTGCTGGTGGATTTATTTATATTGCAGCAACTGATTTAATTCCTGAATTACACAAGAACCCTAATATAAAAAACTCTATATCCCAATTAATTTTCATTCTAATAGGAATTGGCCTAATGATGGGCGTAACTTTGTTACATTTACATTAAATTAATCTAATTTTGATTCATAATCACTTATTTTTTTGCGTAATTCTTCAAACGTTTTTTTGCTTGGTCGAATATTTGAATTAGCAAGTGCTTCACCCAAACTAGAACTATTACCACCATAATCGTGACCGGGCCAAACAATTATCACGGGGTTTAGAGTAGATAATAATTCAAGAGATTTTTTTTGTTCTATAGGATTTCCACCATATGCTGTAGTACCAATTCCTCTTACAAATAGCGTGTCTCCTGTAAACAAATTATTTTCTATTAAGTAACAAACTGAGTCTTTTGTGTGGCCGGGAGTAAAAATTGTTTTTATTTTTAATCCCATAATTTCAAAAACCGGTTTTTCTAATAATTGAGAGAATTGTTTTAATTTTATTCCTTGTTCACTAAAATATTTTACTAGTTCTACGTGATCTGGGTGAGCGTGTGTAATTAATTGTAATATTAGTTTAATTTTATTTGATTTTAAAACAGATAATATTTTTTCTTTGTCTCCAGTTGGATCAATTAGGATACCTGAATTATTTTCACCTATTATTAAGTAAGAGAAATTATTATCAAATCCTCCAACATTAATTTGTATTGTTTTCATAATAATATTAATGATAAAAAAAGTTATTAAATTATCTAAAAATAATTTAAAAAAATAATGTTAGCCCTAACACTAAAACAAATCAAACAACAATAAAAAAAAATACCCCTTTACAATATCATTATATTTTAAAGATGCATAATTCGTATATGAAAAAAAAGTTTTATTTTTTAAATTTAATAATATTCATTATTTTATTACAATCATTTACTTTTTCGTTTAATCTGGCAGACCCAACCGGATACTACATAATAAGCGGTGTGAATGAATCTACTATAAACGAATTAACTTATTATAAAAATACTAGCGAGTTAAATGATTTTTCCATAATCTACCTTATTTTTCTTGCTTTAATTGATTCCATTAGCCCTATTGAGATTATTGCTTTAATAATCTTAATTTCAACAGTTCTTGCTAAATATCCCCAAGATACAAATCGGGCTTTAAAATGCGGGTTATTGTTTTCTTTTGGGGTTTTTCTAGCATATGCTTTTTTTGGAATAGTTTTTTTAATTGGATTAAAATTTTTTTCACAATTAACAAATTTTTCTAATGCTAATTTATTTATTTTCCTTGGAATCATAACTACAATAATAGGAGTACTAACCATAAAAAATTCTTTAAAATATAATAATAATGAAATGACAATTGATTTTCCATTAAAATATAAGTTAATAATAGATAAGTTAATTTTGGGAACAGTGAAACCTAAAGGCGCATTAATTACAGGGATAGCACTAGGATTATTTTTATCCTTAGGCACTAGTGCACCATATTTTATCGCCCTAGGATTATTATCTACGTTAAATACTTTTGATTCATTTTTTTTCTTATTAATTTATTTAATAGTTTTTATCATGCCTTTAATCTCAATTACTTTTTTAGCACAACAAAAGATTTTAAGATTAAATAATTTTTCTGAATGGAAAAAAAATAATTTAAAAAAAATTAATCTTATTACAGGAATTTTAATGATAGCACTAGGAATATTCTTATTTATTATAACAATCTAAATTATTTTTAAAAATTAATTTATTCAAATAATAAGTTATTTTTTGTGAGAATTGGATAATTTAATAAACAATAAACAACACTAATATATTATGAAAAGTTTTTTAGTATTAATAGTTCTAATAACAGGACTTTTTTTGTTTGGTTGTTTAAGCCCAGCAATAGAAGTGCCTAGTGAAGAAGGGATTGATTGTAAAAATAATGTTGATTGTATAGTAGAGAATCTTGAATCTTGTCAAAAAGCGTTTGGAACAATAATTGATGGGAATAATGAAATATATTTACAAATACTTAATCCTGTTGGAGAAAAATGTCATGTTTATATAAAGTTAAATAAATCAGATACTCTTCCAGAAATGTTATTTGGTTTAGACGCGAAATGTAATATTAATTTAATAGACTTATTTAATATGCAAGAAGATTTGGATATACGACAGCTTGATTGTAACGGGCCATTATTTGATATGGCAGTGAATGCTAAGAATCTTGGTTTAGTACAATAGAGAGCCTTTTAAAACTTTTTTAACAAAAAATTTTATAATTGTATGAAGCAAAGCTAGTACAAATTATTGCCCTGATAGTCTAGTGGTTAGGATCCACCCCTGTCAGAATTTTTAATAAAAATTCATTAGAATTTTGTCAATTAAATAATGAAATTGATAAAATGTGAATTGCAGTTCGGGTGTGACTCGGGTTCGAGTCCCGGTCAGGGCGCTAAAACGTCAATTGTCGAACTTTGTTTCGACATTTGGCACCCACTTACTTTTTGGTTTAAAATATTTTTTACACCATTCACTCACTCTTTTATTCTTTGGAAATCCTTCAAAAATTTCAATCGAATCCAATAACTTTTGGTTTTTTCTACCAATAACAAACCCAATTTTTTGTGAAAATAATTTTGTAGATTTAAAATCATTAATTACAAGCGAATACAAATCATTTTTTCTTTTTATGGGTCGTCCATTAATTACAGAATCTACAACACCTTTTTTTCTTGCCAATCTAATTTTTGATTTTATACCAAACTTAAATTTTAAAAGTAAACAAACAAACGCTAATAACTCAACATTCATACTATATGCCACACAAACACCAATTTGGAAAATATTTCTTGATGAAATAGTTGGACACCCTTCTGAATCCGCCAATCCCATAATAAATTCTTTAGGATATTTCTGTGCAAAAAATTTTACTTTTTTAAAATCATTTTTTAATTCTTTAATAAAATAATATAAAATTTTCGATCTTGCTTTTGAACAATACATGATTGACACCATAGATTCACGTTTGCAAGGAATTACCACATAATTATTTTCTTTATTCAATACTTTTGAAACACAATTTGAAAAATATTCTACAAAATCTTTATCAATAGCATCTAATCTAACCACATAATCCTGTTTCTTTTTATCATGAAAAATATTCCCATCACCAAACATCACACCAATACAATACACTAATTCTGAAGATGCTTTTGCTTCAAATTTATTTACCCCGCCAAATAAATTTACATTATGATTAAACCAATAAGATAACGTGCCCAAACTTAATTTTACATTAAATTCCATTGCAATTTGTTTAATTATTTTTTTATAACTTAAATCATCAAAAGATAGTTCTATAACTTTTTTAAAAATTATTTTTTGCAAATTCGAATCAACTAAAGAAAAGGTTTTCATATCAAAAAATAATTTTAATTGATTATAAACAAAATTAAAGCATTATACCGGAGAAAGTATGAACAAACACCAAATAACTATTTTTATATTAAAAAATACTAACAGCACCAATCTTTCAAAAGACTTAAAAAATCCTAATTTCAGATAAATTTAAATACTTTAAATTCTTTTTAAAATAATATGAAGTATAAAGCAATTGTGTTATTTGGAATACTACTAATAGGATTTGTTTTTGCTAATTCTAGTCAAGCAAAATTATTAATGACACAAGAACTAGCAATTGCATCATTAATCGCACTAGTTTATGCTGGATTATTAGTACTAGCATTTATTCAATTAAAACAAAAAAAGGTTAATCAGAATATTAAAATACTTGTTAAATAATTAAATATTAAAAAACAATGTGAACGCTTAAAACGAAATCTAATCTTAAAAAAAATAAATATTAAAAAACGAAATTAAATCTTAAAAAAATAAAATTAATTTTTAAAAAATAATAAATTTATTATTTATTATTAATCAATTTTTTTCTTACTTGCTCGGATTGAATAGATCGAATTTTTCTTTCAATATATGATAAGTCAGAATCAAGTTTTTTTATATCAGAAAGTAATTGTCTTTCATAATCGGGGTCAAGAATATTTAATTTTTTTCGCCTATCATAATTTTTTACAAGATTTTCTTTCAATCTTTTTTTTCTCTCAGAGTCTAATTGTAAATCAGATATTGTTTCCATAATGGTATTATTTTAATAAGTGTTTAAAAATTGAACCAGTAAAGATTTTTTATGAAGAAAACCTTTTTTCCAGAAGAATTCTTAAAAAAATACAAAATCCTATTAAAAGACGAGTGGGAAGAATTTTTAGAAACAATTAGTCAAAAAGAACCTAAAAGCATTTGGATTAATACTAATAAAATACGAGTTAACGAATTAGAACAAAAAATGTTAGAAAAAAACATTATCTTAAAGAAATACTCTTTTTCTAACCAGGCTTTCAAAATAAATTACAAAAAACCCGGAGATTTAGAAGAATATAAGAATGGAGAAATTTCTATTCAAGAAATGGCGTCAATGTTACCAGCCATAGCTCTAAACCCAAGCAAAGATGATTTGGTCCTAGATGCTTGTGCTGCACCTGGAATGAAAACAATTCAATTAAGCAATATGGCAAAAAATGTTATAGCGTGCGATGTGAACGAAAAAAGAACACAAATACTTATACATAATAAAAATAGGTTTGGGTTAAATAACACTCAAATAAAAAGAATTGATGTTAGAAACATAAAACAAAAATTTGATAAAATATTACTTGATGCTCCATGTTCTAGCGAAGGATTAGTTAGAAAAAAAAGAGATGCATTAACAGAATGGAATCAAAAACTAGTAGAAAGAAAAGCAGTTACTCAAAAAGAATTATTATTATATTGTTTTGATTTATTAAAAACAAACGGAGAAATAGTATATAGTACTTGTTCTTTTGCACCAGAAGAAAACGAAGAAGTAATATTACACTTATTAAAAAATAAGAAAAATGCTATTACCATACCAATAAAATTAGATGGGTTAAAAATAAGAAAAAATGATTTGTGCGAAAATTGTGTTAGATTATACCCCCAAGATAATAATACTCAACAATTTTTTTTAGCAAAAATAAAAAAAATAAATTAGTTAAGCCTTTGGTGGGGCTTGAACCCACGACCTCTTGTTAATTCGCAACAATACGAAACAAGTGCTCTACCACTGAGCTACAAAGGCACTAACAAACAAAAGAATGAAACCTTATTAAAAACAATATTCTTAACAAAAATAATTTTAAGGAATAATTTCACAACAATTATATTTTAAAAAATCAAAATCTTTTTTAGAAATTATTTTTTTATCTAAAAGTTCTTGTATTTCTGGTTCAATTCGTTTTAATTCGTTTATCAAATATTTTACACTATCACAAATTTCATTTATCCCTTTTTTTGGCCAAACAGGATTTAAGTTTGAATACAAGCATCTTCCACCACACAAAGCATACTCTTCACATGAAACACAGGGCTCTTTTATTTTTAATTTAAACGGCAAATTTTTTGGATCAGAATTTAAATCACCCAAATAATATTCTCTTACCCCTGACATTATTGGACAAGCACTTATTTTTCCATTCGGAAGTATTGTAAAATTTCCTATTCCCGAACCACACCTTAAAAAATAATTTTTTTTAAATAATAACGAATTCATTATCCCCATAAACGGATATAATCTTAGAACTCTGCCTTTTCGCATTTCACTTAACCAATAATCAACCAGTCTTGTTATATCAGAATTATATTGTTTAATCCAATTAGAAAAATCTCTTTTTTTATAATCATGCCACATATTAGCGTCTAATTGCCAATGAATGGACGAGAAAGAAAAATCTTTATTATTTAACAAGAAACTAATATCATCAAAAAAATTAGTTGGTTCTTCTATTGTCATTCTAGCAATTAATTCACCATTAAAATCATTAGAACTTATTTTTTTTAAATTAGAAACTATTTTTTCATAAGTGCCCAAACCTCTATTAGTATTAGTCGTTTTTTGATTACCATCAATAGATACTAGAATAGTGTGAAAAGAATTAACATACTCTTTTGGCAATTCGTCTAAGAGCATTCCATTGGTTTGTAAAAAAAAATTTTCTACTGTGTTTTGTTGTTTTTGATAATCAATTGTTTGTTTAATAAAATCAATATTTAATAGTGGTTCTCCACCATAAAAAATTAGTGATACTGGTTTATCCAAGTCTTTTTTTAAAAAATCAGCTAATTCTTTTTGAGAATATTGTGGAGTTGTTGGAACGGTTTCAAAAACTAGTTTTGATTCTGGTTCACTAAAACTCTTCCCACAACAATATTCACAACACAAATTACATTCAGGAGTAGTAATCACATGATAAATCATAATAAAACACCGTTTTCTGGGTTATCAAAAAATAACCCAAATACTTCGTACCCACCAGGCGAAACTGGTGTGCCAAAACAATATTCACAGCACAAATTACATTCAGGAGTAGTAATCACATGATAAATCATAACAAAACACCTAAAATTTATTAACCTTAAAATTAATTAAAAAACTAATAAAAATTAATAATCGCAACAAATTTAAATAGAATAATTAGCAAAAAAATCAGTTTAAATGAAAAAATCATTCAAAAAAACAAAAAAACAAAAAAACTAAAAAACTAAAAAACTAAAAAAGATAATTAATAAAAAATTATAAAAATTCAAAACTTTTTAGAAAAATTTATTCCTTTAGTGTATTTGTTTAATCCCATTCTTTCACCAATTTTTTCTTTTTTTGCGTTTTTAATATAACTTTTTACAGAATGTTTTTTAAAAAAAGTCGGAGTCTTAATGTTTATTCCATTACCTCCAATACACCCACCATTACAATATAATATATCAAAAAATTTTTGTTTAGGATTTGATTCAAATAATTTAACAATGCTTTTTTGACCTTCAATAGAAATAGTTTGATTTTGCGCAAAAATTTTTTTCACATTCATTGTTTTGCTTAAACCACCAGAAAGAGGATAAATTTTAGTAAAATCATTATAAAATTTATCAAATAAATGCGAACATTCAATTGGTTTAGGATTAACATTTTCTATTAATTGTTTTAATTCCTTAAACGTGATAACACAATCTATTAAACCACTATCTTTAGCTTCAAATTTTTTTGCAGTACAAGGAGATAAAAAAACTATTTTTTCTTTTGGAAAATTTTTTTTAACTATTTTTGCCATAGCAATCATTGGACTATCAAAGGGTAACAAAAATTTTTTTTCACTTGGAAATCTTGCACTAATAAGATTAACACACATAGGACAAGTGCTTGAAATAAATTTTTCTTGATCCTTATTCTCAACAATATATTTTTGATAACTTTGAGTAACCACTTTCGCACCAAAAGTTATTTCAAAAACATGATCAAATCCAATTCCTTTCATTAAAGGAACAAACGTTTTGTAATCAAAATCAACTACAAACGAGGGAGCTACTAGTAAAGAAACATCTTCTTTAAAGGCAAGCAATTCTAATAATAAAATCTGGTCTAAAGAATAATTTCGCATAATAATAAATATACTTTAATAGTATTTAATCTAATCTATATTTTTAATTAATTTAACATTACTTAATCTAATCTTTATTATTTCTTTTTACTAAATTTATCATTATCAATTACTTTAAACACTACATCATTAACTCTGGCCCTGCCACTAATTTTTACGCCTACTAAATCACCTTTTTTTGCAATAGTTAATTCTTTATGATTTGATTGCATTGAAACGATTTCTTGTTCTATAAAAGTATTTTTACCTTCAATAATTATTTTATCCCCAATCTTTAAATCAAATGACAATTTTATTTCAACAACATTTATTTTAACATAATATTTTTTTACTAAACCAATTTGCGCTCTTTTTTTTGTTTGATTACTACCTTGAATATCAGTTAGATCTTTCCCAGATGGTTTTTGTAAATAAAACCCGCTAGAAAATTTTCTATTATACACTTTTCCTAATTCCGTATTCCATTCTAAAATTTTTTTGTTAGAAAACTTTTTTTCCATAATAGCATTTATTGCACTAGAATAACTACGAGCAACAACCGCTACATAATCATTTGGTTTTGTTCTTCCTTCAACCTTAAGAGAAACTACTCCCGTAGCAACTAATTTATCCAAAAAATCAATTGTTTTTAAATCTTTAGCAGAAAGAATAGTATTTCCTTGAACCAAAATCTCTTTTTTTACATAATCGGGTTTATCACCATCAACAAAAAAGGCTTTAACTGAAAGTTCGTTTTTCCCGAGGGTTTTTTCTGGAAGAAAAAAGGCTCTCCTACAAGGCTGCAAACATTCTCCGCGATTAGCTGATCGACCAAATATTTCGTGTGAGAGAAAACATCTTCCTGAAACACTAATACACATTGCCCCATGAACAAAAACTTCTATTTCTATTCCAATTCCTCGTGCTTTTTTAACCAATTTTTTTATTTGAATTAAAGATAATTCTCTTGCCAAAACAATTCTTTTCGCACCTAACTTTCCATATTGTTCTAGTGCAGTAAAATTTGAAACTGATGCTTGAGTAGAAACATGTAATTCTATTTCATGCTTTTTCACTAGAGACATTACTCCTAAATCAGAAGCGATTATTGCGTCTACTCTTGCTTTTTTTGCACTTTTAATAATTTTTTCTACTTTAACTAATTCTTCATCATAAATTATTGTGTTTAATGCTAAATATCCGCGAGCATTATTCTCGTGCAAATATTTCATTAATTTTGATAACTCGTTTAATTTAAAATTTGTTCCAAGGTCTCGCATATTATACCCTTTTATTCCAAAATAAACCGCGTTAGCACCATTATTTACTGCAGCAATAGCTCCCGAAAAAGATGATACCCCCATTAATAATTCTGGTTTAATCATAATAACTTATTAAAAGAAAAACAATAAAAACAAAACTTTTTAGAAAAAAACTATGCACTACATAAATATTTAAAAAAAATTATTTTTTAGTTTAAAATAATTTTCAATATTCTTATAAAATCAATCCTTTAAACTTTTATTATGAGTAAAATATATTTTTCTTTAGGCGAAGCAAATGAAATGATAAGAAAAATTAGTCCTAGACTAGAAAGAATTATTATATTAAAAGACGAATTAGATTTACTAGATAATACTAAGCTTGAATTTGATGAAGAAAAAGTTGAAAATTATTTACTGGAAATAGAATTAAATAAGAGCTTTCATGAAAAAAATTTAGAATTATACAAAATTATTGAAAACCTAATAAGAGAAGGTTGTGTTGTTAGAAATATTGATGAAATGGAAATTGATTTTTATTCAAAACTAGAAGATAAAGATATTACTTTTTGTTGGAACCCTGGACACGAAAAAATATTATATTGGCATTTCCCACAAGAAGAAAAAAAAATGAGACGGCCAATAAAACAAATTGAATCAAATTATTTTGAAACACTAAAAAGACACAGATAAAAATAATTATTTTTATAAAAAAACAAACATTTTCTAATAAACAATTCAAAACAAAATATTTTCAAAAAAAAACAAAAGAATAAAAACTAAAGAAACATCCTATAAATATGCAAAACAACAAAGCACAAGGAACAATAAAAAACTTTTCAAAAAAGTTTCATCAAAATAATAGTGCACAAGGAACTATAGGAAACTTTTTAAAAAAGTTTCATCAAAAGAATAATGCACAAGGCACTATAGAATACCTAATCATTATTGCAATCATAATTGTAATAGGATTAATCGTCGCAGGAATCTCAACAAACATGTTTGATATACAACAAATCACACAAACAAACGACCAACTAAAAGGACAACTTGGAGTAGGAGGAATAAGTGTTATTGAATCAATAACAAATACTTCAAACGACACAGGATTATTAAATTTTAAAAATAATAGTGGTGAAACAATTACAATAACAAAAATAACAACTGAAAATGGCGAAAACAAATATAATGAAACAATACAACAAGGAAACAATGAATTAATACAATTAACTAATACTTGTGAATGTGAACCAAATCAAAAAACAAAAACCTGCGAATTTCAAATAACTTATAAAACAAAACATGGTTTAGAAAAAACAATTACTCAAAAAACAATAATCCAATGTGAAGACAACCCAGAACCAACAGAAGATCCAATACTACCAGACCATTGTTTTAAAAATGAAAATGAACTAATTCAAATTTGTTCTTTGCAAGATTTAAACCAAATACGCGACAAACTAGATGGAAATTATATTTTAATGAAAGATATTGATGCAAGTGAAACAATTAATTGGAATGGCATATTAGGATGGGAACCAATTGGAAATGATCCAAATGCATTTACTGGAAGTTTTAATGGAAACAACAAAACAATAAATGGAATTTATGTAAACAGACTAAGTTTATCAAGCATTGGATTTTTTGGAGAAATTGTTAATGCAGAAATAATTAATTTAAAATTAACAGACTTAAACATAACAGGAAATAGTTTTGTTGGAGGACTTAGTGGCTATTCTAATAATTCAACAATAAATAACATTTTTTGTTCAGGAACGATTAAAGGAAAATCAAACGGAGTATATACAGGCGGAATAATTGGTTATTTTCAATTATCAAATTTAACAAAAATACACAATACATCAAATGTTATTGGTGGCCAATATGTAGGCGGGATTAGTGGTAAAATCGAAAATTACTCAACAATAAATCAAAGTTATAACACAGGAAATATTATTAGCAATAGCCAACACATTGGAGGGCTCGCAGGATATTTAAATTCAAATGTTAGTATTAACGATTCATACAATACCGGAAACATAAGTTTTAACTCGGGATTAAAACAATATTATGGAGGTATTGCAGGAACAATAGTCGGATCCCAAATAATTAATTGTTATAATACAGGGAATATCACAGGGCTAACAAATAGCGCAGGCATAACCCCATTAGTTTCTGGGCCCACAGGACATGTTAAGAATTCATACAACACTGGAAAAATACTCGGAACAAATTCCCCAAGCGGGATAATCGATATGCTTTTGTCAAATGGAAAAGCAACCAACGTTTGGTGGTTTAATCAACCAGACGATAATGCAAGTGTTTGCGGAGTAACTGGATGTGGAACTATTACACAAATAAATGAGTTTTTTGATCAAACACATGCAGTTTATACGACTAATCCAACATGGGATTTTGAAAATATTTGGACATCCCAAGAAAATAATTATCCAATATTAAAATGGCAAATCGAATAATTAATGAATAACTTTTATTAATCTTTTCAAAAAAATGATTTCGAACACGCAACGCTTTTAAATCTTTTCCAAGATAAATTTGAATAGCATTAATGATTTTTAAAATAAACAAGAATTGTTTAAATCATTTTGTATTTAATGGGTGTTTTGTGGGTTTATAGCGATTTTTTTTAAAAAAATTTCTTGTCATCCGCATATATTCTAAAAAAACTAAAAAAGTTGCCTGGTGGTTTATTGGTTGAAGAAAAAAGACATTATTTAGTTCCAGAACACGTTTTAATAAGAAAAGAAAAAGTAGACGAACTAATGAACGAATTAGGAATTAATAAAAGCGCTTTACCAAAAATTACTAAACTAGACCCTGCTATAAAACCTTTAAAGGCAGACAAGGGCGATGTTGTAAAAATAATTAGGGATTCTCTAACAGCAGGACAAAGTACTTATTATCGGAGAGTCATTTAAAAAAAATATTTAAAAATTTGGGTTGTGTGAAAATGAGTTGGGAATTAATTGATTCGTATTTAAGAGAAAAAAATATTGCACAAATGGAATTGGATTCATTCAACCAATTTGTAGATTATAAAATTAGTGATATTGTTGACGAAAACAAAGAAATTGTCCCAAAAATAGAAGAAGTTAAAATTGAATTAAGCAATATTGAAATTGACAAACCAAAAATAATTGAAGCAGACGGTTCACCAAGAGACCAATTTTTACCAATGGAAGCAAGAATTAGAAATAGAACTTATTCTGGCCCAATTTATTTAACAATGCGATTATTTAGAAGAGACGTAGAACAAGACGCTAGAAGAACATTCATTGGAGATTTACCAATAATGACTAAATCTAATAGATGTTGGTTAAACGGAATGAATACAAACGAATTAATTGACGCTGGCGAAGATCCAAAAGATTTTGGAGGCTATTTTATTGTTAATGGTTCTGAAAAAGCATTAATGACACAAGAAGTATTATCTAGTGACAGAGTACTTATTTCTGAAGGAGAAAAAGGAACTGTTGCAGAAGTTATTTCAACAAAAGGAGCTTTTAAAGGACGAGTAAGAGTTACAAGAAGTCCTGAAGGATTATTATACGCTACTTTTCCAACTAGTCCAAGAAAATTATTATTATTCACTTTATTTAAAGCACTAGGACTTAAAACAAGAAAAGAAGTTTTTGATGCTTTCCCAGAAGAAATAGAAATACAAAACGATTTATGTTTGAATTGGGAAGAATGTGATATTAAAGTAGAAGAAGATGCATTAGATAAAATAGGAAAATTTGTTGCACCTGGCCAAGTAATTGATTATAGATTAAGAAGAGCTAGAGAAGTAATAAACGGTTTCTTATTACCACATATTGGTCAAGATGAAGAAGCAAGATTAGCAAAAGCATATTATTTAGCAATGATGGCTACTAAAGCAATTGAAAGAAGCCACGGATTAAGAAGTAAAGATGATAAGGATCATTATACTAATAAGAGATTAGAATTAAGTGGAAAATTAATGGAACACTTATTTAGATATTCGTTTAAATATTTTGTTAAAGATTTAAGATTCCAAATTGATAGAACTGTTACTAGAAGAAGAAAATTAAATATTTCTACTATTGTTAGACCTGGAGCAGTAAGTGAAAGGATTAGATTTGCAATGAGTACTGGAAACTGGATTGGAAGAAGTACTGGAGTAGCAAAATTCATGGATAGAGTTAATTATCTAGCACCAGTAACTGATTTAAGAAAAGTTAAAAGTCAATTAAGCAAGACTAGAGAATTATACGAGGCAAGAGATGTTCACGGAACACACTGGGGTAGACTTGATCCCATTGAAACACCAGACGGACCACAATGTGGACTTGTAAAAAATTTATGTTTTATGAGCGAAGTAACAACTGAAGTACCAGAAGATGGTATTGAAAGTTTTTTAAACAACCAAGGAGTAAAATTAAAAAAATTATAGGTGAATATTAATGGCAAATGTAGCAAAAGTATATATTAATGGTAGATTAATTGGTTTTCACGATAATGCACAAGAGCTAACCAAAATAGCAATTACAGCTAGAAGAGAAGGTGCTTTACCTAAAGAAACTAATATTGCATTTCACAAAGACACTAATGAAATTTATATTAACACTGATGCAGGACGATTACAAAGACCTTTAATTGTTATTAAAAATGGTAAGAGCCTTTACACTAAAGAATTACAAGAAAAAGTTGAGAATAAAGAATTGAATTTTAATAAAATAGTTGAAATGGGTGTAATAGAATACCTTGATTCTGAAGAAGAAGAAAGTACTCTAGTAGCACAAAGTGAAGCAGAAATAACAAAAGATCACACTCACCTAGAAATTGATGGCGCAGCTATCCTAAGTGTTATTTCAAGCATGGTACCTTATATTGAACACGACATGGCAGGAAAAGCATTACACGGAGACAAAATGTTTAAACAAGCAATCGGGTTTGGTACTTCTAATTATAAATTAAGACAAGACACTGAAGGATACATGTTATATTATCCTGAAAAAAATATTGTTAAAACTAGAACAATGGACGTTCTTGGAATGGATGAAAGACCACAAGTACAAAACTTTGTTGTAGCAATAATGCCTTACTATGGGTTTAATACAATGGATGCGGTTATCCTAAATCAAGGAGCAGTTGATAGAGGACTTGCTAGAGGATGTTATTTTAGAGGATATGAAGCAATTGAACAAAGATATCCTGGTGGACAAAGAGATAAATTTGAAATTCCAACAGAAGCAAAAGTTGGTTTTATTGAAGAAGAAAAATATTCTAAATTAGGAATGGATGGATTAGTAAACTTAGAACAAGAAGTTTGTGAAGGAGAAGCAATAATTGGAAAAACATCTCCCCCAAAATTTTTTGAAGAAATGAATGATTTTGGAGCAGAACAAGAAACTAGAAGAGATTCATCAGTAATAGTTAGAAAAAGAAAAGATGGTTTTGTTGACACTATATTAATAACTGAAGGACCTGATGGTAGTCGATTAGCAAAAGTTAAAGTTAGAACTGTATTAAAACCAGCAGTTGGAGATAAACTAGCTTCAAGACACGGACAAAAAGGTGTTGTTAGTTATATTGTTCCTGAAGAAGACATGCCATTTACAGTTGATGGAATAAAACCAGATTTAATATTAAACCCACATTCAATCCCATCAAGAATGACTATGGGACACTTACTTGAAATGATTGGTGGAAAAGCAGGAGCTGCGTCTGGAAAAATAATTGATGGAACACCATTTAATTCTACTAAAAGAGAAGTATTAGAACAAATGCTAGTAGATAACGGTTATAGAAATGATGGAATGGAAATTTTTTATGATGGTATTAGCGGAAAAAGAATCCAAGGTGCAATATACACTGGAATAATCCCTTACCAAAAATTGTATCACGTTGTAACACATAAAATACAAGCAAGAGCAAGAGGACCAGTACAAATGCTTACAAGACAACCCACTGAAGGAAAAGAAAAAGAGGGCGGATTACGATTCGGAGAGATGGAAGGAGAAACATTGGTTGGACACGGAGCCGCAATGTTATTACACGAAAAAATGCTTGAAGATTCAGATAAATTCGTTGCAATGGTTGATGAAGAAAGTGGTCTAATAGGATACCGAGATGAAATAAGAAAAAAGAATATTACTCTTGGTGGAAAAGGCGGGAAAATGTACCCTGTTGAAATGAGTTATGGATTCAAATTATTGCTTGAAGAATTAAAAGCACTAGGAATATTAGCAAAAATAAAATTAGTGGATAAAGTATAATAAAAAATTGGGTGATTATTTATGATAATGAAAAAAATTGGCGGAATTGAATTTACTATACTTGGCCCTGAACTAATTAGAAAAATGAGTGCAGTTGAATTAAAAACTCCTGAAACTTACGATAAAGATGGCTTTCCAATGGAAGGCGGGTTAATGGATTCACACTTAGGTGTTATTAATCCAGGAATACGATGTAAAACTTGTGGTCAAACAATGAGAGATTGTCCAGGACACTTTGGACACTTAGAACTTGAAAGACCAGTAATACACTCAGAATTTGGTAGAAGAATTGAAATATTATTAATGAATTCTTGTAAAGAATGTGGAGAATTATTATTAAGCGATGAACAAATAAAAAAATATGAAGAAGAAGCACACCATAAACCAAAAGATTTATCTAAAAAAATTATATTAAAAACTAGACCAGTAAAAAAATGTCCTCATTGTAATGCTACTACTGGAAAAGTACAATTAGATAAACCAACAAATTTTTATTATAATAAAGAAAGAATTTATCCAACCCAAATAAGAGAATGGATTGAAAAAATTCCCGAAGTACAATTAAAATTATTAGGATATGATACTAATAGAGTAAGACCAGAATGGTTTGTAACAACAGTTTTACAAGTTCCACCAATAACTATTAGACCAAGTATTTCACTTGAAGGCGGAATAAAATCAGAAGATGATTTAACTCACAAACTAGTAGATATTGTTAGAATTAATAATAGATTAAAGGATAATATTGAAGCAGGAGCACCACAATTAATCATAGAAGATTTATGGGACCTATTACAATACCACATAACAACTTACTTTGATAACAACACTGCAGGAGTACCACCAGCAAAACATAGGAGTGGTAGACCATTAAGAACAATTATACAAAGATTAAAAGGAAAAAAAGGACGATTTAGGTATAATCTAACCGGAAAAAGAGTTAATCACGCAGCAAGATCAACAGTAGTACCTGACCCTTATATTGATATTTCAGAATTAGGAGTACCAGAAGAAGCTGCTAAAGAATTAACAGTACCTGAATTTGTTACAGAATGGAATTTAGTAACTGTAAAAAAACAAATAAAAGAAAGCGATAAACCAGTATACATAATAAGACCTAATGGATCTAGAAGAAAAGTTAGTGAAGATAATAGAGAAGAAATTATTGCTGAAATTGATGTTGGTTATAGAATTGAGAGAAACTTACAAGATGGAGACATAGTATTATTTAATCGTCAACCATCATTACACAGAATGAGCATGATGGCACACACAGCAAGAATAATGCCTGGAAAAGTTTTTAGAATAAACCCAATTGTTTGCCCACCATACAATGCAGATTTTGATGGTGATGAAATGAACTGTCACGTTCCTCAAACAGAAGAAGGAAAAGCAGAGGCAAAAAGATTAATGTTAACAAGAGATCAAATAATCTCTCCAAGATTTGGAGCACCAGTAATAGCACCTGCTGAAGATGGAGTATCAGGATTATTCGCATTAACTTTACCACAAACAGAATTTGATAAAACTCAAACAATGCAAATTTTATTTGACATGGGCATAAGCGAATTACCAAAACCAGATAGAGGAAAAAAATATTCTGGAAGATTAATTTTCTCACAAATACTACCAAAAGATTTAAGTTTAGAATTTGAATCCTACACTGGAAAAATGTTAAAATCGTTAGACATAGAAAATAAATTAGGAGAAAATGTTGTTATTGAAAACGGAATTTTAAAAAGCGGAGTAATTGATTCTAATGCTGTAAGTGTTGGAAAAGGAAAGCTTGTTGATAAAATAGCAAGAGAATATCCAAGTACTACAATAGAAGAATTTTATAGAGGTGTTAACAGAATAACAAGTTATATTTTAACACACAGTGGAATGACTGCATCTTTAGAAGAATATAAAACAAGTGACGAGATAAAAAAATTAAAAAAGAAAACAATAAATGATGCTTTTGAAAAAGGAAAAGTACTTGTAGAAGCATACAAAAAAGGAACAATGGAGATCATACCAGGTAGAACACTTGAACAATCATTCGAACAATACATGGTAAGATTATCTTTTGAAACCAAATCAAAAATTGAAAAAGAAGTTACAAAAGAAAAATTAGATTATATTATAAGAGACAAACCAGTAATGAATACTATGGCAATGATAATGGCAAAATCCAGAGGAAGCACAGTAAACTTAATGAACATCGCAGGATTTTGGGGCCAAGCATCAGTAAGAGAAGGTAGACCAAAAAAAGGTTTTACTGGAAGATTAATTACTACAAATACTGTTGGAGACGTAGGATTAGAAGCAGGTGGTTTTATTGAAAACAATTTTTTAGACGGACTAACTGCAAAAGAATATTTTTACCATTCAATGGGTGGAAGACAAGGAGAAGTAGACACTGGTGTATCAACCAAGGTTTCAGGATACTTGTATAGACGATTATCAAATGCATTAAAAGATTTGGTAGCATCACCAGATAGCACAGTTAGAACAGCATCAAATGCATTAATACAATATTCTTATGGAGAAGACGGAGTATTCCCAAAAAATACTAAAAATGGAATTTCTGTTAATGTAAAAGAAGAATATGAAGATATGAAAAAAAATAAATTGATATAGGTGAGTAAATGACTGATGAAATAATAGATTTGGACGAAAAAGAAATCATGGATGATTTAGACGAAGAAGAAAACGAAATCGTTACTCCCGAAGAAGAAGATGAAGAAATTGAAGAAGTAGAAGAAAAAGGTAAAAAAAATAAAAATGTAAAAAAAACTTATGAAGAAGAAGAACGAAATTGGGAACAAGTACCTTTAACAAAAAGATTATTAGAAGAAATTGTTGCAGTATCAGAAGTATATGGTTTAAACAAAGAACAAACAGACAAACTTGCTGATAGAGTAAAAGAAAAATACGATTCTTGTCTAGTTGAACCTGGAGAAGCAGTAGGAATAATTGCAGCACAATCCCTAGGAGAACCCGGAACACAATTAACTTTAAGAACAAAACACTTTGCTGGATCAGCAGAAGTTTCTGTTGGAAGTGGAATACAAAGAATGGAAGAAATTGTTGATGGTAGAAGCAAAGCAAAATATCCTACAATGACAATTTATTTAGATGATGAAATAAAAACTGATAAAGCAAAAGCCGAAAAATTTGCAAAAAGTCTTATTGATGTTAGAGTAAAAGATATTACAAAATTAATTGAAAACTTTGAAGAATTAAAATTATCAATTGAAATTGATAAAAACAAAGCAAAAAACATTGACTTATCAATGGACGAAATTGCTGAAATAATAAAAGCAGGATTAAAAGATTTTAAATCAAGACAAATAGATAATACAATACATTTTCAAATAGAAAAGAAAACTAATTACATAAAAATAAGAAAAGAATTAATAACATTATTAAAAGAAAAAATCCACGGAGTAAAAGGAATTGAAAAAACTTTGCTTGTTAAAGAAGGCGAGGAGTATATTGTAAAAACTTCTGGAAGTAATTTAAAAGCAGTATTAAAATTAGAAAAAGTTAATTTTGAACGAGTATTCACTAACGATATAATTGAAACATCAAAATTTCTTGGAATTGAAGCAGCACGACAATTAGCAGTACAAGAATTAAAAAAAGTATTAGATGACAATGGAATCGCAGTTGATGTAAGACACATAATGCTATTAGCAGACCTAATGACTTATTCAGGAGAAATAAAAGGAGTTGTTAGAACAGGAATAACAAAATTAAAAGCATCTCCATTCGCAAGAGCTTCTTTTGAAGAAACAACAAAACACTTACTAGACGCAGCATTCAAAGGTGAAGTAGAACATTTAACTGGAGTAGTAGAAAATTTAATAGTAGGGCAACCAATAAAGGTTGGAACTGGAGTAGTAGAATTATTAATGAAATAATAACAAAAACGCATTTAATAAAAATTAAATGCGCTAACAATCATACAAATAAAAAATTGAATTACACACACAACATTTATAAATATTATTTCAAAGAATTAATTTAACCTTGAGAAACAATACACAAATGTGTGTTATGGAGTAAGGGAAAAAAACTTATTTTTTTCTTTATTTATAATTCTCAAAAATAAAAAGAGTTTGATAATATGGCAATAGACGCAAATACTGAAATTAGAAGAGCAGTTGACACTGGAAAAGTTGTTTTTGGACAAAGACAATGCCAAAAAGAATTATTAAAAGGAAACGGAGAATTAGTAATATTTTCAAATAATATTCCTGCAAATGAAAAAGAAAAACTTTTACACATAACAAAAACCCAAGGAAAAAATGCTTTTGACTATAAAGATAATGGCTTAACACTAGGAAGTGTGTGCGGAAAACCATTTGTTATATCAACATTAATTATTATTGACAAAGGAAAAAGTAAAGTATTAGATTTAATAGAAGAAAATAAAACTGTTAAAAACAGTAAATAATCGTGATTAAAATGAAACTTTCAATGGAAGACATTTTATTAATAAACGCATTTGAAAAAGTTTCACAAGTAACTCCAAAGGATTGTATTGTCAAAGACAATACCATTTCATATCTTGTAAAAGAAAAAGACATGGGAAAAGCAATTGGAAAAAACGCAATTAATGTTAAACAATTAGAAAAAGCATTAAACAAAAGAATTGAAATAATTGGGTTTTATGAAAAACCAGAAGATGTTTTATCAAAAACATTTCAAATAAAAATAAATGAGGCAAAAACAAAGAATAAAAAATTATTATTAAATGTTAATGCAATTGATAAGAAAAAAATTTTTATTAATAGCAGAAGATTTAGAATAGTAAAAGAAATAATTGAAAGGAATTATGGATTGGAAATGATTTTAAATTAAAATTTTAAAAAACAAGCTTTTTTAAAAGGATTTAAAACAAAATATATTAGATTAAAAAAATTATTATTTGTTAAAGGTTTATGGTGAGCATTAATGGGAAAAGGAGAATTCGCAGCATTAAGTCTACAAAAAAAGAGAACTAAATGGCGAAAAAAAGACAGGAGAGTGTCAAAAAAATTAAAAATTAGAGAAGGTAATAAAGGAGATTTATTAGCAGGTTCCCCACAAGCAAAAGGAATTGTTTTAGAAAAAAGAGGAGTAACTGCAAAACAGCCAAACTCAGGAATAAGAAAATGTGTTAGAGTACAATTAATAAAAAATGGTAAAGAATTAACCGCACTAGCACCAAAAGATGGTGCAATAAAATTCATTGATGAACACGACGAAGTATTAATATCAGGAATTGGCGGAGCACAAGGCGGATCAATGGGAGACCTATGGGGAGTAAAATACCAAGTAACCCACGTTAACGGAATATCTTTAGAAATGTTAAGAACTGGAAAAAAGGAGAAAAGCAAGAGATAATTATTTTAATTAAGACTAAATACTATCAAGCAAACATTGTGAGTGCAGATAGTGTATTTTTTAGTCAATAGCAAAAAAGGACGATAGTGATAATATGGTTGAAAAAAAAGAAGGATTTAAAAATAAAACAAAAAAATTCGAAGATACTACTAAAAAAGTTTTCCAAGAAGTTCAAACAGAAAATATTCCACAAGAACAACAAAAACCAGTTTTTGTTAAAAAACATAGTCCATTTTCAGATTATAAAATGTTTAATAAATGGAGTTCTAAAGATGTAATTGTTTCTGATTTAAGTTTAGTAACATACATTAATCTAGACCCAGTAATAATACCACACTCATTTGGAAGAAAAAGCCAAACTAAATTTGGAAAAATGAATATTAATTTAGTTGAAAGACTAATAAACAAAATGATGAGATCCGGCCAAGGAAAAAGAAAATTAAGTGGAAAATATATTAGAGGCCGAGGAAGTTGTGGAAAAAAATTACAAAACACACAAATATTAGAAAAAACATTTGAAATTATTGAAATGAAAACTAAACAAAATCCAATACAAATATTAGTAAATGCTATTGAAAACACTGCACCTAGAGAAGATGTTACAAGAGTAAAAAAAGGCGGAGTAGCTTATTCTATTGCAGTTGATGTTTCTCCATTAAAAAGATTAGATGCTGCAATAAAAAATATTGCATTAGCTGGTTTTGGAAACTCTTTTAATTCAAAAATTGATGCATCAAATGCATTAGCAGACGAAATTATTTCAGCTGCAAACAAGGATACAAAAAGCTTGGCAATAAAAAGAAGAGATGAAGTAGAAAGAATTGCAAGAGCAAGCAGGTAAATAATAAAAAAATTATTTAAATAATAAATTTATTTTAAAAAAAAATTAGGTGAGCAATAATGGGAAGAAAAGAAGACATGGTTGAAGTAGTACAAAACTTAATGAAAACCAGAGAAAATATTAGAAATATTGGAACAGTAGCACACATAGATCATGGAAAAACTACTCTAAGCGACTCACTAATTGCAGCAGCAGGACTAATTAATTCAGAATTATCAGGCGAAGTACAATTAATGGATTATGAAGATCAAGAACAAGATCGAGGAATAACTATTAACGCAGCAAATATTTCTTTAGTTTACCCTTGGGAAGGAAAAGAACATTTAATTAATCTTATTGACACACCAGGACACGTTGATTTTACTGGAGAAGTTATTAGAGCAATGAGAGCAGTTGATGGAGTAATATTAGTTGTTGATTCTGTTGAAGGAGTAATGCCTCAAACAGAAACTGTAATCAGACAAGCATTAAAAGAATATGTTAAACCAGTTTTATTTATTAATAAAGTTGATAGAATTATAAGCGAATTAAACGCTACAGAACAACAAATGCAAGAAAAATTCATTAAAGTAATAAAACACGTTAATACTCTAATTGAAAGAAATGCTCCAGAAGAATTCAAAAATGAATGGCAAGTGGGAATAGAAAAAGGAACTGTTGCATTTGGATCTGCAATGAAAAAATGGGGTGTTTCAGCACCATACATAAAAAAATCAGGTGTTACATTTAAACAAGTTTATGAATACATGAAGAATGGACAACAAGACGAATTAGCAAAAAAATCTCCAGTTCATGAAGCAGTATTACAAATGGTAATAGATCATTTACCTTCACCAATGCAATCACAAAAATACAGGATTAAAAAAATTTGGGGCGGAGATGAAGAAACAGCAATTGGAAAATCAATGCTTAATTGTGATGCTAGTGGCGCATTAGGAATGGTTATTACAGATGTTAGTGTTGATCAACACGCAGGAGATGTTGCAACAGGAAGAATATATTCTGGAAGTTTAAAATCAGGAGACGAAGTAACTTTATTATCAACTGGACAAAAAATAAAAGTCCAAAAATTAGGAATATATATGAGCGGTGATTTTTTAACAATACAAAAAGCTAGTGCAGGAAATATTGCAGCGATTGTAGGCGCAAAAGATATTTATGCTGGTGAAACTGTTTCAACAATAGAAATGAAGAGTTTTGAAAGTTTTATGAGTAATGCTAAACCAGTAATGACGATTAGTATAGAAGCTAAAAATCCTAAAGATTTACCAAAATTAATTGAAGTATTAAAAAAATTATCAAAAGAAGATCCTAATCTACAAGCAACAATAAACCAAGAAACTGGCGAACACTTGCTTAGCGGAATGGGAGAATTACATTTAGAAGTAAATATTTATAGAATAAAAAATAATCATAAATTGGATGTAGAAACATCTTCTCCAATAGTAGTATATCATGAAGCATTAAAAGGAGAAAGTGAAGTACTTGAAGCAAAGAGTCCAAATAAACATAACAAATTTAAAATAAAAGTAACTCCAATAACAGGAGAAATTTTTGAAAAATTATTAGAAACAAATTTAAATGGAAAAATTAAACCAAAACACGCTGAAAGTGTTGATAAATTAAAAGCACTTGGGTTTGACACTGATACTGCGAGAAAAATATGGGCAGTTAGTGGATCAAATGTTTTAGTAGATAGAACAAGAGGAATTGTAGCATTAAACGAAATAAGAGAATTATTAGTACAATCATTTATTGACGCAATGAATGATGGACCTTTAGCAAAAGAAAGATGTCAAGGAGTAATGTTTGAATTAATAGACGCAACATTACACGAGGATTCAATACATCGTGGACCTGCACAAATAATACCTGCTATTACAAGAGGAGTTTATGCATGCATGTTACAAGGCGGAGTAGAATTATTTGAACCAAAACAATTACTAACTTTAAGCGTGCCTGAAAATCAAATGGGATCAGCATCAAGAGAACTTGGATCTAGAAGAGTACAAATTACTGAAATGAGAACAGAAGGAGACTCATCAATAATTATTAGCAAAGCACCAGTAAAAGAATTAATTGGATTCTCTAATGCAATGCGAAGCGCAACACAAGGAAGAGCTGTTTGGACAGCAGAATATCACGGTTACGAAAAATTACCAACAGAATTACAACAACAAACAATAAAAGAAATTAGAAAAAGAAAAGGAATGCCAGAAGATGTAAAACCATGGCAATTTTTCATTGACTAACTTTTTAAAAAAAATAAATTCACCCAAAAAATATTAAACCAAATTTCTTCGAAAATATTAAATACTCTTTAATACAAAATTAATTAGATGAACAAAAAGATTTTTCTAATTATTTTCTTAATTATCCTAATTTCATTTGCTAGTTCTAAAAGTTACACTATTGATAAAGCTAATGTTGAATTTGATATTACAGAAACTGGGACTATTTTTGTTAACGAATATGTTACATTTAATTTTAATGGCGAGTTTAGTTTTGCTTATCGTAACCTAGACAAAGGATATTGGAATTATTCTAATATTAAAATCTTTGATGGAGAAAAAGAATTAAATTATGATAATATTCAACAAAATAATTCTATTCAATATAAATGGTATTTTAAAGCAAGTAATGAAATTAAAACTTTTAGAATTTCTTATGAATTAAACAATGCTATAACAGCATACTCTGATATAAGCGAATTTTATTTTAAAGTGTGGGGCAATGGTTGGGAAAAATCAGTAAAAGAATTAACTGGATTTATATTATTACCAAAAAAAGTTAATGATACAAATGAAGTATACTCTTGGGGACACCCTGAAATAAATGGAAAAATCGGTTTAATTGATAATCAAAAATTAATATTTCAAGCATTTAATATTCCAGCACAGAGCTGGGTTGAAATAAGATTATTATTCCCAGCAGAACAATTAATTATTAATAAAAAAAATGAGTTTGCATTAGAAAGAATAATAAAAGAAGAAAATAATCCAAATTATCCAAGTACAGAAAATAATTCAACTTACCCAGTCACAACAACAAATCCTAATTCAAATAGTAATTTTAATGATCCGCAAAAAATTTTTAATTTTGTAATATTTATTTATTTTATTGTAATAGCCATGATTTTTATTACAATGATTGTTTATAAAGAATCAAAAAGTATTCTTTTTACAAGACTGTCTAAAATAATAATTATTTTTATATTTACAACATTTTTCCCAATAATTTATTTCACAAGTACAAATGAAATAATAATGTTAATTTCTTTTTTAGTCCCTGCAATACTTTTTATTTTATGCTGGTATAAATTTGGAAAAGAACCAAAAATTGATTATTATGCAATTTACGAAAGAGATATCCCTTACGATTATTCTCCAACAACAGTAAATTTATTATTAAACTTTTTTTCAAAAACCCCTTCTGCAAAAGTTATTGGCGCAGAAATACTTTATCTTGGATTAAAAGGATTATTAACCATAGAAAAAAATTCTCAAAACGAAGACGATTTTGTGATTAATTTAAATAGAGAAAAAATTAACACAATAACTTTAGAACCAAGCCAACAACACATTTATGATTTATTAATTCGGATAGCAGAAGATGATTCACAAACACTCTGGGAAAAACATATTATCAAAAAGAAAAAAGAGAAAACCCCAAACAGTTTAACAATAAGCAAAATAAAAATTTTTTTACAAACCCACAACTCTTTTGCAGAAGAATGGTTTATACATTGGAAAACAACAGCAAAAAAAGAATACAAAAAAATGGATTTTGATGAAAAACCAAAAGGATTATATTATTACATTGGAGGCTCAATTATTTTTAATATAATAATGTTGTATTTTTTTGGTGGATTTGGAATTGCTATTCTTAGCACAATAATTTTCCCAATAGTTTTTACTCAAACACTAATCTCACGAACAAAAAAAGGCACACTTCACTACCATAAATGGAATAATTTTAAAAGATTCTTACAGGATATGACAAAAATACAAGATAAACCCCCACATTCAATTGTGTTATGGGAAAAATATCTTGTTTATGCTGCTGCAATAGGCGAAGGAAAAGCTGTTGAAAAAGCAATTAAACTAGTTTTTCCAAAAGAAGATTCTTTTAACTCCACAATTTTTGTTGGAACTTACGCATCTTTTTCAGCAGGAGATTTCGCTTCAATTGGAAACTCTTTCTCAAGTGCATTTAGTCACGCTGATTCCACATCAGGTTCAAGTGGATTTAGTGGAGGAGGAAGTAGTGGTGGGGGCGGAGGCGGTGGAGGAGGCGGAGGCGCTGGTTAAAACAAACACGCATAAAAAGTTAAATAAGATATTTAAAAAATTTAAATAAAATATTTATAAAAATTAAAATAAATCACGCAAATAGTATTACTTTTAAAAACAAAAATCAAGATTGAATTAAAAAACTATTCTAACTAAATTAAATAGTATAATAAATCGAAATTTAAGAGAAGCTTTATAAAGCTTTTTTAACGAAAATTAATCAAGGTTACCCAAAAGAATGGGGTTTATGTTTAAAAGGAAGGTAAATACGAGGTGTAAAAAATGGCAGGAAAAGAATTAATTAACATAGTTTTCATTGGTCACGTTGATCATGGTAAATCTACTTCAGTTGGTAGATTATTATATGATGGTGGGGCTTTAAGCGAACAAGAATATAGAAAACTAGAAGAAATTGCAAAAGAAAAAGGTAAAGGAACATTTGCTTTCGCATACGCGATGGACAACCTTAAAGAAGAAAGAGAAAGAGGAGTAACAATAGATGTTTCTTACAAAAAATTCGAAGCAAAAAAACATATGTTTACAATTATTGATGCACCTGGACACAGGGACTTCGTAAAAAACATGATAACAGGAACTTCACAAGCAGACGCTGCTGTATTAGTAGTTGCATGTAAAGAAGGACCACAACCTCAAACAAAAGAACACGCCTTCCTAGCACAAGTAATGGGTATTAGACAAGTAGTAGTAGCCGTTAACAAAATGGACGAAGTAAATTATGAAGAAGCAAAATTCAAAGAAGTTGCTGATCAAATGACAAAAATGTTATTAGGAGTTGGATACAAACCAGATAATATAAAAGTTGTACCAATCTCATCATGGAAAGGAGATAATGTTGTTAATAAAACTGATAACTTAAAATATGCTCCAAAAACATTATTAGAAACTTTGGACGATTTAATCGCACCACCATCACCAATTGATAAACCATTAAGAATACCAGTTCAAGATGTTTACAATATAAAAGGTGTTGGAGCAATTCCAGTTGGAAGAGTTGAAACAGGAATCTTAAAATCAGGTACAAAAGTAGTGGTAATGCCTTCTGGAAAAGAAGGAGAAGTAAAAGATATTGAAGAACACCACGAAAAATTATCTGAAGCTAGACCTGGAAACAATATTGGATTCTCTATAAGAGGAATCGGAACACAAGATATTGCAAGAGGAGATGTAATTGGACCAGTAACAAATAAACCAACAGTAGTAAAATCATTTACTGCACAAATTGTTGTATTAAATCATCCAACAGCAATACCAGTAGGATACACTCCAGTATTCCACTTACACACTGCACAAATGTCAATGACATTAACTGAAATCCAAAAAAGATTGGATCCAAAAACAGGAGCAGTAGCAGAAGTAAATCCAAAATTCTTAAAAACAGGAGATGCTGCAATAGTAAAAATTGTTCCAGTAAAACCAGTTTGTGCTGAAAAATTCTCTGAATTTCCACAATTAGGAAGATTCGCAATAAGAGATATGGGTCAAACCGTAGCAGCAGGAATAATTTTGGAAGTAGAAAAAAAAGAATAAATGAAAATTGATTTGGTGTGAGGGCTATTCTTCACATCAATTTTATATTTAATATAAAAAAGTAGGTGAAACAAATGCAAACAGCAAGAATAAAATTATCAAGTACAGATTATAAAAAACTAGAAGAAATATGCAATAAAATACTAGATGTTACAGAACGAACTGGAGCAAAACACTCAGGAAAAATAGCATTACCTACAAAAAAACTAATTATACCAACAAGAAAAAGTCCTTGTGGTGGTGGAACAGAAACATACGAGAGATGGCAATTAAGAATTCATAAAAGATTACTTGACATCCAAGCTGACGAAAGAACACTAAAAAGAGTTATGCGAGTAGAAATACCAGAAGAAGTACACCTTGAAATAGAAATAAAAGCATAAAGAAATAATTCTTTTAAAATTAATTCTAATAAAATAATTCATCTTAACAAAACACAAAAGTGTATACATAACTATTTTTAAAAAAGTTTAAATACCCCAAAACAACACTAATCTATAAATTAGTTAAAGGAGTTGCACAAAAATGGTATTTGGTTTATTTGAAAAAGGAAAAATAGAATTAAATTTAAACAAATTTAATTTTACACAAGGAGAAGTAATAGAAGGAAATCTTAAAATGAAATTAAAAAAACCAGCTAACGCAAAGGGAATATTTCTAACAATATTTGCAGAACAAACAACACAAAATGCTAATATTGGCGGAATAGGCGTGTTTGGAATGCAACCAATAAGCGGAAGAAAAACCAGTACTAGTATTGGCGGAATAGGAACTAGTAAAACAACTACTAGAGCATTTGAATTCACACAACAAATAGATGGTGAAAAAGAATATGGAATACAAGAATATAATTATGATTTTAAAATAAATGTGCCAAACCAAAACACACAAAGTAAAATGGAAGGACCAATGAGTGGAATAGCAAATACTCTAAAAATGTTCACAATTGGCAATCAATACACAAAATGGTTTATTGAAGCAAAACTAGATATACCAAAAGGAATTGATGTTGGGAAAAAAATCCAAATAAATATCACCTAACTAAAAAAACCAAACCTAAAAAACTAACTAATAATTTAAAAAATATACCAAAACCAAATAGTAATTTAAGAAATATGCCAAATTCAAATAGTAATTTAAAATAAAATATTTAAACACTATTTTAAACATTATTTAACCCAAATAATTTATGATGAATAAAATTTTCGCAAAAAATATTGACGAGCCTACTTTAAAACAATTCACGGATTGTTTAAAAGAAGAATTTGTAATAGATGGCGCATTAATGCCTGATGCACATTTTGGTTACGTGGCCCCTATTGGCGCAGTTCTAATAACAAAAGATTTTGTTGTACCTTCTTGGGTAGGATATGATATTGGTTGTGGTGTAACTGCTACAAAGATTAGTGGAAAAAATATTTTAGAAAAAATTAAAAAAAACAGGAAAAAAATATTTGATGAAATTAATTCAAATATCCCTATGGGATTAGGCAAATTAAACGCAGAACATAAAGTAAGCAAAGAAACAAAAAAAGATTTTTTAGAATTATTAAAAAAATTAGAAAAAAAAGAACATGATAAAGAATTATTAAAATGGTTAAAACGAAAAGCTTTAAGTAATTTAGGAACACTAGGACACGGAAATCATTTTATTGAAATAGATTATTATAAAGACGAGGTTTGGTTAATAATTCATAGCGGATCAAGACATGTAGGCCATCGTATTGCAGGACATTATATGAAAAAGGCTATGGAATTACAAAATGCAACAGGAAATGCAGAGAGAACTTTTGCAATAAAAACAAATAGCATTCTAGGAAAAGAATATTTAAATATTTTAGATTTTTGTTTAGAATTTGCTTTACTTAATAGAATAGAAATGACAAAAAATGTTTTAAATATTATTGAATTGATTTTAAATGAAAAATTAAAATGGAATATTTGGACTAATAAAAATCATAATCACGCAGAAAGAATTGGAAAAACAAATAAATTTATTCATCGAAAAGGAGCTACCCCTAGTAAAAAAGGAGAAAAAGGAGTTATTCCCGCAAATATGCGAGATGGTTGTTATTTAGTAATTGGAAAAGGAAATAAAGATTTTTTAGAATCATCGAGCCACGGAGCAGGAAGAAGCATGTCTAAAAGACAAGCTAAAGAAACTATTAATTTAACAGAATTCCAAAAAACTATGCGCGGAATTACTGCAACAATTGAAAACAAAACTATTGATGAGAGTCCTTTTGCTTACAAAAAAATAGATGAAGTTATGAAGGCCCAAGAAAAAAGTATTAAAATATTAAAAAAACTAAAACCAATTATTAATTGTAAAGGTTGACAAACAAGAACCTTTAAATATGGGTTTTTGCATGATATAATAAAGTAAAAGGCAAAGGAGGTAATAAAATGGATTTACAAACAGCAATAAAAAAACCATTTGGAGATATGAAAACACTAGCAATAGGTATGATTTTAATGATAATACCGCTTGTTAACATATTAACAATTCCAGGATACATATTGAAACTTGCTAGCAAAACTATGAAAGGTGACAAAAAATTACCAAAATTTGAAAATTTTGGGGAATTAGTTGTTGATAGTTTAAAAGCAATAGTAACATTATTTATTCACGGAATACTATTCACAATAGTTGCAACAATTCTAGCATTCATTCCTATCATAGGCCCAATTTTGGCTTTTGTTTGGATGATAGTATTCATGTTCATAATGGTTTCAGGAGTATTAACTCTAGCAAAAACTAAAAGTATAGTAGCAGCAATTAATGTTCCAGAACTAGTAAAAAAAGCAATGAAACCTGATTTCATAATTGCAGTAATAGTAGCCGCAATTATCTCAATGATAATATCAGGACTTGTTTCAGGAATACTAATAGCAATATTTGGAGCAGCATTGTTACCAACATTAATGGTAGACCCTGCACAATTAATGAATATGCTAGGAGCACTTTTAGGAGCAGGAGCAATATTCTATATCGTTTCAGCAGTATTAGGATTCGTAATATACGTGTTCTTTATAACTTTAGTAGCTGAAGCATACAAATAATTAATAAATTGTGAAGCGAAAGCTTCACTTTTTCTTTTTTTAAAATAAAAATCTTTATTCGCAAAAAAATTTAATTTATTAGAATACTTAATTATTTAAATACTTAAAAGACAATAATATAGTATGGATTTAGGCAAAAGCATTAATGAAATTTTTAAATTTAGTTTAATTGATTTTTTAAAAATCAAAAAATTAAAAAAATATTTAATAATAATAACTATAATCTACCTAATTTTCTTTTTAGGATATTTGGGTTTAATTAATTATTTTTCCACAAGCATAATAGAAAACCAACCAATTGATTTTATTCAAACAATAGTAAATTTTGTTTTATTAATAATCATTATTTCTATGCCAATTAGTTTAATTATAGTTTTTTTTGAATATAAAATAACACAAGAAATATTAAATACAAAAAAAATTAAAACTAAAAAATTAGATTTAATACAATATATTAAATTCTTGTTAATGCCATTAATAATATTTTTAACAGCAAGCCTATCTTTATTTAAAATAAAATTTTTATTAATAGGAATAATTTCAATAGCTGTATTATCAATTGGAATATTTACTATTCTAACAAACCTAGCACTTGGAAGCATATTAATTTTAATCGGGTTTCTAATGGGATTACTTTATTTTGCAATAATTTCTTATCAATTAATCAGATTAAGTTTATCACAAATTTCCATAGTGCAAACTGGTGAAATAAAAAAAGCGCTAAACGAATCTTGGAATATTACAAAAAATAACATTCTAAACATTATAGTTATTCAAGTAGTTTTTTTTACAATAATTTATGTTATTACACTTATTTTTACAATGCCTTTGACAGCATATTCTACATTAACAGCAATTACTCCCCCAGCAATAGAACAAGCAGAAACGCTTGGATTAAATTTAATGTTTGATCCAACTTATAATTTGTTAATGACGCCACTTTATTTAATTGCAGGATATTTATTAATTATACAACTTAATGTAACCACAATGTTATATCTAATTTTAAATAATAATAAAACACATTTCATAAAAAAATCAACCAAAAAAATAAAGAAAAAGATTATTTCTTAAAGATAAACTTTTTGCAAAACGGATTTAATTAAGCATAATCCTGAAAAATACCCATTTTAACAAAAAAATAAAAAATCACACATAACTTGTTCCAGTTAATAAAAGAAAAGCGTTTATAAATGTTTGTTAAACAAGCATATGTATGAATACAAAAATTAAATTTATAGGAATAGTATTTTTTTTAATCGCATTAACTAGCATGGTTAGTGCTTGCTCAATAAATTTGAGTAATATTAATTTAGGATTAAGAGTAGCCGGAGATGGCGATTATTTAGAAACTCTTTTAGCAGAAAATAATGACTCAATTGATTTAAAAATTTCTTTTAAAATAAATAGTTCATCAGGAAATTGTGCAAGCAACATTAGTGCTAAAACAAAAATATATAGGTGGAATGAGAACACTAATGATTGGACTCTATTTAGAACCACTTCTACAAAAAGTGCAACTTTGACCCAAGATGATTATTCTTTTACATGGTATAATGAATTTAGTGTTAATTCAAACTATAATAGATACAAGATAGAAGGAATAATTTTAGAAGGATCAAACGAATTAGAATTAAGAGAAGCGTATATTGATGTAGAAGATAATTCTTGTTCTGGAATAAAATTAATAGTAGATGATTTTACTATAGATGAGGGGCGAGACACAACAAAAACATTTAGAATAGAAAATAATACTGGGAAAAATTTCGAATTAAATAATTTAAGAATATATTTTACGAATTCACTAATCGCATCAGGAAGTGCTGATTATTCTAATTATATTGGAAAATACTCTAATCAAAATGTTAATGTTACATTAAGAGCCGCAAGCGTATCAACCAATCAAACAATTAGCGGAACATTTGCAATATCAGGAAAATTAGGCGAAACTAATTGTAGCGAAACACAAATAGGAAGACAAACCTTTCAAACGACAGTAAGAGAAACCGGCCAATCTAACGATTATCAAGATTCTAGTTCAGAATGTAATGATATAAGAATTAGTACAAGAAATATTGAAATAAACGAAAATACTTCAACAAAAGAAATATTTTATTTAGAAAATAAAAGTACTAAAAGATTTGAAATAACAAAGGTAGAAATAATTGACTCAGGATTAAACATAAAACCATTTTATATTGAACAATACGCTTTCCCAGGAAATGGCGCAAACATTTATTTAGAATTAATAGCAAATAACGCCTTTAGCACAAAAAGTTATGAACAAGTACTAAGAGTACAAGGGAAATTTAGTGATGGAAAAACTTGTTCTTATTCTAACATAGGCGATAAAACGTTTTTTGTTACAATAAATGACACTAGCACAAATGGGATTAATAACACAGGTTTTTCTAATTGTAACGGATTAACAATTAATGTTCCTTCAAATATTCAAATACAAAACGCAGGAACCATGGATTATACTATAACAAACAACACTGGACAAAAAGCAACTATTTACCTTGAAGGAAATGCTCAATTATCACAAAGCATGATTGTATTACCTAGCAACGCATCAATATCAAATAAATTAACAATAGGAACAAACCAAAAAACAACAAATATTACTTTTAGACCCATGATTGAGGGTTGTGACGTTAGTTCAAAAATGGTTCAAGTAAATAATACCGTAACGGGAATTGTTACTAGTATTAATATGGAATCAACAATAATTGTTGACCAAAATAACAAAATAATTAGAATTAATTTTAATAATCCAACAAACAAGATTTTCACAGGAGTATTAAAAACAAATTTAGAAAATCAAATAATCAACGACAAAATTATTACTATACCAACAGGCGAAAGTTTTACTGAAATAATAGTAGAATTAAACAAACCAATTAAAGGAAGTATTCAATTTGTTTTTGAAGGATTAGAAAAAACAATTTATTTAGACGAATCAAAAAATAATTTAATGGGCTTATTCGCGTTTGGAATTAACCCATCATTAATAGGAATAATTTTTTTAGCACTAATATTAGTTGCAATAATAGTAATAGTAACAGAATCAACAAAAACGGCAGACCCTGATAGGGAAATTTGGATGGAAAAAGAAACTCAAAAAAATACAATAAAGAAAGAATAAAACAAACAACAAAATAAAAATAAACAGTGAAACAAAAATAAACAACAATATAGTTTGATTTATAAAGGTTTCTTTGGAAAAAATAATTATAAATAATGTTTTGTTAAAAAACAAAATATTGAGTACACTGCTCTCGCTGGTACGCGAAAGTAAATACCATATCAAACAAAAGTTTGATCGAATTTCATTTTGGTACGTACAAAAATCATAAAAAATAAAAATTATATAAAGTGAATTAAATGGCAAAATATAACGCATCAAGAAAAGGATCAATGGCCTTTTACCCTAGAGTTCGTGCAAAAAAACAAACTCCTAGCATGAAAGCTAGCGGAAATGAAGCAAAAGCACTTAGTTTTATTTGTTACAAAGCAGGAATGACACAAGTTGTTGGAAAGAACACGCATAAAGGAAGTCCAACTTTTGGCCAAACAGTTTATATGCCTGCAACAATCGTTGAATGTCCCCCAATAAAAGTTTTAGGGATTAGAGCCTATATTAAAGCAGAAATTGGTTTTGAAGTATTAAATGATGTTTTAAGCGAGAAATTTGATAAAGAATTAGATAGAAAAATACCTAATTTTAAAAAACCTGTTTCAAAAAAAGTTAAGAAAGAAGAAGAGAAAAAATTTTCTATCCAGGATTTCCAACAACAAATGGAACAAATAGAATACTTTACACTTTTAGTTAATACACAACCAAACTCAATTGAATTAAAAAAGAAACCAGATATAGTTGAAATTAATATTGGTGGCAAAAAAGAAGAACAATTAAATTATGCTAAAGATGTTCTTGGAAAAGAAATAAATATTGAAGAAGTTTTTAAAGAAAAAGATTTTTTAGACATTAGAGCAGTTACAAAAGGAAAAGGTTTTCAAGGAGTAATAAAAAGATTTGGTATTAAACAACAAAGACCAAAAGCAAAGAAAAGAAGAATTGTTGGAAGTATTAGTCCATGGAATCCTAGCACAGTAATGTTCACTGTAGCAAGAGCAGGACAAATGGGATACCACAATAGAACTGAATATAATAAAAGAATTTTAAAAATTTCTGATGAAATAAAAGATGTTAATGGAAAAAGTGGTTATACAAGATATGGAACTATTAAAGGAAAATATATTATTATTGCAGGATCAATACCTGGCGTAAGTAAAAGATGTATTTCAATAAGAAAAAGTCAAAGACCAGAAAAAAAATCGGGATTAAAACTTGACACTGTTGAAAGAATTTTAGTAAAATGATTTTAGGAAATTTGATTATTATGAAAACAAAAGTATTTGATTTGGATGGTACAAGTAAAAGCAGTATTGAATTACCAAAAGTTTTTGAAACTGAATACAAACCAGTTTTAATAAAAAGATCAGTAATTGCAATGCAAACTGCAAAAATACAACCAAAAGGTGCAGATCAAAGAGCTGGATTTAAAACAACCGCAATATATATTGGTACAAGAGGCTTACCAACACCAAAAAGAACAATTAACACAAATAAAGCAAGATTACCTAGAACAAAAAATAGGCAAGTATTATTATCAGGTAGAGTTGGAAGAGTAGCGCAGTCTGTTGGCGGACGAACACCAAATGCTCCAAAAGCATGGAAAGTTATACAAGAAAAAATTAATAAAAAAGAAAGAAAACTTGCATTAGAAAGTGCAATTGCAACAACTGCAATGAAAGAATTAGTAGAAAAAAGATTTATTGTTGAAAATGATTTACCAATAGTAATTGAAGATGCTTTTGAGAATACTAAGAAAACAAAAGAATTAACAGAAATATTAGAAAAATTAAAAATTGGAAATGATTTAAGAAACGCAAAATCAAAAATTAGAAAAAGAGCTGGAAAAGGAAAAGCTCGAGGAAGAACAAAAAAAGTTAAAAAAAGTGTTTTAATTATAACAGGTTCAAACAAACCAGTTTTAAAAGCTGCAAGGAATTTACCAGGAGTAGATTCAGTAACAGTAACATCATTAAATGTTGAATTATTAGCACCTGGAGCAGAAGCAGGCAGATTAGTTGTTTGGACAAGAAGTGCAATTGAAGCTTTAATAAAAAAAGAAAATAAAAAAGAGATTGTTGAAAAAAAACCAATTAAAGAAGAAAAACCAATAACAAAAAAAGAAAAGCCAACAATAAAAAAAGAAGAACCAAAAGTTCAAAAAAAAGTTAAAAAATAAATCGGTGAAAAATAATGGTTAAATTAAACGAACAAGAAAAAAGACAAAAAAAACAAGAAGAAAACAAAAAAGAAGTAATTGAAGAAAAAATCATTAAAGAAAACTTGAAAGTTAAACAACCAGTTAAAAATAATTTAAGTTTAGAAGATTTAGATGTAGTATTATATCCATTAGTAACAGAAAAAGCAGTTAATATGATTGATACAGAAAACAAGCTTACATTTATAGTTGCAGATAAAGCAACAAAAAAAGACGTTAAAAAAATAATTGAAAAAGCATATTCAATAAAAATAGAAAAAATAAATATTGTAAGAGATATGAAAGGAAGAAAAAAAGCAGTAATAAAATTAAAAAAAGAATTTAAGGCACAAGACCTAGCAACAAAATTAGGAGTATTATAAATAATATTTAACGGTTGATTAAAATGGGAAAAAGATTATACAGTCAAAGAAGAGGAAGAGGAACAAACACGTTCAAAGCAAAATTAAAAGGAATAGAATCTAAATACATTTTACAAACTGAAGAATTATTAAAAGGCCAAATAATTGATTTTATAAAAGACACTGGAAGAAATGCAATAATACAAACAGTAGAATTTAATAATGGAAAACAAGAACAAATAATCGCAGTAGAAGGAGCATTTATCGGACAAAAAATAGAACAAGGACCAGGTGCAAAAATAGAATTAGGAAATGTTATACCAATCGGCGAATTACCTGAAGGATGCCCAGTTTTTAATATTGAAAGAATTTTAGGAGATGGCGGAACAATTTCAAAAAGTTCAGGAACATATTCCCTAATAATTTCAAAAGATAAAAAAGGAGTTACATTAAAATTAGCATCAGGAAAAATGCTAACATTACCATTAAGCGTTAGAGCAACAATAGGAAATGTTTCTTGTGGAGGAAAACAAGAAAAACCATTTATTAAAGCAGGAACAAAATATTTCGCAATGAAAGCTAAAAAGATTTTTTGGCCAAGTGTTCGCGGAGTTGCAATGAATGCTGTAGATCATCCATTTGGTGGAGCACAACATCACCCTGGAAAATCTAAGAGTACTGCAAGAAATGCGCCTGTTGGAAGAAAAGTTGGAGCAATTGCTTCAAGAAGAACTGGAAGGAGAAAGAAAAACTAACTGGGTGTAATTATGGCTAAAAAAGAATTTACTTTTAAAGGAAAAACAATGGAAGAATTGAGCAAAATGCCAATTACTGAATTCGCAGAATTATGTGATTCAAGATCTAGAAGAAGTTTAAAAAAAGGATTTGATAAACACATAATCAAAAAAATAGTAAAAGCGAAGAGTAATGAAAAAGCAAAACCAATTAGAACTCATAGTAGAGATTTAATAGTAATCCCAGAAATGGTTGGAGTAAGATTTGCAGTTTATAGAGGAAATAGTTTTGAATTATTAGATATAACAGAACAAATGTTAGGACATTATTTAGGAGAATTTGTTTTTACAAGAAAAAGATTACAACACGGTAAAGCAGGAATCGGAGCAACAAAGAGCTCAACTGCAATAACAGCAAGAGGATAAAGTGAATAAATATGGCTAAAAAAAATTATCAAGCAGAAGTAGGAAAGGAAAGCAAAACTGCAAGAGCGATAATAACAAACGCGAACATATCACTTAAATATTCTACAGAAATTTGTAATCAAATAAATGGATTATATGTAAACAAAATGATTGCATGGTTAAAAAGAATAGAAAACCACGAAGAATATTTACCATTAAAAAGATACAATAGTAATGTTGCACATAGAAAAGGAGATGCTAAAAAAGGGGTTAAATCAGGAAGATATCCTGAAAAAACAATTAATATTTTTTTAGATTTATTAGAATTAGCAAAAAATAATGCGGATAATAAAGGACTTGATGCAGAAAAATTAAATATAATAAATGCTTTTGCATCCAAAGGAATTACAAGATATAGTCATCAAAGCAAAGGAAAAATAGGCGGAAAAACAAGGAGAATAAATGCAACACACATAGAAATTATTGTTTCTGAAGTAAAAGCATAAAAGGTGAAAAAATGATTGAACGAACATTTATTAAAAAAAATTACAATAGAATGGAATTAGAAAATTATTTAACTAAAAAATTAGATAGAGCAGGATTTAGTCATTTAGAAATAATAAAAACACCATTAGTAACAAGAATAGTATTACATGTTGCAAAACCAGGATTAGCAATTGGAAAAAGCGGTTCAACAATAAAAATGTTAACTGAAGTTATAGCAACAAAATATAATATTGATAATCCGCAAATAGAAATACAAGAAGTTAAAAAACCAAATTTAAATGCAAAAATTATTGTTGAAAAAATGGCTTCAATGTTAAACAAAGGATTTTCATGGAGAAGTGTTTCATTTAGAGTAGTTAAAGACATAATGGATTCAGGAGCACAAGGAGTAGAATTAGTATTCAAAGGAGCATTAGGAGCAAAAGGTGCTAGAAAAAGAAAGCAAATAATTGCAATAGGGTACATGAAAAAAATTGGCGAACAAGCAAAACTTGTTGATAGAGCAAAAGCATCAGCAAATCCAAAAATTGGTGCAATCGGGATAAAATTAAATATAATACACCCAGATGTAATATTCCCAGATAAAATTGATGTTAATAAAGTTATAGCAAATATTAATAAAGTAAAAGCAGAAGCAAAAGAACAAAAAGAAGAAGAAACAAAAAAAGAAAATACTGAAGAAAAAACAAAAGATGAAGCAAAAAAAGACACTGAAAAAATACAAGAAAAAAAGAAAGCTGAAATAAAAGAAGTAAAAGTTGAAGAAACAAGTGAAAAAAAACCAATAACAAAAAAAGAAAACATCAAAGAAGAAGTTAAAGAAAACAACGAAAAAACAAAAAAAGAAAAACATAATGAAGAAAATAAAATTAAAAAGTGATGATTATGAGATTAAAGAAAAAAGAATTAAATAATTTAACAGCCCAAGAATTACAACAAAAAGTAATTGAATTAAAACAAGAATTAGCAAAAGAAAGAGCAACAATTTCATCAGGAACAAAAAGTGAAAATCCGGGGAAAATAAAAAAAATTAGAAAAGATATTGCAAGATTATTTACCGAGATAAACGAAAAGGGGGCAAGCAATGCAAGAAATAGATAAAATCAGCGGATTACCTAAAGATTTATTTGATATAACAAATATAACAAAAGGACAACAACAAATAAGAATAAGTGTAAAAAAAATTAGATTTAAAAAATTATTAACAATAATAAGTGGAATTAATGAAAAAATATTAGTAAAAGAATTGGGAAAAGAAATGAAACACAAGTTTGCTTGTGGAGGAACAGTAAAAGAAAATATTATAGAATTACAAGGAGATCACAAAGAAAAAGTAAAAAAGTTTTTGATTATGAAAGGATATAATGAAAGTTTAATTGAAATGTAGGGGGAAAAATGATAAACGGGAAAAATTATGAGATTAACAAAGAAAACATTTTATACCATGAATTAATTGGGTTGAATGTTAAAGTTGTTGAAAGCTCAGACCCAAAAAAAATCGGAATCAATGGAAAAATAATTGATGAAACAAAAAACACATTTATTTTGGAGAATAAAAAAATAATTCCAAAAAAAGAATGTATTTTTGAATTTGATTTAAACGAAAAAATTATTGTTGATGGAAAAATGATTTTAAAAAAACCCGAGAACAGAATTAAATAGGTGAAATTTATGGTTGAGAAAAAAAATAAAACAGAAAAAGTTGTTACAATACAACAAAAACCAGTATTAAAAAAGAAAGAATACTCAGTAAGAGGAAATGTATTCGAAGGAATTGTAACATCAGCAAAAGCAAGCAAAACAATTACTGTTAAAAGAGAAATAACACATTATATTTCAAAATATGAAAGATACAAAAAAGTATTTTCAAAAATAAAAGCACATGTTCCAGAAGGAATGATTGTTAAAGAAGGAGATAAAGTTAGAATAGGCGAAACAAGAAAAATTAGTAAAACCAAAAATTTTATATTATTAGAAATATTAAATGGTGAAAAAAAATGAGAGCAATAAGTATAAAAAATAACAAAGCTTTGACTTTGAAGAGTTATGCTACTTGCACGGATAATAGCGGAGCAAAAGAAGTTTATATTATATCAGTATTTAAATACCATAATAAGAAAAGAGCTAATCCTAAAGCTGGAATTGGTTCAATGGTAAATGTAGTTATAAGAAAAGGTAAACCTGAAATGAGAGGAAAAATAGAAAAAGCAGTAATAGTTAGAACAAAACAAGCATACAGAAGGTCAAATGGAATGCGAGTTAAATTTGAAGACAACGCAGTTGTATTAGTTGACGCAGATGGATTACCAAAAGCATCAGAAATCAAAGGTTGCGTTGCAAAAGAAGTTGGAGAAAGATATCCAAAAATAGCCGGAATGGCATCAGTTGTAATATAAGAGGGATAAAATGACATCAAGCAAACCAAGAAAAACAAGAAAAGATGCAATTACTGCACCAATGCACATTAAAGCAAAAAGCCTAGCAGGCCATTTAAGTGAAAGATTAAGAAAAGAACTTGGAACAAGAAGCATCCCATTAAGAAAAAACGATATTGTTAAAATTGTTAGAGGAAAATTTAAGGGAAAAGAAGGAAAAATAATAAATTTAAATAGAAAAAAAGGAAAAATTTTTATTGAAAAAATAGTTAATAAAAAAAGTGATGGAACAGAATTTGAAGCTGCAATAGACCCATCAAAAATAAGTGTTAGAGAATTAGACACAAGCGATAAAAAAAGATTAAAAAAATATAAGAGTGTGAAAAAATGAGTAAAAAAGGACAAAATAAGAAATTAAAAGCATTAAATGCACCAAAAACAATTAAGGTTAATAGAAAAGAAAAAGTTTGGGTAGTAAAAACAAGAGCAGGACCACACAATGCTAAAAATTCAATCCCATTAGGAATTATTTTACGAGATTATATTAAAATTGCAAGCACAATAAAAGAAGCAAAAAATATTTTATTAAGCAACACAGTCAAAATTGATGGAAAAATAAAAAAAGATTATAGATTAGGCATAGGATTATTTGACACAATCACAATAGAAAAACAAAAATTATATTATATGGTAATATTAGATAACAAAGGAAGATTAATATTAAAAGATTTAAAAGAAGAATTAAAAGAAAAAATATGCAAAGTAGAACATAAAAATGCATTAGGAAAAAAAGTACAAATAACTACAAATGATGGAAGAACTTTTATTAATAATGAAGCAAAAATTGGAGATTCAATAAAAATAAACTTACCAGAAGGAAAAATTATAAAAGTATTAAAATTAAAAGAAAAAGCTATAGTATACATAACAAAAGGTTCGCATTGTTCTGAAAAAGGAATAATAAAAGAAATAATAAGTTCAACTATAAAAAGAGAAAAATTAGTAAAACTTGAACAAGACGGAATAATTTTTGAAACAATAGCAAAAAATATTATTGTAATTGGAGAAGGAAAAGAAGAAATTCAAATATAAAGGTGTGTTAAATGCAGAAAATATTATTAGAAAAAATTGTGATCAACATGGGCGTTGGATCTGACGTTGAAAAAATGAAACGCGGAGAACAAGTAATGAAATTAATAACTGGAAGAAAACCCATTAAAACACACGGAATAAAAAGAATCCCAGATTGGGGAGTAAGACCAGGAGTGCCACTAGGATTAAAAATAACCCTACGCGGAGAAAAAGCAATGACATTTTTAAAAGAAGCTTTAAAAGCAAAAGAAAATAAAATCAAAGCAAAAAGTTTTGATAAAGAAGGAAATTTTGGATTTGGGATAAAAGAACATATTGATTTACCAGGAATAAAATATGACCCAAAATTAGGAATATTAGGATTTGATGTTCTAGTAACATTAAAAAAACTAGGATACAGAATAAAAGTTAGAAAAATTAAGAATAAAAAAATAGGAAAAAAACAAAAAGTAACAAAAGAAGAAGCAATGAATTTTGTTAAAGAAATCGGAGTTGAATTACTATGAATCCAAAAAAAGAAATTACTGAAAAATTCGCAAAAAGAAAACCAAAGTGTAAAATGTGCGGATCACAAAAAGGATTGATTAGTAAATATAAAATAGGACTGTGTAGGAGATGCTTTAAGCAAAATGCTGAAAGGCTAGGCTTCAAAAAATTTGATTAGGTGTTAAAATGAGTATGAATGATCCAATAACAAATGCGTTAACAAAAATAAGGAATGCGGAATTGGCCTCTAAAAAAGAGTGCATATTACAACCAGCATCAAAATTTTTAGGCGAATTGCTTCGAGTAGCAAAAGAAAATGAATATATTCAAGAATATTTAATGATGGAAAATAAAGGCATAATTACTTACAAAGTTAAATTGAATGGAAAAATTAATACTTGTAAAGGAATAAAACCAAGACATGCTGTTAAAAAAGATAATTTCGAAAAATATGAAAAAAGATATTTACCAGCAAGAGATGTTGGATTATTAATAGTGTCAACACCACAAGGAATAATGACACATACACAAGCAAAACAAAAAGGGTTAGGCGGAAGATTGATAGCATTCATATATTAGGTGAAAAAAATGGTTGACGAAGAAATTATAAGAACAATAAAAGTTCCTCAAGGAATAACAATTGATGCAAACGAGCACCAAATTATAGTTAAAACGGATAACGAAGAATATAAAAAAGAATTCAAGAGCCACAGAATAAGAATAGAAAAAAATGGGAATTCTATAATAATAATTGGAAAACCAGCAAACAAACAAACAAGCGCATTATTAAATACAATAATTGCACATATTGAAAATATAGTTTATGGATTAAAATTTGGATTTAAATATGAAATGAAAATATCATATTCCCACTTCCCAATGACAGCTGAACAAAAAGGAAACAAAATTTTTATAAAAAATTTTATTGGAGAAAAACATCCTAGAGAAGCACAAATAGTTGGAAATACAAAAGTTGAAATAAAAGGACAAGACCTTACAATAACAGGAAAACATATTGAAGAAGTAAGCCAAACATCAGCAAACATAATACTTGCAACAAAAGTAAAACGAAAAGATATTAGAAGATTTACAGATGGAATATATTTAGTAAAAAAAGGGAATATTCAAGATATCCCAGAAGATTTTAATTTCCAAGTAATAAAAGGACGTGAATAAAATGGTTGAAGCAAAAAAAACAATTAAAAAGACAGTTGCAAAAAAAAGTGAAACAACTAAACCATTAAAACAAGAAAATAAAATTGTTAAAGAAACAACAAAAGAAATTAAAACACAAAAACCAATTGAAACAGAAAAAAAAGTAACAAAAAAAGAAGAAGCTAAAGTTGAAATTAAAAAAAATGTTAAAAAAATTTATATTAAAAAAGAAAAAAAAGCAAATAAAACAAAAAGTGCACAAGCAAAAGAAAATCAGAAAAAATTAGATGAAAAAAAAGATCACCCAGTTTTTAGAGGAAGATTTGGTAAAAAAAATATTAGAAAAAAAAGTATTAAAAAATGGCAAAAATGGAGAAAACCAAGATCAATTGATTTAGATCGAGGATTACAACACGGGTTTAGACCAAAAATAGGTTATAGAAGTAATAAAGAAATAAGAGATATTCACCCTTCAGGATATAAAGAAATTAGAATTGAAAATGTTAATGATTTAGAAAAAATAAATATAAAAGAAAACGCGATAAGAATTAGTAGAACTGTTGGAAAAAGAAAACGAAATGAAATTGTTAAAAAAGCAAACGAAAAAGGAATTTGGATATTAAATTAGGTGAATAAAATGGAACTAAAAAAAGCAAAAGAATTAGCAGCAATAATACTTAAAGTTGGAGTTGGAAAAATCCATATTGATCCAAAACAAGAAAAGAAAGTTAGCGAAGCAATGACAAAAGATGATATTAGAGGATTAATCGCAGAAAGAATAATTAAAAAAAGACAAACAAACGAACAAAGTAAAGGCAGAGTAAGAAAAGCTAAAGAACAAAGAAAAAAAGGACGAAAAAGAGGACAAGGAAAAAGAAAAGGAACTAAAAAAACAAGAATTGAAAAAAAGAAAACATGGATGAACAAAGTACGCGCACAAAGAAGAACATTATTAGAATTAAAAAAGGATAATCCAAAAGCTGTTGAAGAAAAAGGCTATTCAAATTTATATAAGAAAATAAAAGGTGGGTTTTTCAAAGGAAAAAAATACTTAAAAGACTATGTTGAAGGTGGAAAACAATGAAAGACAAAACTTTTGAAACAAAATTTAAAAGAAGAAAAAGCGGGGAAACCGATTATTCTAAAAGATTAGCATTAGTAAAATCTAAAAAAGTTAGAATTGTTATAAGAAAAACAAATACAAAAATTATTGCACAAGCAATAAAATATAATCCAAAAGGAGACGAAACTCTTGCACAAGCAAATTCAAAAGAATTAGATGCACTTGGATTTTATGGAACAAATAATACACCATCAGCATATTTAACAGGATTATTATTAGGAAAAAGAATGAGTGAAAAAGAAGCTATACTTGATATTGGAAGAAGAAAAGCAAGTCATGGTGGAACAATGTTTGCTTGTTTAAAAGGATTATTAGATGCAGGAATTAATATCCCTCATTCAATAGAAGCATTACCAAAAGAAGATAGAATAAATGGAAAAATATTAGAAGATTATGCAAAAACACATTTAGACAAATTTTCAAATTATACTAAAAAACAAATGAGTGAAAAAATAACTGTGAATTTCGAAAAAACGAAAGCTGAAATATTAAAGGTGAAATTATGAATAAAAGGCCATTCGAAGTAAAAAAGAAAAGGAAACGAAATGATCCTGAAAGTATTGCAGAAAAAATTGAGAAAGAATTGATTGAAAAAGAAAAAATGCTTACAAATTGGATTCCTAAAACAGAATTAGGAAAAAAAGTTCAATTGGGACAAATAACTTCAATGGATGAAATATTTGAAAAATCATATTCCATAAGAGAACCTGAAATAGTGGATTCATTATTAAAATTAGAAGATGAAGTAGTTGATACTGCAAAAACAACAAGAGTTGTTAGAGCAGGAAGAAAATATAGTTTTAGAGTAACAGTATTAACTGGAAATAAAGATGGTTATGTTGGAATTGGCATTGGTAAAGATGTTGATAGATTTCCAGCAATAGTAAAAGCAAAAAGACAAGCAAGATTAAATTTAAAAAAAGTTTATAGAGGATCTGGATCTTGGGAAGAACAACCAACAACAGACAAACATTCTATCCCATTTAAAGTAACTGGAAAGTCAGGAAGTGTAATAGTAACATTAATGCCAGCACCAAAAGGAACTGGGTTAACTGTTGGACAAAATATAAAAAGAGTAATGGAATTAGCAGGAATTCAAAATATTTGGGGAAAAGCAAAAGGAAATTCAGGAAACAAATTAAACTTTGTAGGAGCTGCAGTTGATGCATTAGCAAAAACTGGACAAATAAAAAACACTAAGGATATTGAGAAAAAGTTTAGCAAATGAGGTAATCTAAATGTATGCAATAATAAGAATTAGAGGACAAATAAGTATTTCGCCAAAAATAAAAAAGACGTTAAGCATGCTTAATTTACATACAGTGAATAGTATGAGCATTTGGCCAGAAGATAAAAAATCTTTAAAAATGTTAAAAGTAGTTGAAAATCACGCAACATTTGGAACAATTAGTGAAGACATGATAAAAGAAGTTATCACAAAAAGAGGAAAAGCCATAGAAGGAAAATTAGAAATACAAAATGCAATAGATGGGTTTTTATCTGGAAAAAAAATGAAAGAAGTTAATTTAAAAAATCAATTTAGATTAAGTCCACCAAGAAAAGGGTTTGATAGAAAAGGAATAAAAAAACCATTTACTTTAGGCGGAGCATTAGGAAATAGAAAAGATAATATTAATGAATTAATAAAAAAAATGATATAAGGGATTATTATGACTGAAAGAAAAAGAAGGAAAAAAAATAAAGTTAGAGGCGAGAGAACACACGGCCAAGGAGACACAAAGAATAATAGAGGTGGAGGATGCCGAGGTGGGAGAGGAAGAGCAGGAGCAAATAAAGGAAAATTCGCTTCAATTGGAAGATTAGACCCTAAAAAAGTTAGATTAAAACCAAGAGCAAAAGGAAAAAGTATTTCACTTGAAAATTTAAATCAAAAATTAGATGACCTTGTTATGAAAGGAAAAGTTACAAAAAACAAAGATATATACATAATAACAAGCGATAGTGGTTTTGAAAAAATCTTGAGCCAAGGAACAATAAACAAAAAATTACACGTTCAAATAAAAGCTTCAAAAAAAGCTATTGAAAAAATTATTAAAGCAAACGGAATTGTTGATGGCGCAAAAGAAGATGATGATTTATTCCAAGAAGATGAAGATTTCGACGAAGAATAAAATTAATTAATGGTGATTTATTGGGAGTAATAATTGATACACTCGTAAGACTTTCTAGTTTCTTACCCGAAATCAAAGCACCCACAAAAGAAGTGCCATTCAAACAAAAATTAATTTGGACAGCAACAGCACTAATCATATTTTTTATCCTAGGACAAATAACTCTTGTTGGAATGGATTTTGCTTCAGAATCAGTAAAGCAAATTATGTTCGCGCAAACAATACTTGCAAGTAATGTTGGAACATTATTAACCGCAGGAATTGGCCCAATTGTAATGGCATCAATATTCTTACAATTATTTGTAGGAGCCAAATTATTAAATATTGATTTAGGCACAGGTGAAGGAAGATCAAAATTTCAAGCATTACAAAAAATATTAGCAGTATTATTATGTTTTGTTGAAGGATATATTTTCATTGGATCAGGATTACTAACACCCCAACCCGGATTTTTAATACCTCTAGTATTTCAAATCGCAATAGGATCATTAATATTATTATATTTAGATGAACTAGTATCAAAATACGGTATTGGATCAGGAATAAGTTTATTTATTGCAGCAGGAGTAAGTGCAACAATATTTTGGCAAACATTTAGACCACAAATAGGATTAGAAGTACAAGCAGGAATATTTTGGAGTTTTTTAAGCACAGGAAATTGGATTTTATTATTACCATTATTAGGAGTAATAATTATTTTCTTAATAGTAGTATTTGCAGAAGGAATACACGTTAATATTCCAATAACAATGGGTCATCGAGGAACTGGTGGAAGATACCCCGTTAAATTTTTGTATGTTAGTAACATGCCAGTAATACTAGCAATGTCATTATTCATGAATGTTAGATTATGGGGATTATTTTTACAAAACGTTCCAATAGTAGGAACACTCATGCAAGGATTAAGTTGGGCAGTAAACATGCCTAGTATTGGAGGACAAAGTCTAATCCAAGGAATAATAATCCAAGGCGGATTAAATTCAATTACAATGCCCGCAATATTTCAAGCAGTAATATTTATGATTTTATTAATAATTACTTGTGTTGTATTTGGTTGGTTTTGGGTTGAAATGGGTAATCAGAGTACTAGTGCAGTAGCAGAACAATTAGAAAAATCAGGAATGCAAATACCTGGTTTTAGAAAAGATAAAAGAGTAATAGAGAAAGTTTTAAAACGTTACATACCACCAATAACAATACTAGGATCAATTTTTGTTGCATTATTAGCAGGCGGAGGAGACTTAGTATTATCAGGTATTTCTTCAGGAACAGGAATATTATTAACAGTTGGAATCATTTATAGATTCTATGAAGAAATTGCTAAAAGTCAAGCAGATTTATTAGCACCATTATTAGGAAAATTATAAAATTAAATTTAGTCAAATTAAAATTAATTTGAATTAAAAATCATGAAAAGTGATTAAAAAAATAAAATAATTCTAAAAAGAATTATTTTTAGAATCAACAAAATTGTTGATCAAAGGCGCTCAGAAATGAGTGGTTTGCGAACTCTCGCAAGCCTTCAATCCAAAAAAAAGGGAAATTTTGGAGGGAAGCTTTATATAATATTCCCATTAAAAAATAAATATTGGTGAGCAAATATTGGATATAATACAACCAGCAATAGCAATATTACTGTTGTGTATTACACTTGCAATAATCTCAAAAGTAATTCAAAGAAAATTTATTAACAAAGAATTAATGAAAGAATATCAAACGGATTTAAAAAAAATTAATATTAAAGTTAAGGAGGCATTAAAAGAAGGAAACCAAGAAAAAACATCATTATTACAAAAAGAAATGTTTGAAATACAAGGAAAAATGTTACAAATGTCAAACAAAGTAATGTTAATTTCATTACCAATATTTCTAGTTGCTTTTAGTGTATTAGGTTTTTTTTATGGTGGAATTAGCTTTGAGTCAATTATCCCATTACCACAATTCAGCGAATTTGGATTATTAAATCCACTTTCATGGATGCCGATTGGAATAACTACGACAACAGGATATTACAAAGCATATTTCTTTTACTACCTTATAACAACAATAATACTTACAATTATTGAAAAAATTTATGATAAAAAAAAGTGATTGAAATGGTTGAACCAAGAAAACGAACAATGAAAAGAAAGTATGTGAGAACTCCATCTAAAACAAAAAGAGTTTTTTATAGAGAACAAAATCAAGAAAAAAATTGTGCAATAACCGGTGAAAAACTATTAGGCACATCAAATAAACAATCAAGTAAAGAAAGCAAAACACAAAAAAAACCAAGTGTTCCTTTTGGAGGAATACTATGCACTAAAGCAAGAGAACAAGTATTTATAGAAACAGGAAAAGTAATTGCTGAAATAAAAGATATTGATGATGTTGATCAAAAATACAGAAAATATGTTAAACAAGCATTAAAAAGGGCTGAATAAAAATGGAAATAGGACAAGTTTGTATAAAAACCAAAGGACGCGAAGCCGGAAGAAAAGTTATAATTATATCTGAATTAAAAAATGGAAAGGTATTAATAGACGGAGAAAAAATAAAGCGAAAAGAATGTAATATAATACATTTATTCCCACTAAAACAAAAATTAAAAGTTGGGAAAGAAATAAAACATGAAGAATTAATTAAATTATTAAAGAAGTGATGAAAAAATGGTTGAAAATCTTATTGTAAGAATAATTGGAAAAGACTTAGATGGTACAAAAAACATTAACGAAAGTTTAATGCGAATAAAAGGAATTAGTCACAGATTAGGAAAAATAATATCAACAAAATTTTGCACTGAAAATGAAATGCCTTTTGATACAAAATTAGGTGATTTAAAAGCAGAAGAAATAAAAAAATTGGAAGAAATAATTCAAAATCTTAATAAAACAAATCTTCCAGAATGGATTTTAAATAGACGAAAAGATTACGAAACTGGCGAAAACAAGCATTTAACAATGAATGATTTGGATTTCCAGTTAAGAAATGATTTCCAAAGACTAGCCGAAATAAAATCATATAAAGGATTAAGAAGAATGTGGGGATTAACTGTAAGAGGACAAAAAACAAGAAGTACTCACAGAGGAAAAGGCAAAGGAAAAGTTGTTGGAGTATCTAAAAAAGATAACGTAAAAGGAAAAAAATAAAGTGATGTTAAATGGGTGACCCGAAAAAAAGAAAAAGAATGTATTCAAAACCAAGAAAATCATTCCAAAAAGAAAGAATGGTTAAAGAAAAACAATTAAAAGAATTATATGGTTTAAAAAATAAAAAAGAATTTTATAGAGCAGAAACAATAATAAGAGCAAAACGAGCAACTGCAAGAAAATTATTAGCATTAAATCTCCAAACAAGATTAAAAAGAGAAAGTGAATTATTAACATCCTTAAAGAAAATAGGAATCTTAACAAAAACACCAACTCTTGATGATGTATTAACATTAAACGTAGAATCCATATTAGAAAGAAGATTACAAACAATAGTATGGAGAAAAGGATTAGCAAATACAACAAAACAAGCAAGGCAATTTATAACACACGGACACATAGCAATTAATGGAAAAAAAGTTAATATACCAAGTTATATTGTGACTTTCGATGAAGAAAATAACATAAATTATTATGGAAAAGAATTACAAGTAGAATTAAAAAAACATATAAAAATAAAAACTGAAACTAAAAATACATTAAAAGATAAATTTGAAGAAATAAAAGAAGCTATAAATGAAGAAGAAGATGCAAACAAAAAACCAAAAGACAAAATAACAAAAGAAAATATACCTCAAAAAAAAGAAATTATGAATGAATCAAAGGTGATTAAGTAATGGCTGAAAACAAAGGAATAGTGCATATTTTTGCTACACACAACAATACAATGTTATTATTGACAGATATGACTGGATCAGAAACAATATCAAAATCTAGTGGTGGAATGGAAACAAAAGCACAACATAAAGAAGGATCACCATACGTTGCAATGAAATTAGCAGAAAATTTAGCTAATTCAGCAAGAGAAAAGGGAATAACTGAAATTTTTGTTAAAGTAAGAGGCCGAGGTGGAAGCAAAAGTCCATCAGCAGGATCTGGAGCAGAAGCAGCAATAAGATCATTAACAAGAAATGGACTTAGAATAATTTCAATTGAAAATGTAACACCCCAACCACACGATGGATGTAGAAAAAAGAAAAAATTTAGAGGAAAAACTAAAAAGTGATATTTATGGATATAAAAAAGGTTTATGAAGATGGAAATCTAGCAAAATATCTTATTAAAGGTGTTAATATTGCAATGATGAATTCTTTAAGAAGAACAATAATGTCAGATGTACCATGCCTAGCAATAGACGAAGTAACCTTTTACGAAAACGATTCACCATTATTTGATGAAATGCTTGCAAACAGATTAGGATTATTACCAATTAAAACTGATTTAAAAAGCTATAAAGAAGGAGAAAGTGTGAAATTAATTTTAGAAAAAGAAGGGCCAGGAATAGTAACTAGTAAAGACATAAAATGCACTGATCCAAAAATAGAAATCATTGATCAAAAAATTTATTTAACTAGATTAGGAAATGAAAAAAGAATAAAAATGGAAATGAGCGCAATAATGAAAAATGGTTCACAACATGTTAAACACCAACCAGCAATAATATCATATAATGAATTACCAATAATCGATAATACAAAAACACATTCGGATGTAACCGCTTTAATGAAAGAATTACCAATAGGAAGTGTTGAATTAAAAGCAGGAAAATTATTTTTGTTAGACCCATACAATATTAAATTTCATGATCAACCAATTAACATACTAGAAAAATATGGTATTAATGTTAATTATAGTGAAAACGAATTTATTTTAACAATAGAAACAACAGGACAACTAACAAAAGAAGAAATAATAAATTCAGCAGTTAGTGTAATGGATAAAAAATTAGAAGAATTATTAAAAGAAGTTAAAAAATTATAATTGCAAAGCAATATAGTCCCAAGGCCAACTAAAGGCACACCCAAAAAATGGTGTTTAGCCAAAAAGCTAGCCGGTACAGCACGGGTTCCCGAGCGGTCAAAGGGGCAGGACTTAAGGAATTTTTTCAAATAAAATATTTGGTAAAAGAAAAGGTTTTAGTTATCCTGTGGCTTAGTGCCTTCGACGGTTCAAATCCGTTCCCGTGCATTATAATAAAATGCAAAAATAGATTAAAATTAGGTGAAAAAATGACAAAAAAATTAGAAACACAAAAATTGGTTGCGAAATTAGAAATTGTTAGTCGGAAGACTAAGAAAAAAATTTGGAAGGATTTAGCAAAAAGAATCCAAAAACCAACAAGAAATAATATTGTTGTTAATGTTGAAAAATTAGATAAAATGGCAAAAAAATTTAAAGGAAAAACAATTATAGTTCCAGGGAAAATTTTATCAAAAGGAGAATTTGAAGAAAAAATAACAATAATAGGAATAACTGCTTCACAAAAAGCAATTGAAAAAATAAATAAAACAGGAAAATTTATACATTTAAAAGATTTTGTTAACGAAAAAATTAATACGAAAGAAATTATATTGGTGAAATAATGATTATAAACGCAGAAGGATTAATAGCAGGAAGACTTGCAAGTAAAGTTGCAAAAAAAATAATTGAAAACGAAACAATAACAATAGTTAATGCTCAAAAAGCAATAATGGTTGGAACAAAAACTTCAATTATGCCAAAATTCCAACAAAGAGTTGATGCAGCAGTTAAATCAAACCCACATTTTGGACCAAAATATGATAGAATTCCAAGTAAAATGTTAAGAAGAATGGTTAAAGGAATGTTACCTAAAAGAAAAAAAACCGCTGAAAGATTAATAAAACAATTAACAGTTTATAATTTAAATCCAAAAAATTTGGATCTTACAACAAGCGAAATAATAAAAGAAGCAAAATTTAATGACAAACACGATTATATGAGTTTAAAAGAAATTGCCGAAGCATTAGGTGGAACGTGGTAAAATGGAAGAAAAGAAAAAAATAAAAGTTGCAACTAAAAAAGCAGGAATGCAAGTTAAAGCTAAGAAAAAAACTGCTATTGCAAGAGCAACAATCAAAAAAGGAACTGGGAAAATAAAAATAAACCACCTGAGTATTGATGCATACGCACAAGGACACGTAAAAGATATGTTAAGAGAACCCCTACAAATCGCAGAAGACGTTATAAGCGAATTTGATATTAATGTTAATGTAAAAGGATCTGGGCGAATGAGTCAAATCTTTGCAGTAAGAGCATCAATCGCAAAAGCAATTGTTAAAGCAAAAGGAAAAAAATATAGAGATTTATTTATGTTATATGATAGAGCATTATTAGTAGATGATGTTCGAAAAGTAGAAACAAAGAAGCCATTAGGGCCTAAAGCTAGAAAGAAAAAACAAAAGAGTAAGAGGTAATCAATATGATAATACCAATAAGATGTTTTTCGTGTGGAAAACCTGTTGCAGGATACTACCAAGAATTCAAGGACAGGGTAGAAAAAGGAGAAGACGCAGGAAAAGTACTTGATGACTTAAAAATAATTAGAAATTGTTGTAGAAAAATGTTATTAACTAGCGTTGATCTAACAGAAGAAGTAATGAAATATCAAAAATAAAGGGATAAAATATGGTTGAAATAAAAGATAAAATTAAAAAAATAAGAGACGATGATGATGTAGAAGACTACAAAGGAAAAGAATTACTCATCGACATTGAAACATACTTAAAAAGCGGTATTCATATTGGAACAAAATTTAAAAGTGGAGAAATGCGAAAATATATTTTTAAAAAGAGAAAAGACGGGTTAATGGTATTTAATATTGAAACTATTGATCAACGAATAAAAATGGTTGCAAAAGAATTAGCAAAATATGATCCTAAAGACATTGCAGTTGTTTGTAGAAAATTATATGGTCAAACACCAGCAAAAAAATTTGCAAGCGCAACTAATTCAAAAGCATTTATTGGAAGATTTATTCCAGGGACAATAACAAACCCACAAGCAAGATCATTTTATGAACCAAAAATAGTATTACTTTGTGATCCAATTAGCGACGCACAAGCAATGAAAGAAGCAAGCGAATCACATTTACCAATAATAGCATTAGCTGGAAGCGAATCACCATTAAAAAATATTGATTTAATAATCCCTGCTAATAACAAAGGAAGAAAAGCAATAGCATTAATATTTTATTTATTAACAAAAGAACTATTGGTTTTGCGAAAAGAAATTGAACCTACAGCATTTAATTTAAACATAGAAGACTTTGAACAACAATTAACAGACAAGGACACTCCAAAGAAAACATCATATCAATCACGAAGACCAAGAACATTTAGAAAAAGATTTTAAATCTTATTAACTGTAACAAGTAAATTTAAATACTTGTTCCAACTTAATTAGGTATGAGGGGGTCTTTAAGTGAATAATTCTAATACACATTACTTGTTGGAAAAACTTGGTTTAACAGAATACGAAGCAAAAACACTAAGTACTCTATTTAAACTTAAAGAAGCACAAGCACCAACTATTTCGCGAGCAGCACAAGTTCCAAAGACAAGAGTGTATGATGTTTTAGAAAAACTAATTAGTAAAGGATTATTAATTGAGATAAAAGGAAGACCAAAAATATACAGAGCAATAGAACCAGAAAAAACAATAGATATATTAATAAAAACAAAAAAAACTCAATTAAATTCACTTGAAAGCGAAGTAGATAAATTTAAACAAGAATTAGTACTCCCTTTTGAAGGCGAAGAAAAAGGCGAGAAAATAATGAAAGTAAAAGAAAAACAAGATTTTGAAAGAATACTTGGCCAAGAATTAGCCAAAGCCAAACACAACATACAAGGCTTAACTGAAATAACTGATAATCAAACAATAATACAAGACGCATTAAAATCTGCAACAGAACATAATGTAAAAGTAAAATTACTTAATTCAAACCCATCAGAAAAATTAAAGGACATTATAGAAGTAAAACAATTAAATCACGGATTAAATGCTTTTATAATTGATGATAAAAAAGTTATTCTAGCAATAAGCGATTTTAAAAAAGATAAACCAGATTATCATTTTACTATTCTAAATGACAATGCTCCAATGGCAAACGCACTAACATATTATTTTAACACACATTGGGACAAAGCAAAAAAATATTAAAAAATAATCATAACTTTTTAAAAATAATAAACTATTTTAAATAATATTATTTTATCAAAAAACAAATTATAAAAATAATATCACTTACTTAAAACCTAAACTAATATAACTAAAAAAAATATTTTAAAATAATTATCTTTTATTAAAAATAAAACTTATTTAAATTAAAAAAAAGAAAACTAAAAGAATATTAAACCTTATTTAACTAATAATTAATAATGGAAAAATTAATTGTACCCGGAACTAATTTAGCAGACATAAAAAGGATTGCTTACAAATATGCAATTAAAAATTGTTTTGAACATGAAAAAGCAGATATGGGAGCAGTAGTTGGAAAAGTAAAAGCAATTTTTCCACAAGCAATAATTGGCCAAATAATTCCAGTAATAAAAGAAGTGGTTAAAGAAGTAAATAAAATAAATAAAAAAAAATTAGAAGATGAATATAATCTTTTTAATGATGCGGGTTGGGAATTAAAACATATTGAAAAAGAAAAAACGCTACCCGAGCTTAATTGGTTAAAAAAAGGCGAAAAAATAATTACGCGAGCAGCACCTTGTCCAACTGGCCCAATGCATTTTGGACACGCTAGACCATATATATTATTAGACGAATATGTAAAAAAATATGGTGGAAAATATATTCTTAGATTTGATGATACTGATCCAAAAATAAAAATACCAGAAGAAGGAATTGAACAAGAATTTCAAAATGATTTTGAATGGTTAGGCATAAAAACACATGAAATAAAAAGACAATCTGATAATATTGAAAAATATTTAAAAATAATTGAAATATTAATCGCAGAAGAAAAAGCATATGTTTGTTTTTGTAAATCAGAAGAATGGCGAGAAAAAATTTGGAATAGTGAACCCTGTGAGTGTAGAAACAAAAATGCTAGAGAACAAATAAAAAATTGGAAAAAAATGTTAAAACATGAATTAAAAGAAGGTAGTTGTGTAGTACGATTAAAAACAGATTTAAACGATAAAGACCCTAGCATGAGAGATTGGTGGATGGCAAAAATAGTTGATGATCCTACAAAACACCCTAATAAAAAAACGCATAAATATCATGTTTGGCCATCATATAATTTAGCATCTCCAATAGATGACCATGAAATGAAAATAAATTTTATTATACGCGGACAAGAACATATTCAAAATGAGAAAAAACAAAGACAATTATGCGATTATTTTAATTGGGAACACCCAAAAACATTATATCATGGAAAAATAACAAAAGTAGGAGACATGGTTTTAAGTAAGAGTAAAATTAAAATTTTAATGGAAAAAGAAGGATTAGAAAGAAATGATGATCCAAGATTAGCAACAATAAAATCTTTTAGAAGACGTGGATTTAAACCAGAAACAATCAGACAAGTAATACTTAATATTGGGTTAAATACTAATGATGCAAAAATTGATCTAGTTAATTTTGGAGCAATTAATAAAAAATTTGTTGGAGAACCGAAAAATTTTCCTTTTATAGAAGATGGAATAGAAATAGAATTAAATAATTGTATATCAGGAAAAATTAATGTTAATGGACAAGAAATTAGAATAGATAGTCCAATACAAAAATTTATAGTTGATAAAAAAGAGTTTAAGAATATTAAAGTAGGCGAGATTATTAGATTTAAAGAAGGATTTAATGTAAAAATAGAAGAAAAAAATGAGTATAATATTAAAGCAAGTTTTATTAGTTATGAAAAAACAGGGTATAAAACAATTAATTGGTTAAAAGAAAAAACTGATGTTAAAATATTAATGAGTGATGGAAAAGAAATAATTGGTTTTACTAACCCATTAATAAAAAAAGAAAAAGAGAATACTATTATTTTATTTAATGGTATAGGATATGCAAGAATAGAAAAAAATGGTGAAGAAACTTATTGTATATTCGCACACGAATAGTTTTATACATAATACTTTTTCTAACTAAGTTTTTAAAGCTTTCTAGATGGAAAATAAGTAAGAATCTAGTTTCTGCCAATGAAACGGATGCTAGTTAATAATCAAATGAAAGTAATATCATAAAACAATGCCAAAATGTATTGTGATAATACGCAGATGATTAGTAATTATGCAATTGTGGAGGTGTGTAAAATGGCGGAATATATTAAAGTACAATTAACTAATGAATTAAAAGAAGAAACAAAAAGAATAGTTGAAAAATCTGCTAAAGGAAAAATAAAAGCAGGTTTAAACGAAGTTACAAAAGCAATTGAAAGAGGAACAGCAAAACTAATTGTTATTGCAGAAGATGTAACTCCTGCAGAAATAATAATGCATATACCAATTCTTTGTAAAGAAAAAAATATTACATGTTCTTATATGGAAACAAAAAAAGAACTTGGAGAAAAAGCTGGATTAAGAATGGCTACAAGCGCAATAGCAATAATTGAAAGCTCAGCAGAAAAAGAAATAAAAGATTTAAGCGCAAAAATTGAAGAATTAAAAAAGTAGGTGAAATGAAATGGCAAACGAAATGGGAACTCCCGCAGAAGTAGTTGAAATAGTTAAATCAACTGGCGTTCATGGTGAAATAACCCAAATATTGTGTAGAATTCTAGAAGGCCCTGAAAAAGGTCGAGTAAAAAGAAGAAACACTTTAGGGATAATTCGAAAAGGCGATGTTATTTTACTATTAGACACTGAAAGAGAAGCAAAAGAGATTAAAGCATAATAATTAACAAGAGGTGACTATATGGTTAAATGTAACTTTTGTGGAAAAGATATTCCAGAAGGAAAGGGAAAACTTTATGCAAAAAAAGATGGTAGCGTAAGCTATTTTTGCACAAATAAATGTGAAAAAAATTCGATTATGATGAAAAGAAAACCAATTAAAACAAAATGGACTAACGCTTACAATAAAATGAAACAAACATTGTTAGCATCAGCAAAAACAATAAAAGAAAACAAGACAACAAGCGAAAACAAAACAACAACAAAAAAATCTAAAAAATAGAATTAAATTTCACAAAAAAATAAAATAATAAGGGTTGATTAGATGAGAAGAACATTGGTTATAATAAAACCAGATGGAGTGAATAGATGTCTTATTGGAGAAGTAATCCAAAGATTTGAAAGAAAGGGACTAAAAATAATTGGTTTAAAATTAGAAAGATTAAAAGTTTACCAATTAAAAGATCATTATTCCCACTTATCAAGTAAACCATTCTATCAAGAATTAATGAATTATATGACAAGCATTCCTTGTATACTATTAGTATTAGAAGGAAAAGACGCAGTACAAGTAGTAAGAACCCTTGTTGGATCAACAAACTCAAGAGAAGCAGATGTTGGAACAATAAGAGGAGATTTTGCAATGAGTGTACAAACAAATATTGTTCACGCATCAGAAACAAATGAAATTGCAGAAAAAGAAATACAAAGATTTTTCAAAGAAGAAGAAATAATCGAATATGATCAACTAAATTTTAATTGGATTTATTGTGGATCAGAAAAAGAACAATACCACCCAAGCGATGTTGAGTGGAAAAGCGATCAAGAACAATACGCTAAAGCAAAAGAAGAAAAGAGGAAAATAGAATGATTAGACAGCCAATAATAACTGTGTTAGGCCACGTTGATCACGGTAAAACTAGTATCCTTGACGCAATAAGGTCCACTAGAGTTGCAGGGAGAGAAGCGGGAGCTATAACACAGCATATTGGCGCAACAGAAATACCAATTGAATCTATAAACAAAATTGCAGGAGAATTAATAAAAAAATTTGGATTTAATTTAAAAATACCTGGATTATTATTAATAGACACTCCAGGACACGAAGCATTCACAAACCTACGAAAACGAGGAGGAAGTATAGCGGATCTAGCAATACTAGTAGTGGATGCAATGCAAGGATTACAACCACAAACAATAGAAGCAATAAATATTCTAAAACTTAACAAAGTACCATTCATAATAGCAATGAATAAAATTGATATGCTACCATTTTATGATTCAAAAGAAGGTAGTTTTTTAAAAAACCATTCAAACCAAAACGAAAATACTAAACGATTATTAGATGAAAAATTATATGTTTTAGTGGGAAAAATTTTTGAACAAGGATTTCAAAGCGAAAGATTTGATAGATGCGAATTTGGAAAACAAATACCTATTGTACCATGCTCAGCAAAAACTAAAGAAGGATTACCAGAAATACTAACATTACTCGCAGGATTAAGCCAAAAATATTTAGAAAAAGATTTAGAAATAGATATTAATGAAAAAGGAAAAGCAACAGTACTTGAAGCTAAAGAAGAAAAAGGCCTTGGGAAAACAATTGATGTAATATTATATGAAGGAAAATTACAAGTAAATGATGAAATAGCAGTTTTAGGAAAAAACGGAATAATAAGAACGAAAATAAGATCATTATTACAAACAAAACCCATGCAAGAAATTATTGATACAAAAGAAAAATTTTTAGTAGTAAAAGAAGCGTTTGCTGCATCAGGAGTAAAAATTTCTGCACCAAACCTTAACGAAGTATTAGTGGGATCAACACTAATAGTAATCAAAGAAGAAAGTGATTTAAAAGAATTAGAAAATGAAATAAAAAAAAGTTTTATTACTACAGACAACACGGGAATAATAATCAAAGCTGATGCTATTGGTTCGCTTGAAGCATTAATTGAATTATTTAAAAAAGAAAAAATTATGATAAAAAAAGCAGAAATTGGAAATATTAATAGAAAAGATATTATGGAAGCAGCATCAATTGCTTGCGAAGAACCATTTTTAGGAGTAGTAATTGGATTTAATGTTATTATTGATAATGAAGCCCAAAAAGAAGCACAACTTCGAGACATACCAATATTTAATCAAAAAGTGATTTACAAAATAATTGAAGAATATATAGAATGGGTTAACAAAAGTAAAAAAATACAAAAAGAACAAGATTTTTCTTGTTTAGTATTACCAGTAAAAATAAATGTTTTAAAAGGAAAAGTTTTTAGAAATAATAAACCAGCAATAGTTGGAGTAAAAATAGAAGAAGGAATTTTAAAAGAAGGTTGGAAAGTAATAAATAAAAACGGTGAAATAATTGGAAAAGTTACAGGTATTCAAAGCGAAGGAGAAAAAATAAAAGAACTTAAAAAAGGAGAAGAAGCAGCAATAGCAATTGATAATGGAAGCATTGGTAAAAATTTGTTTGAAGGCGACATATTATATTCTTGCATACCCACAAAACAATATTGTGAATTAAACAAATATTTATCTGAATTTAGTAAAGATGAAATAAAATTATTAGAAGAAATAAAATTAAAGAATGAAAATTAATTTAAAAATGCAAGCAAACAGAAAAATAATAAACAACGAAAGTTAAAACAAAAAATAATTAAGTGATAAAAATTAAATAAAGACACAAAAAATAGGATATTTAAAATTAAAATAATTAAATTTAGGGGGATTAAAAATGAAGTTCGTAATAAGCACAAAGTCTGGAAAGGCATATAGTACAAGTTCTGACGAAGATCAATTCATCGGGAAAAAAATTGGTGAAACAATCAAGTTGGAAAATATAGGTTTAACTGGCTTTGAAGCAGTAATTACCGGCGGAAGCGATAAAGATGGGTTTCCAATGAATAATTCAGTACAAGGACCGGGAAGAAAAAAAATACTTACTGCCAAAGGGCTGGGCTTTAAATCTAAGTCAAAAATAAAAGGACAAAGAAAAAGAGTATCTGTAAGAGGAAACACAATAAGCGAAGTAACCGCACAAGTAAATCTAAAAATAACTAAAGATGGAACAAAAAAACTTGCAGAAATATTTGGAAAAGAAATACCTGTTAGTGCAGAAGAAGAAATGAGTGCAAAAGAAAAAGCATTACTAAAGAGCAAAGAACTAGCTCAAAGTGGAGCAATCGGAGACGCACCAACAAAAAAAGGAAGACATTAAAATAATAAAAAAATTAAAACAAACAAAGGAGTTTAACTAATTAACTCCTTTTTATTTTTATAACAAGTTGAGATGATAAAATGAAAAAAGAAATAAAAGTTGTGAAAAAAACTATTAAACCAAAAAAAGAAATTATAAAAAAAGATACTACTAATAAATCAACGACAATAAAAAAAGAAAATATTAAAACAAACACAACAAAAAAAGACATTATTAAAAAAACAGACACTATTAAAAAAGATAATTTAAAAAAAGAATCAACACAACCACAAATAAATATTGGAATGATTGGCCACGTAGATCATGGAAAAACATCATTAACTAAAGCACTAACCGGATCATGGACTGATATGCACAGCGAAGAACTAAAAAGAGGAATATCAATAAGACTAGGTTACGCGGACACAACATTTTATAAAATAAAAACTCCAAATGGAATAAAATATTCTAATAAAGAAGAAGGCGAAATAATAAGCCAAAGAACAATTAGTATTGTTGACGCACCAGGACACGAAACACTAATGACTACAATGCTAAGCGGAGCAGCGTTAATGAACGGAGCAATATTAGTAGTAGCCGCAAACGAAGAATGCCCTCAACCAAGAACAATTGAACATTTAATGGCCTTAAAATTTGCAGGTGTACAAAATATTGTTGTAGCACAAAATAAAATTGATTTAGTAACCAAAGAAAAAGTAATTGAAAATTATAAAAAAATAAAAAAATTTTTAAAAGACTATGGTTTTGAAAATGCAAAAATAATACCAACATCCGCTAGTTTTGGCGCAAATATTGATTTACTAATAGAAGCAATTGAAGAAACAATACCATCACCAAACTTAGATTTAAAAAAACCACTAAAAATGTTTGTTGCAAGAAGTTTTGATATTAACAAACCAGGAACAGAAATTAAAAAAATAAAAGGTGCAATACTAGGCGGAAGCATATCCCAAGGAATAGTAAAAATAGGCGATGAATTAGAATTATGCCCAGGAATAGATGGAAAAACAAAAATAAAAGTATTATCCATATCAACTAATAAAGGATTACTCAATGAGGCACATGCCGGAGGATTGATTGCAATCGGAACAGATCTTGATCCAAGCATAGCACAAAATGATCAATTACGCGGAAAAATATTAGCAAAAATTGATTCACTACCAAAACCAACAAATCAAATGAAAATTAAAATGACTTTATTTGAAAGAATGATTAATTTTGATCCAAAAAATGCAGAATTAAAAATTAATGATCCATTAGTACTAACAATCGGAACTAATACCAGTGTTGGTTTTATTAAATCCATAAAAAAAGATGAACTTGAAATAAATTTAAAAAATGAAGAAATACTTGAAATCAATGAAAAAATAGCTATAAGTAAAAATATTAATAATCAATGGAGGTTAATCGCATATGGTGAAGTCATATAAAATAATGATTGACACCAATTTCTTTCTTACAATGATAAGATATAAAATACACGCAATAGAAGAAATAAAAGAAACGATTAACGCAACAATTTATACTACAGAAGGAGTAATTAACGAGTTGAAAGGATTATCAAAAGATAAAAAAATAAAACGAGAATTCGCAATAATAAAAAAGGTTATTGAAAACGAAAAAATAATTTTATTAGAATCAAAAACAAATAATGTAGACCAAGAATTACTAGAAAAAAGCAATGAATATATAATTGCTACAAACGATAAAGAGTTAAGAAAAAAAATTAATACAAAAGGCGGAAAAACAATATACATAAAAAATTTAACAAAAGTAGAAATGGAGGAAATTTGCTATTAATTGGGTTTATAAATTTAATCTAAGAAATTATTTTTATAAAGCTTTAAATTAAATATATTAAATTGTGGTGAGTCAAATGTTCTATAAAACTAAGGTTAAAGAAAAAGTGAGAGTTCCTCCAAAAAAACTTGGAGTAAAAATAAAAGAATCAATCTTAGAAGTTTGTAAAGAAGATTACGAAGGAAGAATTGAAAATAATATTGGAGTAATTATTGCAGTTACAGGAATAGACAAGATTGGAGACGGACACGTAATACCTGGTGACGGTTCAGCGTATTATGAAACAGAAATAGAAATGTTAACTTACAAACCAACAATGCATGAAATAGTTAGAGGAACAATAACAGAAGCTACTGAATTTGGAGCATTTGTAAGAATTGGCCCAATTGAAGGATTAATTCACGTTAGTCAAATAATGGATGATTTTATTAATTATGATGCAAAATTACCTGGATTTGTAGGTAAAAAAACTGATAAAAAAATTGTTCAAGAAGATGATGTTCTAGCAAAAATTGTTACAATTTCAATGAAAGACGATACATCAAATTCAAAAATAGGTTTAACTATGAGACAAATTGGTTTAGGAAAAAATGATTGGATAGCAATAGCAGCTAAACAAGATAAAAAAAATGAGAAAAAAGAAGTACAAGAAAAACCAGTTCAAAAAAAATCTGAAAAAAAAGAGAAGAAAAAATAAATTGGAATTGATATTATGGTAAAAGAAAAAGCTTGTAGGGATTGTAGATTCCTAATAGAAGAAGGAGACAAGTGTCCAAATTGTGAAGGTAGTAATTTCACAACATTTTGGAGAGGCTATGTAGTAATATTAAATGCAGAAAATTCTGAAATTGCAAAAAAAATGAATATAACTAGAACAGGAAAATTCGCGTTAAGATTAAGCAGGTGAGGAAAATGAAAATAACAATACTAAAAAATGATAAAAATGAATTATTAAATAGATTTGAAGTAAAAGCCCAAATTGAAGAAAAAATAATTCCTACAAGAGAAGAAATAAGAAAACAATTAGCAGTAAAATTAAGTGCTAAAGAAGAAAACGTAATAATTAAAAAAATTGCCAGTAAATTTGGAACAATAACAAATATTATTGACGCAAGAATTTATGATAATGAAAAAGATTTATTAAAAAATGAAAGAAAATATATGATTAATAGAAACAAACCAAAAAAAGTTGAAGAAAAAAAAGAATAGGTGAATTAAATGGCTGAAAAAAAACAAAAACCAAAAATAAAAAAATCAAAAAAATATTCTGTTAACGCAGAAGAAATAAAAAGAACAGGTAAATTTTGCCCAAAATGTGGGCCAGGAATATTTATGGCAGAACACAAAGATAGATATTCTTGTGGAAAATGTAGTTATACAGAAAAAAAATAAATTAAAATTAAATAGAAACATTTAATTTAACTTTAATTATAACTATACTACATGGAAAGCATAGTATTATTTTCATTATTCATACTAATACCCCTATTTTATTATCGAGTAATAAAAAAAAAGACTTGGGATGAAATAAAAAAAGAATTACTCCCAAAAAATAAGGAATTAAAAAAAGAATTAATAGGATCATTAAAACTTTTTGGAATATTAATACTTGGTTTTTTGGTTATTGCAACAACAATAAGCGCAATAGAAATAATTTTTAATATACAAATAAACGATATGGATAATGTTGCAAATTTTATTAAGAATGGTTTTATTACACCAATTTTTTTTATACTATCTTTAACAATAATTGTTTTTATAGAAGAATTTTTTTTTAGAGCATTCCTACAAAAAAATATTGGAATATTATTCTCAACAATAATATTCACTTTTTTTCATTTAGGATATGAATCAATAACCCAAACTATTGGCGTTTTTTTTCTTGGATTAATACTAGCATATTGGTTTAAAAAAAATAATTCAATAATACAAAATTATTTTGGACATTTATTATATAATTTATTAGCTGTTATATTATATTTAATATAATAATTTAAAATACAATTAAATAATAAAAAAGAGAAAATCAAAAATAACAAAAAAAATAAATTTAAAAAACAGGTTTAATTATGAAAAAATTTTTGTGTTTAGGAATTGAATCAACAGCACACACAATAGCAGTAGCAATCATAGACGAAGATTGTAATATTCTTTCACATGAGAAAAAAATGTTTACAACAGAAAAAGGAGGTTTAATTCCCAGAGAATTATCTGAACACCACAGCAAAAATATTCACCCCCTAATAAAATCAGCGTTAGAAAAATCTAAAAAAAAAATAAATGATATTGACCTAATTGCTTTTTCTCAAGGGCCAGGAATAGGAAATTCTTTAAGAATTGGAGCAATAACTGCCAGACAATTATCATTATTATATAACATCCCTTTAATCGGAGTAAATCATTGCATAGCACATATTGAAATTGGTAGAATATTATGCAAAGCAAGTGACCCAGTATTACTATACGCGTCAGGAGCAAATACTCAAATAATTTGTTTTGAAAATAATTATTATAGAATTTTTGGCGAAACCTTAGACACTGGAATAGGAAATTTTTTAGACACGTTTGGAAGAAAATTAGGACTTGGTTTTCCAGCAGGACCAGAACTAGATAAAAGATATTTTTTAGGAAAAAAATTTATCAACTTACCTTATACTGTAAAAGGAATGGACCTAGCTTTTTCTGGATTATTAACTGCAAGTATAACAAAATATGAAGAAATTTTAAAACAAAATATTAGTCAAAGTGAAAAAGAACAAGAGATAAATAACTTAATTTATTCATCGCTACATAACGCGTTTGCAATGTTAACCGAAGTAACAGAACGCGCACTTGCACACACTAAGAAAAAAGAAGTATTACTTGGCGGGGGAGTAGGTTGTTCAAAAGCATTACAAGAAATGGTTTTGAAAATGTGCGAAGATCGAGGCGCTAAACTTTATGTTCCGCCAAACAACGTAATGGTAGATAACGCAATAATGATTGCCTGGCTAGGAATATTAATGAAAAAAAATGGTTACAAAACAAGCATTAATAATTCAATAATAAAACCAAAACAAAGAACTGATGAAATAAAAATTAATTGGAAATAAAACTTAATTGGAAATAAAAATAATTTTATTTTTAAAAAAACTTAAAAAATTAAAAAAGAAAATATTTAAATACAGTAAAACTAATATAATAATTGTTATTTTATGATTAAAAAGAAAACAAAAAAAGAATTTATTCTTAAAAATGATTTTATTAATAAAAATGATTTTTCATGGAAAAAAATCTTATTCGTAATAATCGCTGGTTTAATAGTAGGACTAATTTTCACTAATATTGGCCCAGGCACAATCACAAAAGAACTAATGATGTTATTTATAATAACAATTTTATTAACCTGCATTTTAGCTTTATTATTAGATATAAGAAAAATTATATTAAAACAAAAATAAAATCAAAAATATTAAATAAAAAAACAATTTTTAAATTATAATAAAAAAACACTCTTATTTATTCGGCCATTTCTTTTCTTTAATTCTTTTTTTAATATTCTTATCTTTTTTAAATAATAAATATATTGGAACTGATATCAAAAAAATCATTAAGCCAAAAATAATTAAAGGAATTTGGAATAATTGCATTTTTTGCCAGTATTGTGTTAAAAACATAAAAGCACAAAAAATTGCACCAATAATAGCGAGTATAGGGAATTTACCAATATTAACCGGAGAAATAAAGTTTAATTTCTTAGGATTTTCTTTAATACGAATAGCAATTAATGAAGCATTAACAAAAAAGAACATTAAAAATGTCCCCAGAGTAGTTAAATTTCCAAGCATTTCAATATCTCCTATGAATAAAAACAATATGCCTATCGATCCCACTACAATTACTGAAAAGTAAGGGGTTTTTGTTTTAGAATGTGTTTTTGAAAATATTTTTGGCAAAAATCCAAGATTTGCTAAACCATATAATAATCTACTAGAAACTACAAGCAATAACAAAATAGTACTTGAAGTAGCAAATAATGCTGCTAAACTAAGCCAATAACCAAAACCAGGCATTACCACTTTATCCGCAACTAAAGCTAGGGGCCCACCAGTCAAAAGATTATTAGAATTATTAGCATTTGCTAATTCTATTGGCGAAACAGCACTAACTGATACAATTGCAACTAAAACATAAATAATAGTTGCAATAACTAATGAAATAATAATTGCTTTTGGAACAATTGTTTTCGCAGAAGTAACTTCTTCAGAAATATTTGCTATTCCTTCAAAACCAATATATGCAAAAAATATTAGAGCAATACTAGAAAAAATTGCTGAAACAAAACCAGTATTAGAAACAGTAGCTGACATTTCAAATAAATTAACAGAGCCCACAAAAGGCAAACCAAAAATTATTATTATTACTAAACCACTACCGCCAATAATGGTTAGCAAAAAATTTAATTTAACACTCCCCTCTATTCCAAAAAAATTTATTATAGAACAAATAACAATCAAACCAATAGCAACTAATAACGAAGGCCATAAAAAAAATAATTTAAAATAAGATGTAAAACCCCATGCCACAGTAGCAATAGAAAAAAGAATTGTTATTAATACTACAAAGCCAATAAAAAATGATAAAAATTCTTTTCCAAATGCTTCTTTAACATAAACTGATTCCGCAGCAGCTTTAGGAAAATAAGAACTTAGTTCAGCATAAGAAAACGCGGTAAGAGCTGCAACAATAGACGCTAATAAAAATGGTAGCCAAAGCATATTACCAATTATTCCAGCAGCAGAACCAATAAGAGCATAAATTCCTGCACCAAAAATTATTCCAATACCATAAAAAACCGCTTGCCACAAAGAAACACTTTTTTTTAAAGCCATTATAATCAACTCAAATTAAAATTATTATTAAATAAAATTAATAAACAAACTAATTCAAAATCATTTTTTACTTTCTTTTCATACATTTAATTTTTTCAAACTTTTTTAATTTTTTTTCTTACCCTTAATTCTAATTGAACCAGTCCTTATATTAGTTATTCTTTTAGTAGGAAATAATCTTTCAGCAGGATGAATTTTTTTTCTAATATTTGAAGACTCATAAATTGATTCTCTAAAAACTTTTGTTTTAGAAAATAAAAATAATCCAAAAGCAAGTATGGCGAAAAAAGTTATATAATTAAATGGCCAAGGAACCCAATTTATTTGAGGATCCAAGTAAATGTAAATTGAAATTGCAAGGACTATTGCAAAAATAAATTCAAAAAATAATAAAACCATTTTTTCTTTATTAGCTTCAACAATTTTTTGTTTTGTTGTACCAAAAACTAATTTAGAAAATTCTTGGTGAACTGCAATAACTTTTTTATCTCTTATTGTAATACCAAAATAAAGTGTTAAAAAGAAAAGAATTGTTGAAACTAACCACAAAATATTTTGTGCGAAAATTGGTTTGGTAAAAAAAACTAAATTTAATCCAACTCTTTGAATTCCTAGTAACAAATAAATTTGAAAAATAATTAACAAAACTAAAAAAAATTCTTCTATAACAAAAAAAAGAGCTTTTTTATCATCTGAAAATATTTTATCCATTAAGATAATAAGGAAAGGACATAAATAAATATTACTATTACAAAAAAAATAATTATTTTGAAAATAAATCTAAATTAATAGCAAATTAATCAAAACAAACAAAAAATTAATCAAAAATTATAATTTATTTTATTCTCAAAAATGCTTTTATTAAACTACTAACAATAGATACTATTCCCGCATTTACCAAAAACAAGTTAATCGCACCTTCAAAAGAACCTACAAACGCTAGTAATAATCCTACCGCGCCTCCAATTAAAATAGTAGTAAAAAATTTATCAATATCAAATTTTTCTCGCTTCCCATCACAACCTTTTTTTGAATACGCTTGAATATAACCAGAAGAAGCAATCGCAAAACCAGCCAATAAACCCATTTCTAATTCCAAAGGAAGAATATTTAGAAGAGTAGCAAGAAACATAAATAAATTGTAAACAAAAAAAATTTAAACCAAACGCAAAAAAATAAAAAACTTTAAATTGATTAACTTAGTTAAATATTATAATGAATAAAATTAAAAAAAATGTCCACCCGAATATTATAACCTTTTTAAAAAAGTTTCATCAAAATAATAACGCCCAAGGAACCATAGAATATTTAGTTATTATTGCAATCGTTATTGTTATCGGATTAATAGTAGTAGGAATCTCAACAAACCTTTTTGACACACAACAAATCACTCAAACAAACGAACAACTAAAAGGACAAATCGGGGTAGGAGGAATAACAATAATAGACGCATTTAGCATAACAAACGATACAGGACTATTAAACTTTAAAAACAATACTGGAGAAACAATCACTCTAACAAAAATAACAACAGACACCGGAATAAACGAATATAACAATCCCAAAATAGCCCAAGGCAACACAGAACTAATAGAACTAACTAACACCTGTACATGTGAACCAAATCAACAAACAAGAACCTGTGAATTTCAAATAACATACATAACAAAATACGGATTAGAAAAAACAATCACCCAAACAACAATAACCCAATGTAACTCAACAATCCAACCAGAAAAACAACCAATACAACCAAAACACCAAGACTGCTTTAATTTAGAACAAACCCCTCAACCAAACCCAATCCCAATTTGCACTTTAAACGATTTAAACAAAATCAGAGGCGAATATTTAGACAAAAATTTTATTTTAATAAACAACATTGACGCAAGCGACACAAAAACATGGAACGATGGAAACGGATGGGAACCAATAGGAACTTGCGGATCAGGCAATGAATGTCACGCTTACCCCACACCCAATTATGAATTCTCATTTAGGGGAGATTTTAATGGAAACAATAAAATAATTTCTAATATTCATATTTATCGACCAGCCCAAAGATATATTGGTTTTTTTGGACATTCTAGCGGAAATATTTCTAATGTAGGAATTGTAGACCATAATATAATTGGAAACCAAACTGTCGGCGGATTAATTGGAGAATCGACAGGAAATGTACTAAATTCATTTACAAGCGGAAATACCCAAGGAACTATTGCAAGTTGGGCCTATTTATCCTATGTGGGAGGATTAATTGGATCTAGCAGCGGAAATATAACTAACACATACACAACAGGAAATGTAACTGGGTATAATACAACAGGCGGACTAATAGGATATTTTAGCGGAGATCTTTCAAATTCTTATTCAATTAGTAATGTAACTGCAACAGAAGATTTTGTAGGCGGACTAGTAGGCAATTTAACATACGGGAATAAAATTAGTAATTCCTTTGCAACCGGAGAAATTATTGGAATTAACCCGATTGGAGGATTAATAGGAAATAATTCTAACGGCACAATCACAAATTCATATTGGGATTCTGAATTAACTAAGCAAGAATATTGTTACACTACTCAATCAGGCACTCAAACAGATACCGGTTGTAAAAAAACAATTAACCAAGAAACAGATTATTTTGGATCAGGCGGAATACCTTTTGATCCTTTAAAGTTAAATTGGTCACCAGATATTTGGGAACCAAGAATAGATAATTATCCAATATTAAAATGGCAAATCGAATAAATTTTTTAAATATATAATTAATTAAAAAAACTATTTAAATAAAAAAACCAGAAAAAGGCAACACATAAAAACACATATGAATATTACTTCATATAATATATTACAAAAAAATAGAGGTGAAAAAAATGATAAAAAACGAAAAAGAATTAGTACAAAAACTAACTTGTGACGAACTATGCGCAATAACAAAGAAAAAAGAAAGAAATTTAAAATTACGAAATCAAAAATTAGTAAAACTAGCAAAAACAAAAATGCAAAACAATTCTTGCCCAATATGCTAAATATAAAAAAATTGACAAAAATAAATTAATTTAAAATAAGATAAGGATTACTTTCAAAATCACTAACCTAAAATAGTAACTATATACACTAAATTTTTTTATAACATATATTCCTTAATTAATACAAAATTAATGTTATTTTTTATTTTAATAAGGAGAAATTTCTACATCATCTGTTGAATTTTTAATTTCAGAATCATCGCTTACAATACCCGCTATTCCGCCTAAATTTTGGCCACCATAAATATTTCCAGTAACATGCACATTGTCAATAAGAGTATTATTAATTATTCCAGAAACCCCGCCCAAATTATTATTCCCCATTATATAAATATCTTCCAAAATAGTGTTTTTTATTATAGTTTGTGGACCACTTTGCCCAGTTTCTCTAAATAAACCCATAATGCTAGCCGAATCATCGTTAATTTTTAATCCTTTTATTGTATGGTTTTCTCCATCAAAATTTCCAACAAAATTATTCACAATCCAATCTGAACCACAACCTAACGGCTTTTCACAATCACTCTCATTGTCACACGACATCGCACCATCACAATACCCCCCTTCAATCCATACCCCATTACCAGACATATTACCATAACACGTAGTACAAAGGAATTCACTATCATTACATCCACCTATATTATAACATTCACCATACCAAAAACACCCACCATCCCAGTGACATGGACCCATTTCATTCCAAGTACAACCAGATGGGTTATTTTCACCATCCCATTCACAATCATATTCGTCCCAATGCCACTCGCACTCAGGATCTGACCCTCCACACATCCCAGCATAATTTCTCTCGCATTCGGTTCGATTACTCATGTATACTTCGCAGACCCCATTAAAGGATTCCCCCCAACAATATCCAACCGTTTCATAATCTGCATTGTTACAACTCCCAGAATCCAAAAACTCTCCGCAAACCCATGATGGGCCCTGACACATAAAATACTCTCCCGCGTCACCCAAACATTCATTTTCACAAATGTCTGCGCTTTCCTTACACGCATATTCATCAGGCCCATAATCACTACTAGAACAATAATTATTTTCCACCCAATCGCTTCCACAACCAAAATCTTTTTCGCAAGTTGATTTATCTTCACATTCTAATCCACCAGAACTATTACAATAAGGTATGTCACCTATTGGATCCCAACCTGTTACACTCAAATTAAAATTCGCATAATTATTACTATCTTCAGTCAAATCTGTTTTTAATAAAAATGAACTATTTAATTTTTCACGAACATTGCTTAATTGTTCCCAACTACAAATCAAATAAGGATCCTCTTCTGTCCCAGATCCAAAAGCAAATTTTTCACCAGTATCAGGATTATTTTCACAAACAATACATGCACCATCATGTTCAAATTCACCTAGTGCACATTGAACTCCAGCTACAAAAGATTGACAAGGAATTCTTACATTATCAATTTCTTGAGTTTTAGGTAAACCTTGAGCAGTAACATAAGTAATCACAATTTTTTTAGAAACATATTCTCCAATAACACAATTCTTGGATTCAGTATCAGATACTGTAAAAAGTTTTTTATTTCCTAAAAATAATTTATTATCAACAGTTATATCTTGGTCAAAATCGCCTAAACTAACTTTAGTAATAGTAATGTTTTTTGGTAAATTTGATTTTAGATTAATTGCATATATCCCAGTTGGATTTAGTAACACTTCTGTAATCGCAATATCTTTAGTTAATAATGAAATGTCTTGACTCGAATCACTAGTCGCACCAGTATTATCCAAAAAACCAGTTAAAATAGCAACTACTGATAAACCAATAACCACAACAATAGCAATTATTACCAAATACTCAATAGTCCCTTGGCCAGAAAAATTATTTTTATTAAAAATCAATTAATCACCATTAAATAATAAATATTATGAATTATATAAGAGTTTTGTTAAATAATAATTCATATACGCACAAATTATTTTATTTAAAAAAAATAATTGTAAAAAATAGTAAATTAAAACAAAATTTCAAAAAACAAATTTATAATTCTTTAATACAATGATTAATTATGAAAATAAAATATTCTATAGTAAAACCAAAAATAAAAATAAATGGTTTAAACATAAAAAAAGATTTTGTAATTATCGCGGGCCCTTGTTCTATTGAAAGCTATGAACAATTAGAAAAAACGGCCAAAGTCCTAGTAAAAAATAATATAAAAATAATTAGAGCTAGCGCTTACAAACCAAGAACTAACCCATATTCTTTTCAAGGATTAGAAGAAAAAGGATTAGAAATGCTTAACAAAATCGGAAAAAAATATGATTTGGCAACTGAAAGTGAAATAACTGATTCTAGACAAGTAAAAAGGGCCAGTGAATTAATTGATGTTCTACGAGTTGGTGCTAGAAACATGCAAAACTATGAATTATTAAAAGAATTAAGCAAAGTAAAAAATCCTATAATATTAAAAAATGGTTTTGGAGCAAATATTGAAGAATTTTTAGGCTCAGTTGAATATTTACTCGCAAATGGAAAAGAAAATATAATACTTTGTTATAGAGGAATAAGAACTTTTGAGAACAGTACGAGATTTACTTTTGATCCATTAATGATTAAAATACTTAAAGAAAAAACAAACTTGCCAGTTATAGCGGACCCTTCACACGCAAGTGGAAGAAATGATTTAGTATTACCCCTTAGTAAAGCTGCAATTGTTTGTGGAACAGACGGTTTAATTGTTGAAACACACCCTAATCCAAAAAAAGCTTTAAGTGACAATGAACAACAAATACCATTAAATGAATTCCCAAAATTCGTTAAAGAAATAAATGATTTTGTTAGGTTTGAAAAGCAAAAATGATTAATCATTTACAAAACTAATATACATAACAAATTCAATCATATTTTTAATTAGAAAGTATTTTTTTAAATAGGTGATTTGATGAAATTATTTATCCCAGGGCCAATAAGTGTTAGTGAAGAAATAGCTATTACACAAACAAAAGAAATGATTAGCCATAGAAGTAGTGAATTTAAAGAATTAATGAAAGAATGTAGTGAAGGCTTACAGAATATATTATACACAAAAAATAGAGTTTTAATTTCAACATCATCCGGCTCTGGATTTATGGAAGGAGCAATAAGAAATACAGTTAATAAAAAAGTCCTTGTGTGCGTGTGTGGTGCGTTTGGAAAAAAATGGGCGCAAATTGCAACATCATGTGGAAAAGAAGTTACAATTTTAAATTTTAAAGAAGGAAATGCAATTAACAAAGAAGAATTAAAAAACGCTTTAACAAAAAATGATTTTGAAGCAGTTTGTATTACTCTTAATGAAACTTCAACAGGAATAGAAAATAATTTAGAAGAATTAGTCCCAATCATAAGAGAACAAAATAATAATATATTAATTTTGGTTGATGCTGTTAGTGGTATGGGTGGAACAAGAATCCACGTAGATAAACTTGGACTGGATGTTTGTCTTGCTTCTTCACAAAAATGTTTTGCTCTTCCACCAGGATTAGCATTTGCAAGTGTTAGTGAAAAAGTTTTAGAAAAAGCGATTACGATTAAGGATAGAGGATATTATTTTGATTTTGTTGAACTAGCAAAAGAATATGATGAAAATCAAACACCATATACTCCAGCAGTTGGTTTAATGTTTGCTTTACAAGAACAATTAAAATTAATTAAAAAAGAAGGAATAGAAGAGCGATTTAATAGACACAAAAAATTAAAAGAAATTACTCATGCTTGGGTAAGAGACAATGGTTTTTTCATATTTTCTGATGAAAAATATTCTTCAAATACTATAACTTGTATTAATAATACAAAAAAAATTGATTTATCAAAATTAAAAAAAGCAATGATAACAAAAGGTTATTTTATTGACACAGGATATCGAAAATTAAATGAAAAACTTTTAAGTGAAGGAAAAGATGAAACTTTTAGAATACCCCACATGGGAGAATTAAGTGAAGAGGAATTGCACAAATTCTTGGACACTTTAAAAATTATTATGGGAGAGATTTAAATGAAATTAAGTTTTATCGAGTTTTACGAAGATAGAACTAGTGGGGGAGATTTAAATGAAAGTATTGATTAGTGATAAAATAAATGAAAATGCAATTAATTTAATTAAAGAAGCAGGAATAACAGTGGATTATAAAATTAATTTAAGCGAAGATGAAATTGTAAACATAATTCCAGAGTATGATGCGCTTTTGGTTAGAAGTGATACAAAAGTAACGAATAAAATATTGGATGCCGGAGTAAAAGGAAAACTTAAACTAGTTGGCAGAGCTGGTGTTGGAACAGATAATATTGATAAAGAAAAAGCACGCGAACTAGGAATTGTTGTTGAAAATACTCCTTTAGGAAATACTAATGCTGCTGCAGAACATACTTTAACTATGCTACTTATGTTATCAAAACATATAATCCATGCTAATGATTCAATGAAAAAAGGTGAATGGGATAGGAGTTTTAAATCAAGCGAATTAAAAGAAAAAACTCTTGGTTTAATTGGATTCGGTAATGTTGGACGAAAAGTTGCGCGCGTTGCTAAAGCTCTTGAAATGAATGTTTTAGTATATGATCCGTTTGTTCATGAAGCAAAACTTAATGAATTGAATCTAACAAAAGTAGAATTAAAAAAACTTATTTGTGAAAGTGATTATATTTCAGTTCATGTCCCATTAACAAAACAAACAAAAAACATGATTAATACTAAAGAATTTAATGAAATGAAAACAGGAGTAAGAATTTTGAATGTTGCAAGAGGCGGAGTAATAAATGAAACTGCTCTATTAAATGCGATTAATAGTGGCAAAGTTAGTGCTGCAGCACTTGATGTTTATGAAAATGAGCCCCCAACAAACACCCCACTTGTTAAAAATGAACATGTTATTGCTACACCACACCTTGGAGCAAGTACTAATGAAGCACAAGTAAATGTCGCAATTGAAATAGCAGAACAAGTGGTACTCGCATTAAATAATAATGAGATAAAAAATTGTGTTAATGGACTAAAAAAATTTCGTTAATAAAACAAAGTACAAAAATAAATTTATCAAAAAAAAAATAAAACAACATAAAAAAATTAGATTTAATATAAAAAAATTATTCTTCTAAAGAAAATATTTCTTCTACCCTAACTTTAAACAACCTAGAAATTTTCATTGCTAACACTAATGATGGAACATGCTTATTTTTTTCTAAAAAATGTATTGTTTCGCGCCTAACCCCAAGAATTGTGGCTAATTGTTCTTGAGACAAATCTGCTTGAACACGATATAATTTCAAATGATTCTTTAACATATAACAAATTAAAAACGAAAAGTTAAAATAACCACACTAAAAGTTAGAAAAAACTAATTAAATAACCTATTAAAAAAATTACCAAATAAAATAAATAAACAATTAATATAATGCGGATACAAAAAATAAAATATTAATACAAATAAAAAAACTATTAAAATACACAAAAATAATTATCCAAGAAATTAATTTTAATAAAACGAGAATATAACAAAAATATTAAATACACCAAAGACTTTAATTCAATTAGACTATGAATCAAAAAAACTCAAAAAAAATAAATTCAGTTACACGAAAAACAATTAAAAACTTTTCAAAAAAGGTTCATCAAAAGAATAACGCACAAGGAACAATAGAATACCTAATTATAATTGCAATTATCATTGTCATAGGTTTAATCGTAGCCGGAATATCAACCAACCTATTCCAAACACAACAAATCACAAACACAACCCAACAATTAAAAGGACAAATCGGCTCAGGCGGAATAAGCATAATAGATGCAACCGGCAACACCACCACAGGAAAAAACTATTTAAACCTAAAAAATACTTCAGGCGAAACACTAACAATAACACAAATCAAAACAAACGATGGTGAAAACGATTATCCAAACCAACCCTGGATAACAGGCAACAACACACTAATACAAACAAATAACCTATGTGAATGCGAAACAGGACAAACACAAAAAAGCTGTGAATTACAAATAATAACTCTAACAAAAAACGGAATAAAACACACATCAAAACAAACCATAACAGTACAATGCTCAACAACCGCACAACCAACTAAAGAACCAATAACACCAAAAGAACCAGCAGCCCCTAAAACACCAATATGCGGATCAATAACCTTGCAAGAACTACCAGAATATGTATTACTAACCAACTGTGAAAACATAACTAATGATGGAAATTATTTACTTGATAAAAACCTAAATTGCACATCATTAAGAATAACCGCTGATGATGTTACTATTCATGGAAACTATTGCGCAATAAACGGAAACATAGATGCATCCAACGAAAATGAAAATGCACAAACAAAACTAACTATTGAACACGCCACTATTGATGGAAACATAATTGCAAATGAAAACGCAAACCAAACAAGTGGAACAATATTACTTAATAACACAACAACAAACAATATTATCACAATTGGAAAAAATAACGACAATACGACAGGTGGAAAATCAAGAAATATTATATTAAATACATCAAAAGTAATTGGAACAATAACCTCAACAGGAGGAATAGACCCAAATTATGAATATGGTGGTTCAACAGGAACAATAACCCTAACCGACTCCAACGTAACAACAATAACCTCAAAAGGAGGAGACGGCTATGATGAAGGCGGAAACACAGGAACAATAAACCTAACCAACTCCAACGTAACAACAATAACCTCAACAGGAGGAACCAGTACATCTGGTAGTGGTGGTTCAACTGGAACAATAACCCTAACCCACTCTAACACAACAACAATAATTTCAACAGGAGGATATGGCAAAGGATATAATGGTGGTAATTCAAACACAATAACCCTAACAAATTCAGATGTAACAACAATAAACTCAACAGGAGGAGACAGCTATTATTATCTTGCCGGAAATGGTGCAAATATTATTATTAATAATTCAACACTTGACGAATCAATATCTACTAGAGGTGGAAGTGGTATTGAAGAGTATAGTACAGGAGGCAATGGAGGAAATGTTACATTCGACCCCTGCCCTATTACAAAACCAACAGTAACAACAACTGGAGGAATAGGTGATTATGGATATGACAATGGAGAAGATGGAACAATTTTACCAGAAAATTGTTTCCCATAACCAATACAAATTTTTTAATAATTATTCACAAAAATTTGAAACCTACCTAAAAATAAATATAATAATATTCGCACTTTTAATAAAAAAATTTAATATTTTAATATAATATAAATCAAAAATAAATTTAATTAAAAAAATATTTTTTCAAAACATATTATTATAAAAAAAATTTATTTAAAAACAAAAAAACTTTAATATATTAATCTTTGCATACATAAATAAAATATAATTACTAATTGATTATTATGAAATTTGAAGAATTTGGTTTAAAACCAGAACTATTAGAACAAATCAAACAAATTGGTTTTACTAGTCCAACAGAAATACAAGAAAAATGCGTTCCTTTAATATTAAAAGGTAGAGACGTAGTAGGACACTCTCAAACAGGATCAGGAAAAACCGCTGCTTTTGCATTACCAATAATTAATCTTATTGAACAAGGAAAGAATTTACAAGTACTGGTTTTAGCGCCAACAAGAGAATTAGCACAACAAGTAAAAGAAACTTTTGAATCGTTTTCAGAAAAACTTGGTTTTAGAACAACTAGTATTTATGGCGGAGTTGGATTTGGAGCACAAGTTAGTGGAGTTCAAAGATCAGAAATAATTGTTGCAACACCTGGAAGATTAATAGATCATTTAGATCGAGGAACTATTAATTTACGAAATATTAAATTTGTAGTATTAGACGAAGTAGATAGAATGCTAGATATTGGTTTTGAAAAAGATGTTAACAAAATATTAAGTAAAGTACCAAAAGAAAGACAAACAGTAATGTTTAGTGCAACAATGCCAATAGCAGCAAAAAAAATTGCGCAAACTTATTTGAATAATCCAATTAATATTCAAGCAGAAACAAAAGTTGATACAAGCCTATTAAATCAAATAGCCTATCATGTTCCAAAAGAAAAAAGATTTTCATTACTATTACACTTAATAAAAGAAAAAAACGGGACAGCACTAGTTTTTTGTAGAACAAAAAGAGATGTGGACAAAGTAACAAAAAATCTTAGAAAACAAGGTTTAAGTGTTGCAGGAGTGCATGGAGACATAACTCAAACACAACGACAATATGCTGTAAAAAATTTTAAAGATAATAAATTAGACGTGTTAATAGCAACAGATGTTGCCTCACGCGGACTGGACATAAAAAACGTTACACACGTATACAATTATGAAATACCAGATGAAGTAGATGATTATACTCACAGAATAGGTAGAACTGCTAGAGCAGGAAAAAGTGGAACAGCAATTACATTTGTAACAGAAAGAGATAAACGAACATTTAGTTTTATAACAAGAGTTCATGAAATAAAAATTGAACCAACACCAGATTTTCCACAAGTAAGTTTTTTAAAAAGTGAACCAGAAAGAGACCGACAAGGTTTTGGAAGAGGAAGATCATTTAGTGATGACAAACCAAGATTTGATAGAACAGAAAAAAGCTTTGGCAGAAGTAAGCCACGATTTAATAAAGAAAGAACATTTAGTGATGACAAACCAAGGTTTGATAGAACAAAAAAAAGCTTTGGCAGAAGTAAACCAGGATTTAATAAGGAAAGAACATTTAGTGATGATAAACCATCACAATATAGTAAACGACCAAGTAGACCGTTTAAAACAAATACTAGAAATGCGAATTTTGATTATCTAAACAAAGAGTCTAAACCAAGGACGGCTTATGCTAGTAAAGGAAAATTTGGTCAAAATAAAGAAAGATATACCCCAAAAACTGATGGTGAAATAACTGATTATAAAAAGAAATTTGGGCCAAAAACAAGTTCTTTTAAAACAAAAAGCAAGGATTCTAAACCAAGAAGCACTGCTAAGAAAACAGATGAAAAATTCTGGAAAACAAAAAGATACGGAAAAAAAAGTACTAGATAAATTAATTAGAAAAATATTAATTTTAAACAAAATATAATTATTAAATTATAAATTTAATAAATCAAATTTTTAATACTTAAACTTTTATTTAGAAGCAGCTTATATTATTTAAATGGTTAAAATAAATAATGACTTACGCGCAAAAGTATTTGTTAGAATGCAAGCAAGAGCAGTATATGATTTATTCCACTTTGGAAAATACCTTACTCCAAAAGAAAATTCACTTAACACAAATTTTAGACAAAACATGCTAAAAAACATGAAAAAAGATAATCACATTAATGAATTAACTAAAAATTCTACAATCAAAGATTTGAATAAAAACTTTGATTTACTTGAAGGCAAAGCATACAAAATAGGAATGTTTCACAAAACTAACGGGCCTAATGATAAAAGTAAAATCGTTTTTGATATTAGTACAAGTTTTAACCCAAAAAATCGCGGTGAATTATTTGAATTAGTTTGGCATGAATTAATGCACGAACAAGCAGGACACAAGTTTAATAAAAATGATTTGGTTTTAGCAAATGCTTCAAGCGAATATTTGAATCTTGTAAACAATAACAATCCGTCTATTCAAAATAAATTATTAAAAAAACGTTTTGATAAAAAAACAATTGAGTTAATCCAATTTTCAATGCACCCAGAAATAGTTTCCATACTAAAAAACAATCAACATAAAATTGATGTAGAATATGACCCAGTTTTAAATAGAAAATCTTGTGCTACTATTGGAGAAAAAATTGGAGAAATTGCTACAAAAATCGAACATAACATAGGTATTCCTGGAATAGGACTTATTTTTATTAGAGAAGTGGGAAGAGGAAGACAAATTAGTGAAATAAATAAAGATTTAATTAAACACAAACCAAAATATTTTAAGGAATTAACCAAGTGGTTTAGTAGACATAGGAGTATTAGAGAATATTTACTAATGAACTCTGCAAAAAAAGCAGTAGGAAAAAATGAGATTGCAATAAAAATGATAAAACAATGTGAAATGGAATTAAAGAAACGACAAGGTCAAAAAAATAAAAAACTCTCAATAATACAGAACAAACTAAAAAAACCCAAACCTAAATTAAGACCTTTAAAACATTAATCTAATTCCACAAAATTTTTATTTTTAAGTCTCTCATTAGCCATTTTCATGAACTTATTAGCATAGTGTTCTGTAACATTATTAATTTCTAATCCTTTTAGATTTTCAGGTGTTGCTTCAAAAATTCTTTTAAATTTTGCAGTCCTACCAATTTTGCTTTCACCTTTGGCTATACCCATTTTTTTTACTATCATCCATGCGTCACGAACCAAAAAATTATTTGGGTGAAAATTAGGTGATTTAATTACTTGCCAAGCTAAATTATAAGCATTAATTTTTGTTTGACGAACGGATTTAATTTTTTGTGTTCTTTGGTGTGCGGCCAAAGCTTTTTTTTCACGAGCCATTGATTCTTTTTTCTTGTTTTCAATTTTTTTTTGTTCAATAATTCTTTTCTTATTATTTTTAATAAATTCTAGTTTTTGGTTTACGCTAACACTACCATCTTTTTTTGTGGTTAAAAAATTTAGTTGGCCAACTTTATTTTGAACAACCCTTTTTTTTGCACCTGGTTTAATAAAATTAGGAATTGTTTTTCCACTAGGAGTCATGGAAAATAAAACTGGTTGTTTAAAAAGTTTTTTTCTTTTAAGCATATTAATATTAGATCATTTTCATATTTTAAGTTAATCGTTTAATATCTTATACACACATTTTGATTTGTTTTAAAAATTTAAGTTGAATAGAAAGAAGATTTTTTTAATTTGATTTTAAGAAGGAACATTTATTAAGAAAAAATCCGTTATATTTATTATTAAATTGGTGTTTGTAAATGTACGATAAAGATATTGATTTTGGAGAAAATGTAAATAATTCATCTTTTGGATTTAACTCTCAAAAAAGAAAAATAATTTTTTTAGGGATTAGTGCATTAATTATTTTAGTTATATTAGCAGTTATTTTATTAATAAGTTCTAATTTTTTATCAAATGATTTAAATAATTTTGATATTGGGCAAGGCGAAAATTATTTACGAAACGATATAAACTATTTAGATTTAAATCAAAATAATTTAGTTGTTCCAAATATAAACAAACCATATTGTGAAAATGTAACTGATGTTACAGTTCTTGTAAGATTTGCTGTTTTTGCTGATGCTAATATTCTTACATCAAAAATTTCTCCATTAAATGAAAGATCAAGATTTATTTTAATTATGGACAATAAAAAAATAGAAGAAGTAATAGAAAACCCATTTAGGTCTGAAGATAATTTGGATGAAGTAATTAATTTACTTGAATCAAAAAATATTTCTAATGTTTTAATTAGGTTTCCAAAACCCGATTTACAAACTAAATTAAAAGAAAATAATATGGATTGTTATTTTTCAAACGAACCAATAAATATTCTTTTACTTGGAAATATGCCTAATTCCCCAATAAAATAAAGTTTTAATAATTTGTTTTAATCAAGGATTAATTTTAGATTTAATTTTAGAACTATTTTTTAGTTTTCTTCCCATAATAAATGCGGATAACCATTATTTATGCTTGGATTTATTCCCCAAACATTTTCAAAATCCCAGCCAGCATCAGTAAATGTTGATTCAGTGGTCATTAGTTCAGTTGATTTTCCAGTGAATCCAGTTCCTCCAGACCCACTAGAACAGATATCACTATCATAAAATGAATTAACAGCAGCAGCTGGATTGGAGTAAGTAGAACCAAATGCACAATGACCTGGATAGTTAACTAGAGCGTAAGAATTAGATATTAAATTATTTGCATTAACCGCTCCTCCAAATCCACCATTATAAGAGTTATTAGGCATAGATCCTTTTGAATATGAATTAGTAATTTGTATATCACCTTTATGTCCTGAACCTGACCATGCA
>JAQVNZ010000035.1 GCA_028702895.1 Candidatus Iainarchaeum sp. | reverse complement strand
GATAATTATTATAATATTTTTTTCATTAGTGTTTTTTATTTCGACTAATAATTCTTTTAATATTGTGTTAATAAAAATAATTTTTTCTTCTTTAGTTAATTCTTTTATATTTAATATTGTGGCTTTTCCTAAGTTTCCTGCCCATTTTTTTGTTAATTCACTTATTTGAGTATTAGTCCCAAAAAAATTTTCATATGTTTTATCAATTATTCTTATTATTCGCTCTAATTTTAATTTCTTATATTCGCTTAATTCTTGTATTGTTGATATTTGGTCAATTAATTCTTGGGGGGTAGAATATAATCCATTATAATTACTTATTATTTTTTTTAAATCATTGTCTTTTATTTTTAATAAATCAAAAATTATTTCAAAATTTATTGAATCAAAACTAAGTTTAATATTATCCTTTGCCTTAAATTTTTTTACTGGAAAACCCGCGGGTTCATATGCTACAAGTTCTTCTTTTAATATTCTATCATTTTTTGAAGATTTTTCTAATCCTTCAAAATAATTAGTGGAATCAAATATTATAGTGCTTTGTTTTTCTAATAAAAAATTTTCTGCGAGAATATAATTAGCATAATTTATTTCAATATTAGTATTCCCAATTATAATTGTTCTATACAAATTTTTAATTTCTTCTTTTATTATTTCTCTTTTCTTATTTAATCCTAATTGTATAATATTATCATTTGTGATTTGTCCCGCGCTTGAAAAATCAATTAATTCCATTGCAGTTTTTTTTAAACCGCTTAGTAAACTTCTTGCCATAAAAGGGTCGCCTAATATTGGAGCATATTCCGTTTCTGGGGACATAGAAGTTTCGTTTAATATTAATGAAGAAGTTTTTGCTAAGTCTATTATAGTCTCAATATTACTAAAACTCTTTTTTATTTCATTATCTATTTTTCTAACAAAATCCTCTTGTTTGAAATCCACATAAATTGGATTAAAAGAAATAAAAAACATTTTAGTTGTTTTATCACCATTAGTCTTGGTTATTCCCATGCTCCTTTTTGGTAGAGTTTGTATGAATGAACCCATATGTCCTTTTGCAACAAGTGCTTTATGTCCTTCTATTAACGCACCTGTTTTTCTACCGTCTTTAATATCATATATTATTGTAATAAAATATTTTTCAGGATTCATTAAAACTTCTACTTCGTGCGTGTATAATTTGCCTGAAAAAATAGTTTCCCAGGGCCCGTAACTTATTTTTAAATCCATTTTTATCCGCTTTTTTAAATAATTATTTTTGTATTAATTAATATAAAGTATTTCAGTTATATATGTTTTTCTAAGACCGTTTTTTTGGGATATAGTATTTTATTATTTTTTTTATTATATTTTTGTTAGAGTATTTTGAGTTTATTATTTAAAAGTTAGTTTTTTATAGTTGTTAATAGTAATTTTATTGGTGCTTATGGTTAATGACGAGATTATTGATAGTACGATTTTACGAATGCTTGATGCGGAGATTGATGATTCAACAATTATTTCTACTCTAACTGATGTTGGTATGAGTGAAAACGATTCAAGGGATAGAATAAATAAGTTAAGAGATTCAAAGAATTCTGAGTTAAACAAAAAAATTAATTTAGAAAAAGATTCTTCTGATGAAGATGTTGATTCTAGTAATAATGAAAATAATTATTCTAATGAATATTTGTCCTCTGATAGTAATATGGATGATGATTCTGATGCTAAAGAGTTAGGTGAAATTACTGATCAAAATGATAGGAATTTTAATGACGATAAAATAAAAGAAGTTGATGAAAAAATAGAAGATTTAAAGAAAACTGTAATTAATACTAAAGTTGCTCCGGTAAATGATTCTAAACTTAATGAGAAATTATCTGATTTATCTGCTCAAAATAATGCGTTAATGCGAATAATGAAAGATGTTTTAGAAGTTAATAGAAAAATTTTAACAGAACTAGAATCTAAAAAATAATTTATTTTTAAAAAATATTTTTTTGAAAAGGGTGTTTGAATAAGTTTAGTTGTGTGATTTTAATTTATTTAAATATTTTTTTTAATTCACTAAAAAAGTTTTTAGTTCCTTTTTGAAATTGGTGTATGCTTGTTAATTGGTGTTGTGTTTTTGGTGGGCCTGTAATTAAATCAGCAGCTAATTTTGTTGTGGTATCATAATGCGATTTTATTATTGGTGTAATATCTTTTGGTTTTGCTTTATCAACTTCGCTCCAAATTTTTTTTGAATTCTTTTTAACTGGATTATATACTATTAAAATTAGTGTAATTAAAACACAGGTTAATGCTAGTGCTTCCATGCTAGTATAAAAAAATAATATTGTAACAACTATGAGTAAAAATATTGTATATTTATTTTTTGAATCCATTATCCAAATCCGCCCATTCCCATGTCTGCTCCGCCCATTAAACCTGCATAAGGATCAGCGGCTTTCTCTTCAGACCCTAAACCTAATAAATAGCCTATTGCAATTAGAGCGATTATTGCAAATAACCAATATTCTTTCATTCCTATTCCGTTCACAAAATACATGGTGATAAAGCTTAATATCATTAAAAAAGTTGCTTTAATCTCTTTTGAAGCGATAATCAAAATAAAGGTTACGCCTAGTGCCATCCAAAGTTCTCCGAATTGTATTATAAGTCCAATTACGGCAACCGAAATAACATAATTCATGAAATCCATTAACAATCACTATTTTTTAGGTATTCTCTCCAACAATTCTTTACCAAATGTTGATAGTATAAAGAATATGAATATTACCCAGATTAGTTCTGGAAAAGAAAAAAATGTTAGGTAAACAATTATTATTGCTAGTAATAAACCAAGTTTTGATCCTAACTGATTTTTACCCCAACTATAAACCCAAATAAATAAAACGATTAATATTACTAGGGCCAAACTTAAAGCAATATCTTGTCCGGTTAATGCGCCTAAAATATCAAATCCCATTTTTAATCAAATCCGTTTTTTAAAATGTTTTTTTAAATTTTATTATTTTTTTGTTTACTCGATTTTATTATTATTATTTTTTTAATTATTATTTTTAATAATCTTATTTTTTATAAGATTAATTTCTCTTACTTTACAATATTATTTTGTTTTTGTTCTTTAAATAATTAATGTGATGGTATAATCTTGCTTGTTCCCCAAACAAATAAACTTAATATTCCAAATGTTAATAATGTTGTAAAAAACCATATACTTGAAGTAACCCACCACCATTTTAAAATTAAAAAATATATTAATATTCCAGAAATTATTAGGGTTAATACACTACTCCCAAGGTATCCTCTAACCATCGTAATTATAACAAAAATAAGAATAATTTTTACAATAATATCTAGGGGTGGAAAAACTTTCATTAGGATTGGTAAACTAATAGACACGGCTATAATTAAACTTATTGCAACACCAATAGTCATTAATGCGCCACCGTTTTCATTCATCTTCCGCCACCTCTTAATTTTTGATAAGCTCCTTGTCTTGATGTAAAATCCCTACCATGTGAAATTGGCCCCTCGTTCTTTCCTTGTGCTCCGGGAGTAATGAACAGGAAATCAATTACTATTCCACCAATACCCATTACAATTAACATGTATAGGACATATACCCCGCCAAAAAACTTCCAATAATCAAATATAATAAAATAACCCATTCCAACTATTATAAGTATGGCTAACGGGCCCTTGCCTAAGTGTTGGGTAACATAACCAAATATTGCTAGTAGTACAAGTATTTTTAGGACTAGATTTAGGTCTGCAAAAATTTCTCCGATTAAAAGTAAATTCATGTTAGAAAATATTCCTATCATAATAAATAAATGCTTTGATTATATAAAATCCTTTTGTTATACTAAATTTTTTTTTAAAGGGTTTTTTGTTTTTAATTAATAAGAGAAATTTATATTATTGTTTTATTTTGTTATTATAGTCAGTTCTTTATTAGCCAGATTATCAATACTTCCACTAGTGGTCTCAATTCGTTTAGGGTTCCACCAAAAACTCATTGTGGCACCATCATTACTAATACAAACATCCTGGTTTTTTACCATGTCAAATAAATCTGTTAGAGTATTAAAGTATTCTCCTGATTGATTTTTTCTCATCCCAGCTATTCCTACTAATTCAACGTTATTAGTAAAATTATTATTAGGAGTCCAAAACGAACCGTCTATAGTTTTTAGAATATAATTATTATTTGTTGGAGTATAAAATGTTGTTTTTAGGTATATTGTTCCACTCTCTGAAGTATCCTTCCAAGAGAAACCATATTTATCGCTTACTTGTGAATCTGCTGTATTATTTTATGTTTCAATTGCGCTTCCCCCGTAAAAGTTTTTGCTTTTTGCTGCGCCTGTCCAAAAATTAATATTTCCTCCTGTTGTTAGTGGAGAAAAATTTCTTTCTACTTCAAAAGTGAATTGACCGTTTGTTCCGCTTAAATCATATTTTCCTATTACTGGTGTAGCATAATTTGGTGTAAAAGTTATTTCAGCTTCACTCCCATTATTAGATATTATTGCTAGTTGTCCTCGTGTTCCAATACTAGAATTTAGTTTCTCAAAATCATATTCTTTTTTAGTTTTAACATTTATTATACCATTTCCTGTGGAATTATATTTTGTGGTAATATTATTAGTTATCTTTAATTCTTCATCACTCATGTTAGTATAAACTGTTCCATAATTTGCTCTATTATTTTCTCCAATTAAACCATTAAAGGGCATTTTGTATAATGGATTCATTTCGCTAGGAGATCTAATCATTAACAAACTAACTTCTATATTAGTTTCATCTGATAGTAAATCAAAGTCTCCACCAAAATCAATATTCATCCAAGCATCATATAATCCTGCTTCAAAACTAGCTTGGGTTGAAAATCTTTTTACAACATCTATTTCTCCATTCATTATTTTTGTTAGAATTGCTTTTTCTGTATCATCAGTCATTTCAAATACAGTGTTCAAATAATATTCTCCAGTATCTTTAAATAATTCTTTAGAATAATTTTCTCTAATTAAATAACTTCCAAAATTAATATACTCATATAATGTTCTTGTATCAGGTATTTTACTAGTCCATTGTATTGTATCTTGATTTGCAAGATAATACATGATGCTTGGAATTCCTCCAACGATTCTTGTAGTTGGTTGTGCCCAACAACCCATGTTGGGTGGTAAATTAACAAATGCTCTTGTTACTGCTCGATTATTTCCACTTGGTCCATTTGCAATTGCTGTAAAAAAATATGCGTCATCTATTTTGTCAACAGTTGCAGTAAATTCTAATTCGGTTATTCCTGGGGCAAAGGTTTGTGTTTTTAGAGTATTTTGTGGTTCGTCTTGGCCTTTCCATACTACTGAAACATATGATTCTATGTCTCCACCAGTTTTATTATTTACTTTTACAGTTGCTATTGCTTCATCTTCTATTACTGATACTATAATATCTTCTATTCCAATTCTTCCTTCTGATACTAATTCTACCATTGAATTTATTTCATCAAATTCGCTTAGATAATCATTTAATATTGGGTCTTCTGGGCATCCCGTATTATTATTTAGTTTAAAGAATTCTTGTAATGCTGCTAATTTTTTTACTAGGGTTACAATATTTTGTACTCCATCACAATAAGCATAATCTGCGTTACCATAATCGCACATGTTTTCATTAATATTATTCCAACTCCAATCTAATTTTATTCTTGGTATTGCTTCTATTCCAGTGTTTCCTGTTAGTACTCCATTATTACAAGTTTTTGAACTACTAATGCTTGCTTCTTCTCCAGTTGGTTCTCCACTAATTACTCTTAAATGATATTTTTGAGAATAATTTGTTTTACTTACTCCTGTGCATAGTCCAGAGTCTTCTTCGCTTCCAATCCAATAATTTCCAAATGTTGGTTTATTACAAGTAACATCATATTCTGTTTCAGATGTAATATCATTTCCAACAATAGCACTACCGTGCTTGTTTTGAGTTGCATTAATTGTTAGTGTCCCGTATTTTGCGCGTGCTTCGTTTAAACCATTATTAGAAAATTGTAATCCTACATTTTCTATTGTAGAATAATCTGCGTTAGTAAAATCCCAGTTTACTCCTATTTCATTTAAACTAAATCCTAGTGCTCCTGCGTCTCCTGGAATATTTTTTTCTTCTATTGTTTTTCCATCTGGTGAACTAACACTAATATTGTCGCCTTGTAAGAATATTACAAAATCTCTGTAACTTGCAGTGTTAAATTCTTTTAAATAATCTTTTGCGGCTTGGTCTTGCATATACCATCCTGCTAGGCCACCTAGTATTGCACCAATTGCTGATCCCCAACCTGCGTATGTTCTTTGATTTGCTGGTTCAAAGCTTGCTAGTGTTTTATTATTATTCCATAAATTAAATTCTTTTTCAAAATCCCATTGGAGAGAAGGTAAGTTTAATTGTGAAAGGTTATTTGTTCTAACTTTGAAAATTTCTTTTGCTGGGGATTGATTTCTTGTTATTATTATATTTCCTGCGTTAGGATTTGGGGTAATGTCGGTTGGTGTTGTTGGTTGGGTTGTTGGTCTCCATGTATTGTTAGCAACCCAGTTATAACCACCACTAAGCCCGTCTCCAGCTTTGTCAATTCCCCAACTTAACCCATCTCCAACTGTTCCAAGACCCCAACTTGCGGCATCGTAGGTTGTTGCAACAGTCCATTTTGTCGCATCCCATGTTTGACTTGCAGTCCATTTTGTCGCATCCCATGTTGCACCAACTATTTCTTTTGGAACAGTCCATGCTGTAAATTTGACTAAGTCTCCAGTTAGGTCAGCTGTTGCAATTGTTAAATTTTGTGCTCCGCTTCCAAAAGAATAAGCTGTTCTTTGAAGCGAAGTTGAATTTCCAATAATATTAGTTGCGTACGTAGTAGCATCAGCGGCTGAATTAAATACCTTATTTTTTCCAAGTCCACTATAAGTATAAATAGAATATTCTGTTCCGTCTGGTCCTTCACTACTTGTTTTTACTATTTGTCCGTAATCACTCCAACCACTAACATTTTTCCCATCAGTATTTGTTTGTAAATCTCCTGTTTTGTCATTTCTATATATTGTTAATGCTGTAACATTGTCAGGTTTAGTTGGGTCTGTTGGAGGTAATTGTTCAACTTGAGTTGTAACACTGGTTAATTCACTGTCAGAAAGGTTATTTGGTGGTGTGTTAGTAGGGTTTTGTGAGTTATCTTCGTTTGTTTCAGTCTCATTTGTATTAGTAGGTTTTTGTGTTTTATCTTCGTTTGTTTCACCCATACTAAAACCACTTCCAATCATGTTTCCTAATCCTGCACCAATTGCTGCTCCGCCGATTACTTGTAACCAATTAATTTTTGGTTTTTGTTTTCCCCAAACAGCATTTGTTGCTCTAACTTTTACTTTTTGATCCAACATTTTATTTGTTAATAATATTGTGTCTTGCATTCCTTGGCCGATTAAATTTAATTCATATTTATTTAATTCAAAGAATTTTCCTTCTGGTTCTTTGAAAGCTACTACTCCGTCTCCAATAAATGTAAAAGAACTTTTCCCATGTACTCTCGCCCAAACATCTATTCCATAACTTCCAGGTAAATCACTTGCAGTTGCAGTTATTGTTTGAGTATCATTTTGTAACATAAAATTATTTTTTCCTAAAGAAATTTTTCCTTCTGGTGCTCCACCACTACAACCAGTATTTCCTTTACAAAGCCAAATATCAATTTTTTGGTTTAAACAATTAGTAGTATCAATTGTAATAGAACTTTCTTCATTAAATGCTACTGGGGTT
>JAQVNZ010000034.1 GCA_028702895.1 Candidatus Iainarchaeum sp. | reverse complement strand
ATTTCCTTTGTCAACTAATACTTGTAAAACGTTTAAAAGTTTTTTAATGTCCGCAAAATGTAATCCGGTTGTTGGTTCATCTAGCAAATAAAGAGTTTGACCAGTATCTCTTTTTGATAATTCGCGAGTTAATTTTATTCTTTGAGCTTCTCCACCCGAAAGGGTTGTTGCACTTTGACCTAATTTTATATAACCTAATCCAACAGAATTTAACACGACTAATTTTTGTTTTATTTTAGGAATATTTTCAAAAACAGTTACTGCTTCTTCTACACTTAAATCTAGGATTTGAGAAATATTTTTATCTTTAAAAGTTACTGCAAGGGTTTCTTCATTATATCTTTTTCCTTTACATTCCTCACATTCAACATAAACGGCGGGTAAAAAATTCATTTCAATTTTTATTGTCCCATCCCCCCTACATTTTTCACATCGCCCTCCAGGAACATTAAAAGAAAATCTTCCAGCTTTATACCCTCTAAGTTTCGCTTCGCGTGTTTCTGCAAACAATGCTCTTATTTCATCAAACATTTTTATGTAAGTTGCAGGATTACTTCTAGGAGTTCTTCCAATAGGAGATTGATCAATTTCTATTACCTTGTCTATTTCCCCATTTATTTGTATTTCTTTATGTTTTCCAATATCAAGTGTAGAGGTGCTTAATTCCAATTTTTTTATTAAACCATTATTTATTATAGAACCCATTAAAGTACTTTTTCCACTACCACTAGCTCCAGTCAAACAAGTCATTACACCTAATGGTAATTTTATATTAATATTTTTTAAATTATTTTCACTACAACCAATAAAATTTATTTCACCATTTTGTTTTCTTCTTATTTTTGGATAATCGATTTTTAATTTACCACTTAAATATTGTCCTGTTAAAGATAACGGATTTTTTTCAATTTCTTTAGGAGAACCACTTGCAACAATTTGTCCACCGTGTACTCCAGCACCCGGGCCCATGTCCACAACATAATCAGCTTTTCTTATTGTGTCTTCATCATGTTCTACAACTATTAAAGTATTTCCAACATCGCGTAATTTGTAAAGTGTTTCTATTAATTTTTCATTATCTTTTTGATGTAATCCAATTGAGGGTTCATCTAGAATGTATAATACTCCCATTAAATTAGAGCCTATTTGTGTTGCAAGTCTTATCCTTTGTGCTTCTCCACCAGAAAGAGTTCCAGCAGTACGATTTAGTGTCAAATATCCTAATCCAACATTGTTTAAAAAATTTAATCTATCATTTATTTCTTTTAAAATTAGTTTTGATATCTCATTTTCTTTTGCAGTTAATTTTAAATTAACCATGAATTTTAACGCGTTAATAACACTTAGTGAAGTAAAATCAACTATTGATTTTTCATTAATTTTTACAAATAATATTTTTTCTTTTAATCTCACACCATTACATTTTGGGCAAATACTTGAACGCATAAATTTTGTAAAATTTTCTTTTCTCCATTCAGATTCTGTTTGTGTTAATAATCTTTCTGATTGAGGGATTAATCCTTCCCATCCATCTGAAAAATCCATTTTATCTCCATTATTCCACTTTCCATTTATTGGTGTGGAATCACCATATAATAAAACATCAAATTGTTTTTTACTAAAACTCTCTATTGGAACTACTAAACTAAATCCATGTGTTCTGCCAACCATTGCTAATTGTTGACTTCTCCAAGATAAATCCATTTTTCCATAAATTTTTATTGCGCCATCAAGAATACTTTTACTTTTATCTGGAATTATTAAGTTTGGATCAAACTCCATTTTTTCTCCTAAACCCTTACATTCTTCGCATGCTCCAAATGGAGAGTTGAATGAAAACATTCTTGGTTGTAATTCTTCAAAACTAATATCACATTTAGGACAAGATAATTTACTAGAAAAAATATATTCGTTTTCTTTGTCATCAAGAACTATTACTAAACCATCACTTTTTTTTAATGCGATTTCAATACTTTCAGTTAATCTTGTTTTTTCACTTGCATTAATTCTATCAATTACTATTTGAATATCGTGCATTTCATATCTAACTAAATTTATTTTTTCATCTGTTCGAATTATTTTTTTATCAACTCTAGCTCGAACGAATCCTTCTTTATTAAGTTCTACTAATAAATTTTCATAAGTTCCTTTTTTTTGTCTAATTATTGGAGAGAGAATTGTAATACTACCTTTGAATTGTTTTCTTATTTTTTGTGCAATTTTTGTTGGAGTTTGAGATTCAATTTTTATTTTATGTGTTGGACAATAAGGTATTCCGATTCTTGCATAAAGAAGTCTTAAATAATCGTATATTTCAGTAACCGTTCCTACAGTTGAGCGTGGATTATTAGAAGTAGATTTTTGTTCTATAGAAATTGCTGGTGAAAGACCATCAATTGAATCCACATCAGGTTTATCCATTAAACCAATAAATTGACGAGCATATGCGCTTAAGGATTCAACATATCTCCTTTGACCCTCAGCATAAATCGTATCAAAAGCTAGAGTACTCTTTCCACTACCAGATAAACCAGTTATTACAATAAATTTATCTCTTGGTAATGTAACATCAATATTTTTTAAATTATGCTCTCTCGCACCCTTTACAATAATATCCTTCATAGAAATGAAATATATAAAAGCATTAATAAATTTGTTTAAGTCTTTGATTTAAATATGATTTTTTTCACTTTATACAAATAAATATTTTACTGATAATTTAGACTAATTCAAAACCCAATTTTTTGCTTACAATAAGTGACATTAAACAAATATTAGTTTTGTTGTAAATGGAAAAGAAAAAAATAATGCAATAAAAACAGCACACAAAACGTTAATTGAAAACTAATCAATTGTAATACTTAAAAAGAAGTTAGAATACATTATTCATATGAGCCATAATAAAAACCATTTAATTATAATTTTAATAATAATACTTTTTTCGTTTTTAGCTAGTTTTTATTATTATCAAACACTTCCAGAACAAATACCAATACACTTTAATGCCAACGGAGAAATTGATAGATATACGACAAAGAACACAGGACTTTTTTTCATACCCCTTATTGAAATTTTTTTAACAATCTTATTTATTTTAATTCCTTTAATTGAACCAAAAAAAACAAATGTGAAAAAATTTATTAAACAGTATAATTTATTCGCAATTGTTATGATTGGATTTTTTGCTTATTTACATTTTTTAATCTTATTAATCGCCCAAGGAAATTTAATAGATTTTAATCAATTTTTTGTTCCAGCAATTGGAATTGTATTTTATTTTATTGGAATAATGATAAAACACGCTAAACAAAATTATTTAATTGGAATTAGAACACCTTGGACACTTGCAAATGAAGAAGTTTGGAATAAAACACACCTAATAGGCGGAAATTTATTTAAAATAAGCGGGATAATTTGTTTATTCGCAATTTTTTTCCCAAGCAGTGGTTTTTGGTTAATACTCATCCCCATAAGCATTAGTTCAATTACAAGCATTGTTTACTCATATTATATTTATTTAAAAATAATAAAGTGATACTATGACTAGTGGAGTATATTTTATTCAAATTTCTGATTACACAGAAACAAAAAAAATTAATGATGCTTCTTTAACATTATTAAAAGAAATTGAAAGTGAAAATAAAATTAAATTCGAAAAAGAATTACCCATCAAAGTCCATTTTGGAGAAAAAGGAAATACCACATTTATCAAACCAGAAAATTATGTATCAATTATCAATTATTTGAAAACAAAAACTAACCCATTTTATTGTGAAACAAACGTTCTCTATAAAGGTGAACGAACATTTTCAAAAACACATATGAAAATTGCAAAAGAACATGGTTTCACACAACTCCCAATTATAATTGCTGACGGAGACCATGGAGAAAATTATGAAGAAATTAAAATTAATAAAAAACATTTTAAAGAATGCAAAATCGGAAAAATAATTGCTAACTCAAAACAATTAATTGTAATAGCTCATTTTAAGGGACACATGTTAGCTGGTTTTGGTGGCGCGATTAAACAACTTGGAATGGGTTGTGCTTCACGGGGCGGAAAACTTGCGATGCACGCACAAAGTAAACCAATACTTAATCCATTATCTTGTAAGAAATGTAATACTTGTGTACAACATTGCCCAACAAATGCTTGTATTATTTCAACAATCCCACACATCGATTATTCTAAATGCATTGGTTGCGCTACATGTATTGCTGTTTGCCCACATGATGCTATTAAAATTAATTGGGCTAGTACAACACCCAAGAGTTTTAATGAAAAATTAGCCGAATATGCACTTGGTGCAACAACAAACAAAGACGGGACTCGTAAGAAAATTATTTTTATTAATTTTGTTTTTAATATTACAAAAAATTGTGATTGCCACGGACACCCAGATAAAATTGTTGCAAAAGATATTGGAATATTAGCATCAAATGATCCTGTCGCACTTGATAAAGCTTGTATTGATTTAATTAGAAAAAATGAAGATAAAAAAATATTTGGTGGAGATAACCAATTAACATATGGTGAAAAAATTGGTTTAGGCACTACTAATTATAATTTAATCAAACTAACATAAACTCTCCAAAAGATAATTCGAAACATTAATTTTAGTAAGTTTTTTAAGCAAAACCCAAAGTAAGATATTTAACTAAAAAATGTCATCGAGCAAAGCGAAGATGGCATCCAGATGTCAATTGGCTGAGCAGTTGCGGGGGTGGCAGAGCGGTTAAATGCGACAGATTGCTAATCTGTTTCTCGAAAGAGAGCACGAGTTCAAATCTCGTCCCTCGCGTTAAATTAAAATTATTAAAACAGTTATTTACTAAATAAATATAACCATAACAAAACGAAAAAAGAACAAAATTGACAATATAAACATTTGATTAAATTAAAAAAAAATCTTAAAAAAATATTATAAATTTAAAAAATAATCAAAAATAAATGAATAATAATAACTTCTAATTTAATCTTAAATAAAAATAATTTTTTAATTAAAATTTGTCTAATTGTAAACTTTAAAAACACATTTAATCAAAATATATTTATTACTATTCCAAAGAAATATTAATATAAATTGCAGAGGTGGCTGAGTGGTCAAAGGCGGTGGGTTACTAACCCATTTCTCGAAAGGGAGCGCGAGTTCGAGTCTCGTCCTCTGCGTTAAATTAAAATATTTAGACTAATTATTCACTGAATAAATATGACTATTAAAAAACAAATAAAAAAAATAAAATTTTCAATAACAGCATATAGCAAAGACAAACAACTTATTGAACTTGTAAAAAAAACTGATAAAAAAATATTAGCTATTTGGGCAAGTGATTGCACATTACGAGTTTTACCTTACTTTGAAAATGAGTTTCAAAATGATAATCGTCCAAGAACAGCGATTAATATCTTAAAAAATTGGATTAATACTAACAACTTTAATATGCAAATTATACGAAAAGCTTCACTTGATTCACATGCAGCTGCTCGTGAAACTAACAAAAACAATGCTGCACGTTCAGCTGCTCGTTCGGCAGGACAAGCCGTTGCAACTGCACATGTAAAAACACATTCAATATATTCTGCAAGTTATGCCTTACAATCAATTCATTATGCAACAGAAGTAGAATATTATGATTTAGCTATTACAAAAGAGCGAGAATGGCAATATAAACATTTAATTAAATTACGAAAAAAATTAAACCCTAAAAAAATATTATAACTTTAAAAATTAGTAAATAAAATTACAAATAATTAAATTAATATCCAATACAAACCTTTTTCTACCATCCTATCAAATAATCATTATTCTGGTGAGAATATGAATGAAGACAATAAAATCGATTTTAAAAAAAACTTAAAATTATATTTAGACTTAACAAAACCATTCAAATGGTATTTTATAGCAATCATGTTTCTAGTATTAATTGTAAGTGTCACTGGATTAATTCATAAATTCGTTTTCAAAGAATTAATTGATAACGCAACCATATTTTCAACAGGCACAACCAGTTTGGAAATTTTTATAAATACGTTAATTATCTTACTAATCATTTTTGTCGCAAGTTCAATAATACAAACGATTAGTCAATGGATTAGATTATATTTAATTAATATGATGGAAGGAAAATTATTATTAAATTTAAAAAAAAAATATTACTACCACATAATTGATTTATCACACGGATTTCACACTAATAATAAAACAGGAAGCCTTATCTCAAGATTAACTAGGGGTTCAAAAGCACTAGAACGAATAACCGATATTCTAGTATTTAACATATTTTTTCTAATAACCGAATTTATAGTAGCATTCATTTCACTAGCATTAATTGATTTTACTTCAGCAATAATACTAATAATAATGGCCGTTTGTTTTACAGCATTTAGTTTATATATTTCTATAAAAGGCGAAAAATATAATGTTGCAATGAATTATACAGAAGATAGTGAAAAAGCATTTATAGGCGACACTATAACAAATATTGAAACAATAAAATATTTTGGTAAAGAAAATAATATTAAAGATAATTATTTTAAATTAGGAGATATTACTAGAAAAAATCAAGTAAAATTTTGGAATTATTCTAATTGGATTGCATCTGGTCACGGAGTTATAATTGATTTATTCACAATAATAATAATGAGTTTAGCAATATTACGATTAATTAATGGTAATATAACTATTGGAACTGTTGCTTTCATTTACACAATTTACCTAGGAATAAGTTATGTTTTATCAGATTTTACATGGAGAATTAGAGATCTTTATAGTGGAATAACAGATTTTGATTCTATAACAAAATATGGAGACATACAAAACAATGTAAAAGATGAAAACTTAGCAAAGCCAATAATAATCAAAAAGGGTGAAATTGTATTTGAAAATGTTTATTTTGATTATCAAAAAAGAAAAATTTTAAAAAACTTTAATTTACATATAAAACCAAATCAAAAAATAGCATTAGTAGGACATTCTGGTTCAGGAAAAACAACTATAATAAAACTATTATACCGTTTTTATGATTTAAAAAAAGGAACAATAAAAATAGATAATCAAGATATTAGTCAAATAAAACAATTAACATTACGAAACGAAATGAGTATTGTTCCACAAGAAGGAATATTATTTAATGATACAATATACAATAATATTCTTTTTTCAAACCCAACTTCCACTAGAAAAGAAGTAATTAAAGCAATGAAATCTGCACAATTTTATGATTTTATACAAACTTTGCCATTAAAAGAAAATACAATGGTTGGCGAACGAGGTATAAAATTAAGCGGTGGAGAAAAACAAAGATTAAGTATTGCTAGAGCATTACTTGCTAATAAAAAAATTCTTATATTAGATGAAGCAACCTCTGCGTTAGATTCAAATACTGAAAACGAAATACAAAAAGCATTATGGCAATTAATGAAAGGAAGAACAACAATAATTGTAGCACACAGATTAAGTACGATAATGCACGCAGATAAAATTGTTGTAATGAATAAAGGAAAAATGGTTCAACAAGGAAACCATTCAGACTTAGTAAATCAAAAAGGATTATACCAAGATTTATGGAACTTACAAAAAGGTACCAATTCAAAAAATTAAAACCCTGATTTTTTTAATTCAAAATTAATTTTTTAATTTAAACTTATTTTTTTAACTAAATTTATTTTTTTTAATGAAAATTGATTTTATTCGAATAAAGTTATTTTTATTAAGTGTATCCTCCAGTTAATTAATATGTTTTTTAATTTTCTGCGCAAACTCTTTTCAAGAAATAATAATAATATTAAAAAAAAACTTGAACCAATTATTAGATCGGAAGAGCACACGTCTGA
>JAQVNZ010000033.1 GCA_028702895.1 Candidatus Iainarchaeum sp. | reverse complement strand
GTCCAGGGGGCAGCGTTATATGTTTTTTTTAATGTTGATTGTGGTTTAATCATTATTTTGTCTAGTTCAGCAATAGTTGGAATATGCCATTCGTTTGGACAAATATCTTTTGGACCATTTTCACAAACTGCTTGTTTCCATTGATAAAGGCCGCCATAAATATCACAATTGGCTTCATTATTTGAGTAACACCATTTGTTTATTTCTGTGCAACTAGTTCCTTGAATTGTTTGATTAGTGGGTTGGTTTGTGGGAGCATTTACTAAAGTCCCAATATTTAGATTTTCGGCCATCCAACATTTGCCATCGATTTCTACGGTAGTATATTCTTGATTGTCTCTTTTATCTAATAAAATATCTCCACATTTAAATGGAATTGGTTTAGGAACTTCTTCTAAATTAGGTCTTGGGATAGTTGAATTAGTAGTAATTCCTTCTACCGAAATGATTGCGTCGTTATCAATTATTGTAGTTTGTTCACAGTTTGAATCAACACAAATACTCGTGTTTTGTCCTTTTGATTCTAGTTCGCCAATGGTTGTGTTTTCTCCAGTATACTTATAATATTTTGTTGTATTTTGAGGGATATAATATTGGTTTTGTTGTTCTGCGACTAGTTCTTTTAATGGGTTTTTAATTTCTCCAGATGAATTATCCACATTCTCGGTTGAAGTTGCGCTTAGTGTTACAAGTGCGATTATTACAATTGCTACAACTAGTATGGCCGAACCGATAATTAATAAATATTCGATTGCACCTTGTCCTTTATTCAAATAACCGTGTTCCATTTAACTTATTTAGTTTTTAGTTTATATAAACTTATTTTTTTAATATTTTAAATTTTTTTATATATTAATTGTTATTATTTGTTAATTATTTTTTTGTTTTAATTTTAATTCAAACAAATATTCTTTTGCAATCCATTTACCATTTTTTAAAAAAATTTTTATTTTCTTTTCCGCGTTTAATTTTAAAAAAAGTTCTTTATTATATTCTACGAATTCTCTTGTCTCATACTCTTTACTAGCAATAATCTTGTAATCATAATTTTTTTGAATTTCTTTTAAAATTGGTTTAAAACAAACATCAGTATAAACGGGTAAATACAATCTAGTATTATTATGCATATTATTATGTGCATTTTTTAAAAAATTTATAATATGTGAATTACCCTCTGTTCCTCCAGAAATTGTTTGAAACAAATGATCTCCAATATATTCTTTGTAATTATCATGGACTATATCTTGGGGCAAATTAGCTACTATGACGTCAAATTTTTGCGAAAAACAATTCAGATACTCTGATTTTTTAAATACTCCAAAAATATTGTTACGAATAGAGTTATCTTTAGCCAAATTTATGGAAGCATCATTAATGTCTGTTCCAAATACTTTGCCACCTAATTTGGCAGAAAGAATTGCGATAATGCCAGAGCCAGTGCCAACATCAACAATAGTTTCGCCTGGATTAATAATAATATTTTCTGCGACAAAAATACCATTAATGGAAGGTGGAAACACATCTTCCTTTAATAATAATTTTATTTTTTCTCCTTTAATAAAAAAAGTTTTTACCTTGGTTTTTTTTAAAAAATGTTTAACTTTATCCAAAAACCCAACACAATATGGGTTGCAACAATTTAAAAATTGTTTTTTTTTTAAATTTTTTTAAACATTTGAATTAGAACAAATTAATGTTTATCAATAATTTTTTATGAAAGTAAATAGCTTTTTAAAGTTTTCATTTAAGAAGTTAATTACTAATTATAGGTTTTTATAATGAATTACTTTAGAGAAGTAGAAGGACTGCCAATAAGTCTTATTAGCGAGAGAACAAGATTCAATACTGAATCAATGGTTGTTAATCCTAATCAACAATTAGAAGACAAAAAAACAGGTACTACTACAGTTGGTTTAATAGCAAAAGATGTTGTAATCCTTGCAGCTGATCAAAGAGCAACAATGGGTCATATTGCAGAAAAAGGTGTTAGAAAAGTTTATCCAATAACAAATCATGTGGCATTAACAATATCTGGAGCAGTTGGAGATTCACTAGCATTAATTAGATTTTTAAAAGCACAAGCAAACTTATATGAAATAGAAAGATCAACAAAAATAACTCCAAAAGCAATTACATCATTATTATCAAATGTTTTAAATGGGAATAGATACTATCCATTTGTTTTCGCACCAATAATTGGCGGAATAAATTCTGAACCAGAATTATTTGAATTAACACCATTTGGTTGTATTTCAGAAAAAAAAGATTATGCAGTAACAGGATCAGGAACAACATTTGCTATGACTACCCTTGATAAAGAATATAAAAAAAATATGAGTGAAAAAGAAGCAATAGAACTAGCAGTAAGATCAGTTAGAGCAGCAACAAATAGAGATATTTACTCGGGTGGAGAAAATGTTACAGTTGCAGTAATTGACAAAAATGGGTATAGAGAAATTGATGCAAATGAAGTAGAAAAAATAGTTAAAAAAATAAAATTTAACTAAAAAAATCTGTTTTATAATAATATAAAAATTAAGAAAACTATAAATGCAAAAATTTAAATCAAAAATACAAATTAATTTAAAAAAAAATTAAATAAATAGTTTAATTATTTTTATTATTAGGAAATTAAACTAAATTTTTAAGAGTGATATTATGGTACAAAAAATAGAATTATTAAAAGAAATGAATGAAAAATTAAAGGAAATTCTTCCAAAAGATGTTGAAATATCTAAAATAGAATTAGAAGGACCCGAAGTAGTTCTATACACTAGGACCCCTAAAGAATTTTATGGTGCAACAAACCTTGTTTCAAAAATAGCTTTTGAATTAAAAAAAAGAGTTAATATTAGAGTGGATAAAAAAGATTTAATGCCAAAAGAAGAAGCATTAAAAAAAATAAAAGAAATGCTGCCAATAGAAGCAGAAGTAAAAAGCATTAATTTTAATGAACCTTTTTGCGAAGTAGTAATAGAAGCAATAAAAAAAGGATTAGTAATAGGAAAAGGTGGGGAACTAAGTAAAAGAATAATACTAGAAACAGGGTGGACACCAAATATAGTTAGAGCTCCAACAAGAGAATCAAAAACACTAAGCGGAATACGAAGTTACATGTTAAGACACGCTGATGAACGAAAAAAGTTTTTACTTGACACGGCAGAAAAAATTTATTCTAAACCACGAGAAACAACACACAAATGGATTAGACTAACTGCTTTAGGCGGTTATAGAGAAGTTGGTAGAAGTTCAACATTGCTAGAAACAGAGACAACAAAAATGTTACTTGACGCGGGAGTAAATTTTTCTGACAATGATCCATACCCATACATTGATGCTTTGGGCTACCCTTTAAGTGAATTAGATGCTGTTGTAATTAGTCACGCGCACTCTGATCACCACGTATTATTACCTTATATTGGAAAACTTGGTTTTAGTGGACCAGTATTTTGTACGCAACCAACAAGAGATTTAATGGCATTAATACAATTTGATTATATTAAAGTAAATGCTGCAAATGGAAAAGACGTTCCATTCTCAGAACAAGATGTAAAAAACACTTTGCTACAAACTATTACTAGAGAATACAGAGAAGTAACTGACGTTGCACCTGATATGAGATTAACATTTCATAACGCTGCACACATTTTAGGTAGTGCATCTGTACACTTAAATATCGGTGAAGGATTACACAATTTATTATACTCGGCTGATATGCAATTTGGAATGACAAGATTATTTGATAATATTGATATTAGATATCCTAGAATAGAAACAATGATTATAGAATCAACATATGGTTCAAAAACTGCTATTCAAACACCAAGATTAGAAGCGGAAGAACAATTATTAAGAGTAATAAAAGAAACAAACGAATTTGGTGGGACAATACTAATACCAGTGTTTGGAGTAGGAAGAGGGCAAGAAATATCAATGGTAATTGAAAGCTTTTATAAAAAAGGATTAATTAACGAGAATAAAGTTTATGTGGATGGAATGGTGCAAGAAGCAGGCGCAATACACACAGCATATCCTGAATATTTACGAAGTAGTATTGAGAGAAGAATACTAACAAATGATAGTCCGTTTGATTCTCCAATATTTCACGAAGCAACATATGAGAATAGAGACAAAATAATAAAAGAAAAAGGTGCAATAATAATTGCTACAAGCGGAATGATGAACGGTGGGCCAGTAGTAGATTATTTTTATAAGATGGCTGGTGACGCAAATAATACTTTGATTTTTGTTGGATACTTGGCTGAAGGAACGCTTGGTAGACAAATTCAACAAGGGCTAAAAACAATGCCAATTTCTGATAATGGTCGAACAAAAAAACTTGATATTAAAATGAGAATAGAAAACATTGATGGTTTTTCTGGTCACTCGGATTTTAATCAATTAATGAATTATGTGGGATCATTAAAACCAAAACCAAAAAGAATAATTGTTAATCATGGGGACCCAATGCGAAGTGTAGAATTTTCTAAAGAAGTTTCAAGAAGATTTGGTGTAACATCCACTGCTATAAGAATATTGGATTCAGTAAGACTAAGATAAAAAAAGATATTAAAAAAATATTTTTTTAATTATTCTGCATAATTAATTGAAATATTTTCTATTCGTAAATTGTTAGAATCAATTGTTCCATTAATTATTGCTTTTATCCATAAGTTGTCACTTCCTGTTAAAGTTTCACTTGTACTTTCCCAAGCATATGGTGAATTGTTTAAAGAATAATACCAATTTACTGTGCAACCATTAAGATCATTTGATTGATTAAATGAAAGCCAAGTAAACCCTGAATTTAATTTCGCATAAATCACTTCCCCAATTGCAATTGTGTGGATGTTTATATCGTAGAGTGTTGGAGTGACTGATGTATTTGTTGTTGTTAGGGTTGCTTTGTATTGTACCCAACTATTTTTATCATGGATTGAATTAATTGTTTCTCCATCCACCAAATAATTAGTTTCATTTGTTCCGTCTGGTCCAAGCCAAGGTGCAATATCTAAACCAATTTCACTAGTTGCTGTTCTAATTTGTATTTCAATATTTGTGTCTGTTGGTTTGTTCATGTTTAGGTCCATTGTGGTAAATTTTTTTGGAGCAGATAAATTCATTTTTTTTGAAATAAAAGTTCCATTTGTATAATAATTTATAATTGGACTTAGTGATAAATGTGGGTAATCATTTGTCCAAACAAACCAATCTCCTGTTGGTTTTGATTGAGAATTATAAAAATTCCAATTTGTAAACGGTTCAACTATAGAAGTTCCTTTAAAATAAGTTGATCCTTCGCTACTAATATTATTCCCACCATAAAGAGTAACATCATTTCCATTTAAATAATATGAATTAGTAATGGAGTTGCAAGTATATCCGCAAAATGGTCCAGAATTACTTCCACCAGTAACATCTGTAATTGAAAAAGAATTTGTTATATTAGAACCTTCTCCAACTAATCCACCAATATAATAATTAGTTCCAGCATCTATAGTTTGAATTGAAGAATAAGAATTTGTAATTGATCCAGCACTTAATTTACCCACAAGTCCTCCTATATAATAACCGTTTGATTTGTTGGCTGTGATGTAGTTTCCTTTTGAGTATGAGTTGTTTATTGTGTTGGCTATTCCTGCTAGTCCTCCTATGTATGCGCCACTGAATGTTGGTCCTAGTGTTGCGTTGATGTTTGTTTGGCTCCATGAATTTTCTATGTGGTTGGCTTGTCCTGCTAGTCCGCCTGTGACTGAATCGTAATGTGCTGTTCTTTCTAAACCGATTAAAGTAATTGTTGAATTGGAATCGTAGATGTTTCCGTCGGTTTTTCCGATTAGTCCTCCGATGTAACTTCCTGATCCTTTGTTGTAGATATAGTTTATGTCTGCTGTTGAATTTCTTAAATTAGTCTTTTGAGATAAAGCTCCTCCAATTAATCCTCCATTATATGAACTTGTTGAATAAAGTCCATTTGTAATGGTTGAACTCAAATTAGTAAATTCTACTCCTCCTGTTGACCAATTAGCCATCCCGCCAATGATTCCTCCGACATAAGAACCGCCTTGGATAGAATTAATATTTATGGTCAAATTATTAAATTCATACAATGTTGAAGGTGAAATACCATAAATTCTTCCAACAAGACCGCCTATATAAGATCCAGTTCCTTGTATGGAATCAAAAGAAGCTGATAAATTTGAAACACTGCCTGTAGCAGTTCCGATTATAGATCCAACATTTGATCGTCCAATTATATTAGCGTCTTGAAGATTAATATTTTGTATAATTGCTGTTGAATATGTACAACCAAATAATCCAACATCATCAGTAGTTGGTCTATTAATGTATAGTCCACTTATTGTATATCCAGCTCCATCAAAAACACCTGTAAACCATGGTCCCCAACTTCCAATTGGTTGAAACCCAGCACCACTATTCCAAGTATTAGTTTGAGAACAATCAATATCATTTCCTAGAATATAAGTTCCATTTAAATTTTGATTTATTTCTTGTAAACCTTGACAAGTAGTAATAGTTATAGCAAATCCAAAACTTGCTAGTAAAAGTAGTATTCCTAATAAAATAATTTTGTATTTCATAATAATCAATTTGTTCTCAGGTTTATTTGCGTTGAAGTAATTTCTAAATAGTTACCAACATTTGTCCCATCTTCTAAGTTATCAAGTTCACTTGTACTAATCGCTTCGCTGTTTGTTAAGCTTAAATATCCTGTTGCAATTGAAGTATTTGTAATAAGATTTGCATCGCCTGTACTAAGATTTAATGAATTAATTGTTAAAGCATTATTGATGCAATCTGCGTAAAAATTTCCGGTTATTGTTTTTTGTAATCCTTGTGAAGTTGTATAATTTAATTTAATATTATATTTTTGGGTTTGTCCGGCACATGCGGTTAAATTTGATAAGGAGATTTTTTGAGTTGAACCTAAAAATAATTGTTTTGAAGTAGAGTTAGGCATGTCATCTAGTTCTATATTATCTATTGTAATTCTATCAGTTAAATTACTTGTAAGTAGTATTATTCCTTGACCTTGAGAGTCGGTTACTAGGGTTAGTACTTGTATTTCTTTTGTTTGCCAAGCTAGGTTTGTTGCGTTTTGATTAGTGGTTGAAACGCTAGATGTTTGATTAATTATTATGGAAACTACGACTAAAGAAATAACAATTACGATTGCAATAATCACTAAATATTCTATTGTTCCTTGAGCTTTTGAGGTTTTAAAAAAATTCATTTGAACCAATTTAATTCTATGTTATAGGATTTATATAATTTTCTAAACAAATAATTTAATTATTTTTTAATGGATAATTTGGGTTTTTTAAATATCATTTTTCATACGCTTTTTGCAATTTTTCTAAAGCTGTAAAATTTTTATCCATTTCAATTATAACTTGTTTTGTAATCCAAGCCTTATAACTTTCTGCAATAGAATTTCGTTTATCAGAATTAGGAGAAGGATTAATCTTGTATTTTATTCCGTCTCGTAAGATAATTTTTAAATTTATTAATCTATTTAAATGATATCTAATTAGTTTTTCGCTGGTTTTTATTTTATGTTTTTTTTCTAATTCTTCTAAAATATCAATTGTCGTAGGATTAATTTTTTTTGTGAAAATAAATGTGAATAAAACATCAAAAATCGCAAAAGCTTTGTCTCTAGTTTCATTTTTTGATATTAATCCTAATGACAAACAACACCATCTTAACAAAGAGTTTTTTGTAAAACTAATATTTTCTGGAAAATCCATTTCTCTAATAATAAACTCGTTTCTAATTAATTCTGCTTCAGGAATCATTTTAATCACCACAAACTAAACTTTT
>JAQVNZ010000001.1:2124-100649 GCA_028702895.1 Candidatus Iainarchaeum sp. | reverse complement strand
AAATAAACAAACAAATACAAATAAACTAAAAAATATAAATAAACAAAAAAATGCAATCAAAACAAATAATACAATCAAAAATAAATTTTACCACAACGAAAAAGGATTTATTTTTTCAATGGATTTGATAATCGCGTGTATCATAATATTATTTAGTATTCTTTGGTTTGTAATTTTTATTAATAATAATTTAACATTAACAATTAATTTTGAAACTGAAAAATACTTGGAAGCAAAAACTATTTTTATAGTAGATTCTTTTATAAAAAATTTTAATGAAGAAAACACATTACTCGGTTCTTGCAAATTTGATGAAAGTAAAAAAAGAATTTTAAGTAACGAACTAAACTCGAATTATTTTTCCAATATAAAAAAAATAGATATAAACAATTTTTTTATTAAAAAAATAGAAACTAAAAATAATTTTGATTCAAAAATTATTTATTTTGAAGAACAAAATTCAAAAAATTGTATTTCAATTAAACGATTTATTTTATTAGACAATATTAAAAATATCATTATTTTTACAGGGTGTTTAGTTGAATAATAAAACTAATTCTCAAAAAGGTTTTTTAATTTCTTTAGAAGCAATAATTGCAATATTAATGTTTTCAATAGTATTACTTAGTATTTCATTTCCAAAACAAGAATCATTTAGCGATTTAATAATCATTCAACAAGAAAATGATTTACTAAGAGTCTGGAGTAAAAATTCAATAAATGAAAATGAAATGATACAAGACGCAAAATTATTTTTTGATAATTTTCAAATACAAATAGATAATAAAAAAATATTAATAGGAAAAGAATGCAATAAAAATGCCATTTCAAGCGAAACAATATTATTAGACGAAAAATTGATTGAAAGAAAAATTCGAATTATTGTTTATACTAATTGTTAACTTAATTCATTCAAATAATATTTTTGTTTCACCATTAATTTTTTCAATTATTATTTTAAATTTAGAATCGAAATTTTTTTCATTCGTGATTTGATTAGAATACAATAGAACAGAAAGATTCGTTTTTGAATTTGATAAAATAAAATTTTTTCCACTTGTTTTTAATAAAATTTCTTTTGTTGAAAAAAATTCAAATTCTTTTCTAGATCCATCTCCTAAAAAAACAAATAATTTATCTTGTTCAGAAATTTTTTCAGAAATTTGTTTTAATAATAAAGAATCATTCATTATCAAAAAATCATTTACAATGAGATTTATTGTTGGAATTATTATTAATAAAGCTGAGAAAAAAGCAGCAATTAAAATCAAGTATTCTAACGAAACTTGCCCTTTTTTCTTAGTACACATAATTGAATTCATATATCATCAATTTTTTTGAACACGTCACCAGCAGTTTTTTCTAATTTTTGGGCTCCTTGTGAAGATGTTGCTTGTAACTGACTTACAAGAACTAAAACTACTGCAACAACCGCCGCAAGGACAATTATTAGTTCTACTGAAATTTGTGCTTTTTCTTCTAATAAAACATTACTCATAAATTATACTAAAAAATTTGTATTTAAAAAACAATTACTCGAATTCGTTAAATGTCGAAATAAATAAATAAAATTTTTGTAAAAACTAATGAATAAAAGAGTATTGGAAAAAAAAGTTATAATGAATGAAGAAGAAATTTGGGACGATACAACAAATAGTTATATTAAAGTTGGAAAAAAAATAAAAAAGAATTTTTGGGAATTCTCAAAACAAGAAAAAATTGATTTAATAATTTCTTGGCTAACTTTAAGCATTGCTTTTTCATTAGTATTAATAAATTTTGATTTAATTAGTGCAATTTCAGGAAGCACAAATTTTTTAAGTCCACTAATAGCATTTCCCATAGCATTAATCGCCGTTGGGACTGGTTTTGTTTTTCATGAATTAGCACACAGACAAGCAGCACGACATTTTGGTTTTGTTTCAGAATATCGCGCATGGTACCCAATGCTAGCAATAGCAGTAATAATGGCCGTTTTAACAGGCTGGATTTTAGCTGCGCCAGGCGCAACATATTTTTTTGGTAGAAATGTCACACGAAGACAAGATGGAATAATTTCTATTGCCGGACCAATAACAAACATTGTTTTAGGCGTATTTTTAACTATACTTGCAATGTTTACTCCAAACGCATTATTTATAACAATACTAATTTCTTGCGCGAGAATAAATTTCTTTTTCGCATTATTTAATTTAATGCCAATTTGGGTCCTTGATGGGAAAAAAGTTTTAGCATGGAATCCATTAGCATGGGCACTAGCAATAACTATTCCTTTAATAGCAACTTTAGTTCCGGGATTGTTTTTTGGTTTTTTTATATAAATTTATTTTTTAAAAAAATTAGATTGATTCTTTAAAAAAATTAGATTGGTTTTTTAAAATTAAAAAAAAATTATTAGATTATCACCCAACATAATTTGGTCTAAAATCAAGTGCTTTATCTTTGAATTCATCATAAGCCTTTTCTGATTCCACATCAATTGTAGGATGCACTTTTTTTAATATTTGTTCAAAGTGAGACATTTTTATTTCACCAGATTTCATTTTATTTTCTTTTAAAACTAATAATGCAGCTTCTCTTACTAATCCCTCTAAATCTGCACCTGAAAATCCAGGTGTTAATTTTGCTAATTCTTTTATTGAAACATTTTTTGCAAGCATAACATTCTTTGTATGAACTTCAATTATTTTTTCACGAGCTTTTTCATCAGGAGCTGGAATTCTAATTAATTTATCTATTCTACCTGGTCTTAGTAATGCCGGATCAATTAAATCAGGCCTATTTGTTGCAGCAATAAAAACAATATCAATAAGCGATTCTACCCCATCAAGTTCAGTTAATAATTGGTTAACCATTCTTTCAGTAACATTACTACTAGAATCGCGTCCTCTTTTTGAAGCAATAGCATCTATTTCATCAAAAAAAATTATACAAGGCGCAACTTGTCTTGCTCTTCTAAAAATTTTTCTAATACCTTTTTCACTTTCACCAGACCACATACTTAATAATTCAGGGCCTTTAATTGAAATAAAATTTGCTTCACTTTCAGTTGCAATTGCTTTTGCTAAAAGAGTTTTTCCAGTACCTGGAGGACCATATAATAAAACTCCTTTTGGAGGACGTATACCCATTTCACTAAAAACAATTGGGTTTTTTAGAGGCCATTCAATAGCTTGTTTTAATTCTTCTTTTATTTCTTCTAATGCTCCCACCGCATCCCATTTTACTGTTGGCACTTCTATAGAAATTTCTCTTAACGCAGATGGTTGAACATCTTTTAATCCGCCAAGAAAATCTTTTTTAGTTATTTTTAAAGATTCTAATATTTCAACTGGGATTGGTTGACTTTCTTCTATTTTTTCAATTTCAGGCAAATATCTTCTCAAAGATTTCATTGCTGCTTCTTTTGTTAATGCTTGTAAATCTGCTCCAACAAAACCATGAGTCATATCCGCAAAATAATCTAAATCAAATTCTTCTTTTCTCAACAATTTTTTTTCACACATATCTCTTAACACTTCAACAAAAAAATATATTTTTTTCTTATCATTAAAATTTTTATTATAATTTTCTATTATTTCTACAATATCAGAATCTTTATTGTTTTTTACTATTTCAAAAATTCTTTTAAAAAGAATATTTTTTTCTAATTCAATATTATCATTTTTCATTACAAAATATTTTTTTGCAAGTGGCATACCCCTAGTATGAATTCCAAGTATTTGTTTTCTAGCTTTTTTATCAGGAATCCCAAATTCAATCTCCCTATCAAATCTACCCGGTCTTCTTAATGCTTCATCAATCGAATTAACTCTATTTGTTGCAGCCATTACTATTACGTCTCCCCTAGACGAAAGACCATCCATTAATGAGAGTAATTGTGCTACAACTCTTCTTTCAACCTCTCCAACCGCATCATCTCTTTTTGATGCAATTGCATCTATTTCATCTATAAAAATAATACTTGGCGCGTTTTCTTCTGCTTCTTTGAAAATTTTTCGAACTCGTTCTTCTGCTTCTCCAACAAATTTCCCCATTACTTCAGGAGCTGAAACAGAAATAAAATGAACTTGCGCTTCATTAGCAACTGCTTTTGCTAAAAGAGTTTTCCCAGTGCCTGGAGGGCCATGCATTAAAATTCCTTTTGGAGGAACTACACCTAATTTTTGAAATATTTCTGGGCGCTTCATTGGTAATTCAACCATTTCCCTAACTTTTCTAACCTGTTCACTTAACCCCCCAATATCCTCATAAGCAACTCTAGATATTCCTTCAAGCGCATCAGCAACAGGTTTTTCTTTTAAGGCAAATTGTGTTGCGTCAGTAACTTTTACTATTGATCTAGGAATAGTATCAACAACACGATAAATAAAACCAGATCCAAAAACACTCACCCAAACATTATCACCAATTGTTAAGGGCCTACCTAAAAAAGATTTTTTTAAAATTCTTTCATAACCAGTTGCAATTATTCTTACTTCTTCAATTGGAGCCAAAATAACTTTTTTAGCTTCTTTTGGAATACTTTTTCTAATTTTTACGCGTTCCCCTAAACCAACACCCGCATTATGACGTATAAAAGAGTCCATCCTAATAATTTCTTTACCCTCATCCTCTAATCTTGCAGGCCAAACAATAGCAGCTGTTTTTTTGACACCTTCTATTTCAATAATATCACCAGAAGTAATATTGAGAATAGTTTTTGTTTGTTTATCAAGGGTAACAATATTTCTTCCAACGTGTGTTGGGTCAGGATCTTGTACTTGAAGGATAATTTCAGCAAAATTCATAATATCAAACACTTTTAATTAAAAAACACTTAAAAAGGATTAAAAATGTAATCAATTAAATTATGAAAATACAACTAGTGTTTAAAAAAATTAGGAAAAACTAAAAGTTAAAAAAACAAATTTACAAATATCAAAAAATGTTAAATTATTATTCAATTATCCCAAATTTACCATTAGGTAATAATGAAAGAATTTCGTCATTTGAAACATTTAAATCTTTTTTAGAATATTTTTCAAAAATTGTTTTAGCAACAACATTTTTTTCAATAGTCCCTTGATTTAATTTTATTACATGAATACAATTTTTTTTAATCGCAGTAACCGGCCCGGCCATTAATTTTTTTTCTTTTTGATAAAACCCAATTGCAACATTAATTGGAGTTTTTTTAAACCAATTTCTTTCACCATAAATCATAAATGCTCCCGTACCCATACTAGTTCCAGTCGGAGCTCTTTTAGAAACTTGTTCTGGTTTTACAGAATACGCATCAGCAGTAGATTGACCAGATTCAAATGCTTTTGAAAACGTTATTGCAAATTGTGCCGCTTCAATCATTGTTGAATTTGGAACAACCCTAATTCTATTTGTTTTTTCATCTTTTGTTTTTATTATACAATGCGGTGCACCAAATACTTCAGCATGAAAGTAAACATCTTCATTTTTCATATAATTTTTTATTATTTCCTCGTTCATCTTAGCATTTTTTCCACCAATAACCAAAAAATTATCGCTTGAAAAAAACCATCTAAATTTTTCAAACCATTTTTTCTTTGGTTTAATAATATCATTTGATAAAATAACTTTTTTTTGTTCTTTTTTATTTTGAAATTCAATCGCCTTGTTAATCCCAAGATACTTTTTTTTCATTAATTTTGATTTTTCAAAATATGCAGTAGCATTTTGTTCAAGAGATTTATTCAAATTAATTTCTAATTCCATTTCAACTCACTTAATCCAATGCTGCTTTTTCTCTAAGAATTTTTATTATTGAATCAGTTCTTGAACCTTTTTTAAAAGTTGGTTCAGTTAAATAAAAAACTTGCCTATCCTTAACAACATCATAATAATTTGATAATTTTTTAACATACCTTTCTTGTAAATTTTTATGATAGGATTCAACATCTTTATAAAATTGAGAACTCATAACATTAAAATTACCAGAACCCATTATAGAACTTAAATGCCAAACATGTGGATCACTTTCAACTATTTTTAAATATTCTTCAACCAAACCTGGTTTTGAAAAATCTAATTGCAATAATTCAATCGCTTCTAATTTATAATCTAATTTCCAAAAAGCAATTTTTGGCCCATAACCCACAATTATTTTCTCTTTTTGTAAAAAATCAATTGAACTTTTAATAGTAGCTAAATGATATTTTGTTTTAATCTTAATTCTTCTTAAATTAGGTTGAGTAGCACCTTTTTCTAATAAGGATGCAATAATATTTAATCTAATTTCATCATCAACTTTCATTTTTTGAGCCATTAAACCACCAAACACAAAATATTGCCAAACACTGCCAATACTGAACAAAAGTAATGTCAAAACCATTTTAAATGTTACTTTTGTTACATCTAAACAACATTAATCCTTATTAATGAAAACGAACTACAATAACAATAGAGAATTTAGGAGGGGATAATTAGGAGGGTTGAAGAAAAAAAGATTTTTGAGAAAATGAATAGATGTTGTGGGCGGGCTCACCAGGCTAACTAATTTTTAGCTCACAATTTTTATTCAAAAAAATAAAATTATTAAAAAATAAACAAAATAAAAAAACTATTTTTAAAAAACGCAATCAATAGAAAAATAAAAATTTTAATTATTAAAATACTTATTTAGTAATCTTATTTTTACTAGAATTACTTTTTTTATAAATCAATTTTTTATTATTAATAGAACTTTTTTTTACAATGTTACCAGTATTTTTTTTACTTGCAACGAAATTATTTTTTTTCTTATCTAATGAATCATTTTTTTTATCAAACTTTTTCCAAGATTCTTTTGTTTTACAATTCATATCCAAACACATTTTGTATTCAAACTTACCATTCTTAATTTTAATAACTGGTCGACCACATTCCGCACAAAGTTCAATAGTCGTAGTAATAATTCCGTTTTGAGGGAGCGGAAAAGAATTGTCACACTTAGGATAATTAGAACAACCAACAAATCGTTTCCCAGTTTTTCCTTTTCTAATAATCAGGTTACCAATACCACATTTTTTACATTGATTAATTATATTCGAATCAAAAGAAGCTTTTCTTATATCAAGACGAATATTATTTTTTTGCTTTTGCAAAGTATCCAATATTTTTTTAAGATTTTTTGAAGAGTCCTCAACAACACTTTTAATGTCCTTTTTACCAGCCGCAATCTCATCCATTTCATTTTCTAATTGCGCAGTCATTTCTGGTTTAGTAACAATATCACAATTATTTTCTAAAGATTCAATAACTGAAATTGCGATCTCACTAGCTTCAATACTCTTACTACCAATAATATAATTTCTAGAATAAAGTTTTTGAATAATATTTGGTCGAGTAGATTTTGTCCCCAAATTATGCGTTTCCATTAATTTTAACAAAGATGATTGACTATACCTTGCAGGAGGCAAAGTACTTTTTTCAAATAAATTAATTTTTAAAACGCCAATAACATCCCCGACACTTAATTTTGGTAATATGACTTCACTTAATTTACTATAAAAATAAATTGATTTCCAACCCGCATCAACAATTGTTTGTCCACGCGCAACAAATTCTTCTTCTTTGCCAGTCATTAAAACAGAAACATTTGCAGTAATCGCATTTTTATACAATGTTGCAAGAAATCGTCTACAAATTAATTCATAAATTTTCCATTCTTCTTTAGATAAAACATCTTTTTTAACACCCAAAACAGGATGAATAGGCGGATGATCTTTTGTTTCTTTATCTGCACTAGGCACAATTTTTTTTTGCGATAAAACTTTGTTAACAGAATCTACAAATTCAGGAACAGACGCAAGTTTGTTTACAATTTCTTTAAGATCTAATGAAGCAGGATAAGTTTTATTATCTGTTCTAGGATAAGAAGTAAATCCTTTTTGATACAATGATTCTGCAATATCCATTGCTCTCCCAGCAGAAAACCCGATATTTGTAGCTGAACGCAATAATTCAGTAGTATTAAACGGAACCGGTTTTTTAAGAATTTTTTCTTTCTCATCAATTTTCACAACAGTTAATTCTTTAATATTTTTTGAAATAATTTTATCAGCATTTTCTTTTTCCCAAAATTTATCTATTTTATGAGTTGCAACAAACATTCCATCTTTTTCACAATCAGCACTAATTTCCCAATATTTTTTTGAAACAAATAGTTTTCTTTCTTTTTCCCTATCAACAATTAATGCAAGAGTAGGCGTTTGAACTCTACCCACACTTAAAAAATTTTTTCCAAGTAAACCCGAAGCAAGCGAAATAAATCTAGTTAAAACAGCCCCCCAAATTAAATCAATTTCTCGTCTAGCATTTGCAGAATAAGCAAAATTATAATCAAATTTTTCTAAATTAGAAAAAGATTTTTGAATATCTTCTTTGGTAATAGCTGAAAAATAAGCTCTTTTTATTTTTATTTCTTTATTTGATTTTAAAGCATAATCAATTGCTTCTAACCCAATAGCTTCTCCTTCCCTATCAGCATCTGTTGCAATAATTAAACTATCTGCATTCAACGCAGAATCAATAATACAATCAATTATTCTAAATTCTTTTCTAGAATAAATTACTGGTGCTAAAATTAATTTTTCAAGTGGTACAGCTGACCAACTAGAATATTCTTTTGGAAATTCCACATCACAAATATGACCTCTTAAAGGAATTACTCTTGTTTGAACACCATTCCAATCAAAATCAAAAACTCTTGCATTCAAAACAGTTTTTTGTAAAACTTTACCATCCGCAAGCAGAGAGGCAATTCTTTCTCCAGCAATGGCCTTTTCTGAAATTATTAATTGCATCTAAATGATTAAGAAAAAAAGGATTAAAAATGATTGTAACCAATCATAAAAAAATAAAATAACAAAAAAATTAAAAACCAAGACGCAAAAGGCAAAATCAAAAATTAAAAAATTAAAAAACAAAAATATTAAAAGCATTAAATTTTATTTTGAAGTGTTTTACTTGGAAGCGTAGTTGTTTTTTTACTCTCACTTAAAACGACCATTGTTTTAAGATCGATAATTCCATCAATTAAACCAAGTTGAGAAATAAATTTTTCAGCAGTCTCCAAACTAGGCACTATTAATTTAGCAATTAAATTATACTCTCCAAGAATTTGATATAATTCAATAACAAAATCCATGTTACCCAATTTTTTTATAATATCTTTATTCTTAGATAATTCGCTTCTAATTTGAACAAAAATAGGATTCTCATAACCAAGAGATTTATAATTTAAATCAACACTAACCCCGGAAATAATATTTCTTCTTTTTAAAGATTCAACTCTTTTTTTAATCGCAACATCAGTTAATTTTGTTTCCCTAGCAATTGCAGAAAAACTAGCTCTACCATCTTGCAATAAAGCATCTAAAATAATATAATCAATTTTATCTAAAACAATACTCAAACCAAACACCCCAAAATAGTTAAAAAACCAAAACAACTACTTAACATATTAAACCAAAAACATTTATAAAATTAGTTTTTCGAATAAGGCTGTAATAAAGTTTAGGATTTAATGGTTTGCTAACAGAATAACATAAATGGATTTAATAGAAGAAAAAATACAAATTATCGCAAAAGAAATGCAAGAAGCAAACGCTTCACAATGGACTATAACAAAAATCATAAAAGACTTAATGCAAGCACCAACCAAAAATGAAAATAAATTACGAAAAATTGCTTTAGAAAAATTAAAAGAATTAGACCCACAAGCAGGGCAAATATATGAAACATTCAGCCGAATGAAAGTCTATACTACACAAGAAAATATTGAAAATTTTGATAGAGGAAATATACTAAAATCTTTATTAAAAGAAACTATTATTTCAAGAACCGTTGCTGAAAAAATTACTATTGAAGTCGAAAACCAAATAAAAGATTCAAAAATAGATTATCTCACAACAGCACTCATAAGAGAACTTGTTAATGCCAAACTAATTAGCTATGGTTTTGAAAAAATAAGAGAAGATTATACGCGAGTAGGAGAACCGGTTTATGATGTAAAAAATAAAATGGAATTAGAGCCATATGCAAACGAACAAACTAGAGAATATAATCTTTTAAAAACAATACCAAAAAAAATTAGAGAAAAACATTTTTCTGGCGAAATTTTTATAGAAGATATTCCCGGGTTTTCAACAAGAATATTCTCATATGCTATATTATGCGAGAAAAAAGAAACTTCTCAAAAAACAATAATACAAAATATCAAAAAAATGATTCATTCTGAAAAATATTTTTATAATACTCCTAATTTATTTGGATTAACATTTGTAACCGCACCATTTTTAAAAAATAACAATCAAATTATAAAATCAGCCAAATTAATAAACGAACTTTTAGAAATTCCAAAAACAGGATTTGTGAATTCGCTTGAATTATACACCCCATCAAAATTAAGTGAATATTCAGAACATAAATTAAAAGCTGCTGAATTATCAAATCAATTATTAAATCAAAAAAATAGTGTCATACAAATAAACTCAAAATATTGTTTAGATTTAATTGAAAATAAACAACAAAATTTTTTAATATTAAATAATTTTGATGACGAATATTTCGCATTAAATAAAAACTTATTTTCAAGTACACCAGGAATAGATTTATTTGTAAATATTAATCTTGAAAAAATAAATTCAAAAGACGAAGATGAGCTATTTCAAAAAATAAGCGAAATATTAGAAGATATAAAAAAATTAAAAGAAATAAAATTAAAAGAAATCGAATCAAAAAAATATTTAAACGAATTTTTAAAAGAAGATCTAAAAACAGGAATAGGCATAACTAATTTATTTGCTCTTAGTGAAAGATTCCTAGAAAGAAAAAACAAAGAATTTGCTAATAAAATACACAAACAATTCACAAAAGAGAATGATAACTTTTTATTATTTGGACTAGGAAGTAATGAAGCAAAAACAAAATTTGAAAAAACAATGGGCCGCGAAATTTACTCTCATGAAGCAATGTGTTTTGAAGAATGTTTAAATTCTAAAAAATGTTGTTTCACAGGAACGGCATCAAGCATAGAAGAATTAAACGAATTAATAGATAAAAAAGTAAAACAAATATATTTTAAACCAAAAATAAAATAATTAAATAAAATAATTAAATAAACTAATTAAATAAAAAAATTTTTAAAATATTACTTTATTTTTATTAAGCTTTAGATTTTTATAAAATTATATTTTACCATATTTAGATTTTTCACGTAAACGCGTAGCATCTATTTTAACAATCTTTTTTGGTTTTAATTGAGCACTCAAAACTTCAGATTGTTTTATTAAATTAAATCTTAAAATAAAAGCATAAGATTTTACTTGTTCAATAAATGGAATCAAAAAAATTAATACTAACGCAAAAGAAACTATTGTTCCAGGCAATAAAATTAATTCTAAACCAAACTCTAAAATAGTTATAAAAAATAATATTATTGACCCCAACACAATTATACTAACACTAGTAACAAAATTATTTTTCCAAAAAATCAAACTCTCTTTTATTGAATCTACTAATTCAACTTCATCAAGAATAATACTTTGTGGAACATACATTAACAACGATGAAACAATTAAAGCAAACAAAGCAGCAAAAAAAACAAAATTAAAATAAACACCAATTAATAAAACAGCATACGTGAATATTGATAAGAAAAAATAAAAAACAAATATCTTTATAGAAACATTTTTTAGCAAAACATTCCAATAAATATCAAAGTTTACTTTCTGAACATCTCGTTTAATTGAATAAACTGTTAGTGAAACAAAAAAAGAGAAAAAATAAAGAAAAATTAAACCTAATAATAACCCAAACACAGTAAGAATTGATTCGTTATAAATTAAATGAACTGTTCCTGAAGAGAAAAAGAATTGATTAAAAAATAAAAATAAAATAATAAAAATAAATAATATTCCATAACTAAACATTACTTTAATATTACTCAAATATTCTTCAACAGATTTTTTTAAAATTAATCTAATCATACACATTATTTGAAAAAAAAGGTTTAAAAAAAGGTAATCTTACTTTTTTAAAATTTTTCCCTCAAAAAAATTAGGAAAAACATTAATTATTTCTAAATTAACAAAAGATCCAAATTTATTATCAACTAAAACAGAAGAATAATTATTTGTCCTAGCCACAAAACCATTAGATTTGGCTTTTTGCGAAACCAATGCAACACCCTTAAACCCAAGCATATTCAAATTATCTTTTAAAAAAATTTCTTGCGAAATACTAGCTAAACGCCTACTCCTATCTTTTTTTTCACTCTCTGATAACTGGTTAGGAAGACTTTCTGCAACTGTCCCTTTTCTTTTACCAAACCTTGAAATATTTAACATATTAGGTCGCGTTTTTTTAATTAAATTTATTGATTTTTCAAAATCTTTTTCTGTTTCTCCAGGAAATCCCACTATAATATCAGTTGAAATTCTAATGTCAGGAACAAGTTTTCGCGAGAACTTAACTGCATCAACAAAATCTTTTACCACAGAACCTCGATTCATTTTTTTTAAAATAGTATTAGACCCACTTTGAACTGGTAAATGTAAAAACTTGTATAATCTATCATCTTTAAACAAAGGAATTAAATCGTCCCTAATTTTTTTAAAATGTCTTGGATTCATCATACCCAATCTTATTCTATACTCTCCTTTGTTTTTTAAAAGAGTTTTAATTAATTCAGGCAAATAATGACCTGTATCAAAACCATAACAACCCAAGTCTTGAGAAGTAATCCAAATTTCTTTAGAATTTTTTAAAGCGTTTTTAAAAGAATAATTTATATCAGAAATAGAATATGATTTTAAATTACCCCTGGCAATTTTAGTAGCACAATATGCGCAATTACCAACACAACCAACACTAATAGGGATTATTGAAATATGATCATAACTTTTTTCACCAATTATTTTGGGAGAAAAACTAGTTGTTTTTAAATTAAATACTTTTGAAAGAGATTCTAGTTTAGTATCTAAAACAATTAAATCGCTTGAAATTTTTTTTAAATAATTATTATTTGTTTTTGCTAAACACCCTGTAACAATTATTTTAGCATTATTTTTTTTTGAATTTAAAAAAAGGTTTATTCTAGAAATCATTCTTTGTTCAGTAACCATTTTAACAGAACAAGTATTTATTATAATAAAATCTGCTTTTTTAAAATCATTAACGCGAACAAAACCCTTATTTTTTAAAAAACTTGAAATTTGCTGGGTTTCACCCACATTAAGCGAACAACCATAACCTTCTAAAAAAAATTTTTTCATAAAAATAATAAAAAAATAAGTGAAAAAAATAAAAACTATTATTTTTTATCAGCAATAATTCTTTTTACAAAAAATGGAATCCAACCAATAATTGCTCCAAGAATAAATGTTAAAAATATATTTTTACGCAAAGTCGCCCAAAAATCTATTAAAATTAATTGTTTTAAAGAACCACCATAAGATTGGTATTGCGAAATATATTCTTGATTAATATTATTAACAAATTCATTACAAGAAATAGGATTATTATCAAAACAAAAATGTAACCCATATTGAACATTATTTTGAGGAGATAATGTAATATTTGAATAATACCAATTAGTAGTAATAAAATGACCCAACACCAAAAATAATAAGATTACTATTACAAACAAAATTCCACTAGCTTCTTTAGTTTTAAAATAATTATTCCACCAAGTTATTCCAAAAAATGCGAAAACAAACCCAAGTATTGGCGCAAACCAATAAAATAAAGATACCCAAGGAGTAAAAGGAATCAGCAAACCAATTACTGGAATACTAGTTAATCCACTAAGAAGATTATTAGACATACAAACGGAATTTACTTCGCTAGGAGCAACAAAAAAGCTTAAACAAGCGCCACCCATAAACCACATTATCAAATAGGCTACTAAAAACCAAATTATTAAAAAAACTAAAAATTGCTTTTCATCCAATTTATCCATAATAATCAATAAAAATATTCTAATGTAAATTAATAATATTAAGCTTTTAATTGTTGCGAATACAAAAAATAAAATTAAAAACAATCCATATTTAATTATTACCAAACCAAAAAATAATATGGAACAAGATAATTTGCCATGGGTTGAGAAATATAGACCTAAAAAAATAGCTGATGTTATTGGGCACGATAATTTAACAAAACGATTACAAAGTTATATTGATCAAAAAAATGTTCCAAACTTATTACTTTCAGGCCCAGCAGGAACTGGAAAAACTTCTTCAAGTATTGCTCTTGCAAAAGAATTGTTCAAAGAAAATTTTGACCAAAATTTTTTAGAATTAAACGCAAGTGATGATAGAGGAATTGATATTGTAAGACATACAATAAAAGATTTTGCAAGAACTCTTGCTTTTGATTCAAATTTTAAAATTATTTTTTTAGATGAATGTGACGCACTAACAAATGATGCTCAACAAGCATTAAGACGAACAATGGAAAAATATACTAAAACTTGTCGTTTTATTTTAAGTTGTAATTATTCTTCAAAAATAATTGATCCATTACAAAGCAGATGTGTAGTTTATAGATTTAAACCATTAAATGGTGAAGAAATAAAAAATCAAATAAAAAAAATAGCTTTGATTGAAAAAATTGATATTACTGATGATGCTTTAGACGCAATAAATTATGTTGCTCAAGGCGATTTAAGAAAAGCAATAAATATTTTACAAGCTAGTTCTAGTATTGATGAAAAAATAGATTCCGAAATTATTTATAGTGTTTCTTCACGTGCAAGACCAGAGCAAATACAAGACATGATTTTATTAGCATTAGATGGAAATTTTTTAGAAGCTAGAAAAAAATTAGACCAATTAATGTATGAATATGGAATGAGTGGAGAAGATATAATAAAACAATTATATCGCGAAACAATGAATCTTAGCGAAGAACACATATCTAATCAAACAAAAATAGAATTAGTTGATACTATTGGAGAATATGATTTTAGATTAGTAGAAGGTGCGAACGAAAGAATACAATTAGAAGCATTAATCGCACAATATTTAAAATACAAAAAATAAATTCAAACAAAATAAATTAACAAAATTAATTTTAGAACATTAACAAACTAAGTATTATTTAAAAAAATTATTTCAAAAAAATATTTTAAAACCATTGACTTAATCTTGTTTGAGATTTAAAATGTTTTATTAATACTGATTTAGTTTTATATTGAGATATTGGAACTGATAATTTTTTTGATAAAAATTCTAAAACATTATCCATTGTTGAAAAAATGAGCGGTTCTTCTTTAAGAGCATGACGAACATTTTCTCTTATTTGCCAAACCCCTAAAGGAATAGCATAATTTGAACCAATTTCTCTAAAAACTATTGCAGAAGCGTTTTCTTTTCTATCCACCAAAAATTCTGTTATTGCTAATCGGGATGCAAAATATGCTCCTTCAGTTTCTTTAGGATACCCTTTTAGCCCAGAATTTAATTCATAATCTGATAAAATTTGAAATTCTTTTGAATTAACATTCCAAATCCCACCAGGCAACCAAACTTCAATTTGTTCAAAAGACCACGCAAAAGGTAATAATAAAATCCAAAAATCATTATCCAGATAATTAGAATGAAATAATTTAAAGGAATCAATTATTTTGTTTTGAGACAAATTATTTTCAATAAAATGTTTTGAAATATTAGAATCTACTGCAGTAATACTCCAACGAGTAGGAACAAGTTTTCTATCTTTTTTTACACCAAGCGCACCAGAAGATAATACTTTTGCAAGAAACGAAACTGGAAAACCATCTTTGAATAATTCTATTAAGGCAGTATTAGATTTTGCATCAGTATCTGAAACAAAATAATCTACTTTTTGAGGAACCCTAACATTATTTGTAAAAGAAATTTTTTCTAATTCAGCAGAAGGGCCTAAAGGTGCAGAAAAAGAATCAAACGTTGTTTCAAGCTTAGGCGATTTTTTTAAAGAAACCTCCACATCAACAATAATATCAGTCATTGCAATTTCTTGAAAATCTAATAATTCATAATTAGGATTACTTGCAAGAGAAACAGGCATTGTTTTATGAGATCTTAAAAGAGATTCTCGAAAAGAAATTATTTTTTCTTGTGATAAACCAAACCATTCTTCAGGTTTATCAGAAATAGGCGAAATTTCTTCTGGTAGAGCAGATAACGGAGCCACTGAAACATTAGGATAATTATTCCATGAAACAAAAAACCCAGGAGGTGTTGCACCACTAAAAGAATTATTTTTTAATTTAGAAACAATTTTACTAGAAGACGCATTTTTTTCAAGAATAGGACATTTTTTTAGTCCACAAAGAAGTTTGCCTTTACACTTAATACACAATTCTGGAGAAATCATTTTTTTTCACCCACAACAAAATTTGGTTTAAAAAAAGGTTTTGAAACAAAATGACATTTAGCGCAAACATAATCCTTACCAACAAGTTGGTATTTTGAACTATTACAAACAGGACAAGTTTTTCTCATTAATAAACTAATAAACGAAATAAAATAAAAGCTTCTCCTTTTACAAATTAATAAATAAAAAAAGAATTAATAAAAATAGCTAAAAAATAAACAAAAAAAATAATATTACATAAAATTAATTAAAAAACAAAAAATAAATAAAAATAAATAAAAATAAATAAAAAATAATTAATATGATTTTGAAAAATATGTTGCTTCACCGTCTTTTTCACAATGAAGACATTTCACTTTCTTTTTTTCAAGAGTCATTCCAATTAATTCTTTTTCCAAATCAGTTTGTAACCAATCACTACACTCAGCACTACCACACCAACCAATTATCGCAATATCTGCTTTTTTTGCGTCTATTTTATTATCACAAATTTTTATTCGTTTAATCATTTCATTTTCAGAAGCTAATCTCAAATCTTTTTGAAAATTATCCAACCCAGTTACAACAACTTTATTTAAATCTGAAAATAAACAAGATTCTTTTTTACCATTACGCCAAATAAGAACAGCTTTTTTTTCACTAATCTCATTAGGTCCGATTTCAATCCTTAAAGGAATACCCATTTTTTCTGTTTTATAACGAACGTCACCAATAGATTTTCCAACAGGAAATTCTTTTACTCTTAAATTACTAAAATCTAAATTTAATTTATTTATTTCATCAACACTAATTTTTATTGGAATAATTGCAACTTGAATTGGTGCAACAACTGGAGGCAAAACTAATCCTTTATCATCAGAATGATTACCAATTATTGCAGATAAAAATCTTTCACCATTACCAGTACAAGTTTGCCAAGCAAATTGTTCTTTTTCATTTTCATCAAAAAATTTTATATTAAACGCTTTTGCATATGCTTGCCCAAGATTATTACAACTAGCATTTTCAACAAGCTTATCATTTAACAAAGTATAAAATTCAATAGCACCAACACTACCAGGAAAACAATCCTGAATTGGTTTTCTAACTTTTAATCTTGAAACTGCTAAATTATCAAAAATAATATCATTCATTTTTATTCCTAATTCTATTTCAGCCTCAGCTTCTTCTCTAGTAGAATGAACAGTATGAATTTCATACCAAGGACCAATTTCTACATCTCTAACAAAAGTTTTAGTTGATTTTGTTTCATTTCTAAAAGAACTAACTGTTTCATAAACTCTTAAAGGCAAATCACGATGACTTCTAATCCAAAGACTAAACATTGGATACATTGCAGGTTCACCAGTAGGTCTTAGAAAAACTTTTTTTTCGTTATCAAAATATCCTAACACATAAAATGCTTGTTCTTTAAATGAATTCCACCAAGATTCATTTTGCTTAGCATATTCTTGCGGAACAAAAAGTGGAAAATAAAGCTCACTAATATTATTTTGTTCAAATAAATTATCCCAATTTTTTTTAACCATTTTCATTAAACTAAAACCATAAGGCATCCAAACAAATAATCCTTTTATTTTATACCGATTATCTGCTAAACCGCCCTCAAAAATAATTTTGTTCCACCATTCTGAAAATTCTAATTCGTTTTTATTGATAAACATGATTAAAATAGGCCAATTAATGCTTTTAAACATACTTATAAAAAAATAAAAAATTTACAAACTAAATAATTAACTCTTTTAAATAACCAAAAAACAAAAAATAAATAAGAAAAAAACAAATAGCTTTTTATTTATTTATCTTTCAATTAGTATATGGCACTAAAAGGTTTTGTTGAAGAAGCAAGAAAAACTAATCAACTAATGGCAAAATTAGCTCAGAATAATACTCAAAAAAATAATTCTATTATTGATATTAGTGATGGAGAGAGAATCCCCCAAGAAAAACTAGAAGAATTAAGACAATCACAACCACAAGGCATTAATCCCATGTTAAAAAATAATATGATGCGCACGAATAATAATATAATTACAAATAATAAACCAAAAACTGATTTTGAAAAAGAATATTTTGCAAGAAACCAAGAAACTAGAATAATAAATACTAATTCTAGACAAGCCGTTGATGAACGACATTGTAATATTATTGCTAACGTAATACACCAAAGTGGAGCAAGTATTAACGCAAATACTACTTGGCAGAATTGTAAACATAAAAAAGAATGTGGAGGACAAGTATATTGTCAAGAATTCCATTCTCTTTGTGGAAAAGAAAGATGTAAACGTGCAACAAGATAAATTATATTAGCCAAATTTATTTCAGAGCACTGTATTTTTTATTACACTAAAAATTAAACTATATATAAATACAAAAAAGAATAAACATTTACTATGGAAAAAGCAAGTAATAATTTAATTCTACTAAAAATGACAACTCTTGCTACTACCACGCTTTAAACTCAAAAAAACAATTTAAAAAGTTTTTTGAGGAAAAAATTTGATACTTGGTGATAAAAATGGATGAATTAAAAAAACAAAATGAAAAAATATGGCATAGTGCAGCACACGTATTCGCACAAGCACTAACACAAATTTATCCAACCGTAAAAATCGCTATCGGCCCACCAATAGAAACAGGATTTCATTATGATTTTGAATTAGAAAAAACATTGAAAGAAAATAATTTAATCGAACTTGAAAAAAAAATGTTAGAAATAATTAAAATAAAAGATGATATGATAAAAAAAGAAATAACAATAGAAGAAGCAAAAAAACTATTTGAAAAAAATGAATATAAAATAGAAATGATTAATGAATTAGAACAAAGCGGAGAAAAAAAAGTTAGCATTTATACAAATGGAAATTTTATTGACTTATGTAAAGGACCACACGTAAAAAATATTTCAGAAATAGGCGCAATAAAGTTATTAAAAATTTCTAGTGCTTATTGGAAAGGAAATGAAAAAAATAAACAATTAACACGAGTTTATGGAATTGCTTTTAAAACAAAAGAAGAGTTAAACGAGTGGTTAGAAAAAAAAGAAACTTCTGAAAAAAATGATCATAACAAAATTGGACGAGAACAAAATATTTTTATGACACACGAATTAGTAGGACAAGGATTACCTTTACTAATGCCACGCGGAGCAAAATTATTTCAAATATTATCTAGATTTGTTGAAGACGAAGAAGAAAAAAGAGGATATGTTTATACAAGAACGCCATATATGGCAAAAGCAGATTTATACAAAATATCTGGACACTGGGAACACTATAAAGATGGAATGTTCATAATGGGAAACCAAGAAAATGAAAAAGAATTATTAGCATTAAGACCAATGACTTGTCCCTACCAATTTTTGATTTATAAAAATGGTTTAAAATCATACAAAGATTTACCAATAAAATTTGCTGAAACATCAGTATTATTTAGAAATGAAAGTTCTGGAGAAATGCATGGATTAACAAGAGTGAGACAATTTACTCTCTCCGAAGGACACGTTATAGTTACACCTGGACAATTAGAAGAAGAATTCAAATCAGTAATCTCACTAATAAATTTTGTGATGGAATCAATCGGAATCAAAGATGATATAACATACAGATTTTCAAAATGGGATCCTAAAAATGAAAAAGGAAAATATATTAATAATCCTACAGCATGGGAACATTCACAAAATGAAATGAAAAAAATATTGGATCATCTAAAAATAGATTATGAAGAAGTAGAAGATGAAGCAGCATTTTATGGCCCAAAACTAGATTTGCAAGCAAAAAATGTGTATGGAAAAGAAGATACAATAATAACAGTTCAAATTGATTTCGCATTACCAGAAAGATTTGAAATGACATATATTGATAATGATGGAAAAAAGAAAACCCCTTACATAATACACCGAAGTTCAATTGGATGTTATGAGAGAACAATGGCCATGTTAATAGAAAAATATGGTGGAGCATTTCCAACTTGGTTATCGCCAGAACAAATAATAATTATTCCAGTATCAGACAAATTTTCTAATGAAGCTAAAAAAATTCATGAAGAATTATTAGAAAATGGAATAAGAAGTAACCTAGATAACAGAAACGAATCCCTTGGTTATAGAATACGAGATGCTCAAAAAATTAAAGCACCTTACATTGGAGTAATTGGTGCAAGAGAAATTGAAACAAAGAGCATTGCAATAAGAAACAGAAATGGCGAACAAGAAACGATTTTGGTAAAAGATTTTATTAGTAAAATCAAAAAAGAAGTTAGTGAAAAAAAATAATTAAAAATATTTTTTGAAAAAATCATGATTTTGAAAAAAATGAATAATTAATTAAAAAAATGTCAAAAAAAATTTAAAATAAAATTTTTTTAATATTACCAAAACATTAAAATAAACGAAAAAACATATTTTTAGCATGGCAACTGATTATTTAGAAGACTTAATGAAAAGTACAAAAGCACAATCAATAAAAAACGAAGAAGATATTGAAGAAACTGTTGCAAAAGAAATAAAAAAAGAAGATTTAAAAGAATTTGAAGAACAAATTAACAGCGAAATAGATCAAAAATTAGAAATCGAACCATCTGGAAAAGAAAAAACAGAAGTTGAAAAAGAATTAGAAAAAGAGAAAAAAATAGAATTAAAAAAATATGATAAAACAACTATTTATGAAATCCCTGGCAAAGCACTAAAATATTATTTTGTTCCAACACTAAGACCCACCTCCGCTGAAAGAAAAATAATTAATACAATAAAAGAAGCAACAACAAGACTAATTAGTATTGCACCATTTAGAATAAGAAATAATGATGAGAGACGAATAATCTATAAACAAAAAATATTAGATATCATAAGAAATAATCCATCACTAAATATTCCCCCAACAAGAATATCATTTTACGCTGACGCAGTTGTAAGAGAAATGGTTGGATATGGATTAATAGATGACCTAATAAAAGACGATCAATTAGAAGAGATAATGATTGTTGGGCCAAAAAAACCTGTTTTTGTTTTTCATAGAGAATTTGAAATGATGCAAACTAACATAGAATTTTTTTCAGAACAAGAAATAGAGGATTTAATAAATAAAATTGCTAGAGAAGTTGGAAGAAGAGTAGATGTATCAGCGCCTTTATTAGACGCAAGATTAACTGATGGAAGTAGAATTAATGCCACAATCCCCCCTGCAAGTATTAGTGGAGGAACACTAACAATAAGAAAATTTCGTAAAGACCCTTATTCAATAATTGATTTAGTTAGAATGGGAACACTAAGTAGCGAAGCAGCAGCATTCCTATGGGTAAGTGTTGATGGACTAGGAACAAAACCAGCGAACATGCTTATTAGTGGTGGAACAGGATCAGGAAAAACTACACTCTTAAATGTACTAGCATCATTCATACCAGAAAGAGAAAGAATAGTTACTATTGAAGACACGGCCGAATTAAATTTACCCTTAAAACATTGGATTAGATTAGAAGCTAGACCACCCGGACTTGAAGGATCAGGTGAATTAAAAATGGATATTTTAACAAAAAATTCTTTGAGAATGAGACCCGATAGAATAATAGTTGGAGAAGTAAGACACGAAGAAGCATTCACGTTATTTACTGCTATTAATACAGGGCATGATGGTTGTCTAGGAACGGTTCATGCTAATTCTCCAGAAGAAACAATAGTACGAGTAACTAACCCGCCAATGAATGTTCCAAAAATAATGTTATCTGGGCTTGACATAATAATAGTAGAACACAGATATCATGATAAAAAGAAAGGAACAATTAGACGAATAAGTGAGATCGCAGAAGTATATGGAGGAATAGAAGGCAACCCAAAAACACAAACATTATTTCAAAGAGACGCAGTAAAAGATTATTTAGAAAGAACAATAGTTGACAGTAATTATTTAAGTCAATTAAGAGATTTTACAGGATTATCAAGAGATCAACTTGAAGCCGAATTATATTTAAGAAAACAATTTATAGAAAATCTTGTTGAAAACAATATTCGCGAATTAAAAGAAGTTAGTAAACTATCACAAGATTTTATTAGCAAAAGAAATTTTGGTGAAAAATAATGAAAAATAGTTCTATAAACGAAGAAGAAGTAAGTAAAATCGTTGAAACAATGAAAAAAAAATATAGAGACGAAGGAATAGAAGTAGAAGACGCGAATACTAGTTTAAAAGAATTAAGAGGAATAATCCTAGATAATTCTTATTCTAAAATTGATTTAAATAGTGAAGAAGATTTAGACCAATTTGGATCAAATTTAACAAAAACACTTGGAAACATTTATTTAAAATTAAAAAAAATATTAAATCCTATAAAAAACTTTTTACAAAATTTTCCATTAAGTAATGAAATAGGATACTATTTATACTCTGCAAATTTAAGATATTCTCCAAATCAATATTTAGCATTAGCAAGTGCAGCAGGATTTATAATTGCACTAACAACAATAATAATAGTTTTTTTTATAGGAATATTATTACAAGATCTTTTGTTTGCAGCCACCCTCCCCATCTTACTTGGATTTATCATGTGGGTAATTTCAACAATATTTATTTTAACAATTCCAAAAAACCTTGCAAAAAACAGGGGTGCAAAAATATCTACTGAACTACCATTTGCACTAAGACACATGGCAACAGAATTAAAAGCAGGAATTGGATTATATAAAACAATACAAGCAATTGCAATTAATGATTATGGTGTTTTAAGCGAAGAATTTTCTAGAACCATAAATGAAATTGAAGAAGGTGCAGATACTACAACAGCATTAAAACACACTGCGCTAAGAACGCAGAGTATGCCACTACGAAAAACAATTAACCATATTTTAAGAGCTATGCGAATAGGCGGAAATTTATCTGAAACAATGAATGATATTGCAGAAGATGTTTCATCCGAAATGAGAAACCGAATAGGAATTTTTTCACAGCAAATGAATTTTTTTTCAGTAATATTTATTTTTGTAGGAATAGTTTTACCAGTAGCAGTAATGATACTAGGATCAATTAGAAATTCTCCAATCGCCACAACCGGAGAAGATTTATTCAAAAACATTCCATTAACACCAGAAGTAATGTTTTTTATTTATATTATTTTTATGCCAATTGTATTTGGAATAATGATATACATGGTTTATGCAGCACAACCAAAAATGTGATTTAAATGGATATAATAACAAAATATGATAATTGGGTAAGATTTGCAAAATTACCATATAATTCAAAAGTATGGGCTAGTTTAACACTAGCAACAACTCTATTTGTAGCATTTATAACATTAATTTTAAATATGTTAATATTAAAAGAAATTACTTTACTCCCAGTAGCGTTTACTTCAGCAACACTAATACTAATGTTAGGATACCCTTACATGAAAAAAGAATCAATAATTGATTCAATAGAATATAATTTTAGTGATGCATTAAAACAAATGGCCGACACGCTCAAAGCAGGAGACACTTATGAGAGTGCTTTACGAGAAGTTGTAATCGCAGGATATGGTAGATTATCAGACGAAATGCAAATCGCATTAATTAGATTAGAGGAAGGAGAAAATATTGACACTTCCCTACGAGGATTTGCAGAAAGAATTGACTCTAAATTAGTAAAACGAACAATCACAGTATTACTTGATTCAATAAAAACCGGTGCAAGCTTATCAGGAATACTAGAAGATATTTCAGATGATGTTAGAGAATCATATAGATTAAAAGAAGAGAGAAAAGCGAATACTACAATGCAATTCATGTTCATGATTGCAGCAGGAGGAATAATAACCCCATTAATATTTGGAGAAATAACTGCTATAATGAATTTATTCTCACAAATCACAATAACACAATTAGTCGGAGGAAGTGCTAATAACACAACCAGCGTATCTAATTTTATGTTATTATTAATCCAAGCATATTTAATAATAGAAGTAATCGCATCAGGAATAATGATGTCTATAATAAGAGAAGGTAAATTTGGAAAAAGTATTATATATATCCCAATACTAATACTAATAGCATTTGTAACATATTATGCAACAAATTATTTAATTAGTTTAATGTTACTAGGTGTTTTTTAATGGATGAAAAAGCTCAGACAAGTTTAGAATATTTGCTAATAATCGTTGGCGCAATATTTGTGGTAACAACGGTTTCAATATATATTAAAACAACTGCACAATCTGCAACACAAGCAATAAAAGATATTAATCAATAAAAGATACTAACCAATAAAACTTTTACAAAAATAATATCTGCTAAAACGCAAAAATAATAGCACAATATTCAAAAAAAATTAAAAACAATATTTTAAAGTCAAAGAATAGATTTAAAAATAATAAAATCTTTAATAGAATAAGAATTTTTGTTAAAATTAACGGAGGGGAAAAAATGGATAGAACAGGACAAGGAGCAATAGAATACTTACTAATCATCGGAGCAGCAATACTTGTTGTAGCAGTTGTAATAATTGCATTAGTTAGTGTAACTTCAGGAGCAACAGACGGAACTGACGTAGACCAATTACCAACACTACAAAAATGCCAAGTTGATTGTTTGAATCAAAAATTTGATTGGAATTCAATAAATCAAACATGTAGTGGAACAATAGTACCTAGCGGCAACTACGATTGTACATCATACAACTGATTAGATTAAATTTTGAAAAGGCCTTTCGCCTTTTCAATTACTTTTTTTAAAAATAAAAAACATTTAAATAGTGCTAAAGTAAACTATTAGTAATGGATTATAAAAAAGAAAACGCACAAGGTGCTGTAGAATACTTACTAATAATGGGCGCAGCAATACTAGTAGTAGCAATTGTTGTAATCTCAATGGTAGGCGTAACAAGTAGTGGAACCGACTCATTAAATGATGAAAAAATTGGAGACACCACACTAATACTAGAATGTCAAAAAGAATGCATGTTAACAGGCGGGAATTGGGCAAATAATAAATGCACACTAACCAATATGACAGGTTGGCCAAACAAATGCAAGGACTTTAATATTACACCCTAATAATAATTAAAAAATAATAAAACAATATTTTAAAAATAACAAAACTTTAAATACAAAAATATTGTTATATATAATATGAATGATAAAAAATCTGGACAAACATCCATAGAATACTTACTAATCATCGGAGCAGTAATTCTTGTAGTAGCAGTAGTAATAATATTTGTTTCACAAGCAATAGGCACAGGAACAGATACTGGAACAAATAGCACATACAATTATCTTTGTGTAACACTAGATTCAAACACTTTAGATTGTGGATGTTATCTTAATGACACTAATAAAGGCGGAGCAACTCAAACTATATGTTGTGAAAAAAACCAATATATTTTAAGAGAAAAATGGGATTGCACATAATTTTTTTAAATAAAAAAAGTTAGAAAGGATGAAAAAATGTTAAAAGAAGAAAAAGCACAAGTAGCATTTGAATATTTACTAACCGCTGCATTTGGAATAATGCTAGCAATAAGCGCAGCAATGGTTGTTGAAACACTAAGACAAATAGCATTAACTGCACAAGCAGACTTATTATCAGAAAGAGCAAGATTAATTGAAAATATCCTACAATAAAAATAATAATAATATATATTATTTTATATAAAACAAAAAAATATTAATCAAAAAATAAAATAACACAATAAAAATATTATCAGAAAATAACATATTTTTTTAAATCATGAAAACATTAACTTATATGATAAAAAATGATTTTCATTACAACCATAATTATTTCCATTATCGGATTAATAATCGCAACATACACTGATTTAAAAGAACGAATTGTTCCAAACAAATTAAATTTTGGATTAGCAATACTTGGCCTAACAATTTATGCAATACAATCAATAATTGAATTAAATATTTATCCAATAATCTACTCTTTTCTTGGATTATGTATTGGATTTTCTTTTGGTTGGATATTATGGAAATTAGGAGTTTTTGCTGGAGGAGACGTAAAATTATTCATGGCATTAGGCGCATTAAATCCGTTCACCCCCGCATTAATCAAAATTGGATTATTAACAAATTCAAGCCTACCCATATTTCCAATAAGTCTTTTTTTATATTCACTAATAGCATTCATGCCATACGGGATAGTTGTCATAGTATATAAATTATTAAATAATAAAACAGAAAGAAAAAAAATATTTTTTGACATGAAGAAAAATACGATTATTGCAATACACACAGCATTTTTTTTATCAGGAAGTTATATTATAATAAATTTATTTATCCAAAACACCGTTATAGAAATATTTTTAGTTTTTATTTTTCTTTTTGTTTGGAATTTTTTAAATAAAAACAAAATTATATTAACAAGCATAAGCATGATAATCGGAATTTTTTTAAATTATCAAATGTTTTTTAAAAATCTTTTATCATTAACAATAATCATAGTTATTTTATTTGGATTAATAAAACTAATGACCTCAATGAAAATTTTAATGTCAAAAAAAGTTTTAATAAAAAATCTTAAAGAAGGAATGATACCAGGAATAACACTAATTTGGAAAGGAAAAAAAGTTATTATAAAAGAAAAATTAAGTTTAAAGGAAATTATAAAACAAATAAAAGAAAATACGCTAAATTCAGAAAAAGAAATAATATCCTCAATGAGGGCATGCGGATTAACAATACAAGAAATAAAAGAATTAAAAAAATTATCAAAACAAGGATTAATTGAAAAAACTATTTTAATTAAAGATTCTATTCCGTTTGTTCCAACAATACTCTTAGGTTATATCCTAAGTGTTATTTTAGGAGATTTTATAATAAACTTAATATTAAGTATATAGGTGAAAGAATGCAAAAAGGGCAAGCAACAATAGAATTTATTTTCATAATATTAATACTAATAATATATATTTTTGGAGTAACAAAACCAATCATAGAAAATACTCAAGGAATAATAGAAGATATTGAAAATATTTCAAAAGCTAATTTAGCAACACAACAATTAACGCAAATAACTAATAAAATATCTTTATTGGGAACAGGATCAAAAGAAACAATAACTCTTTTTATACCAAATAACACAAAAATTAACTGTGCCAATAATTTTGAATTTGAAGTACAAATTAATAAAACAGGCAATAACACAAATGTTAATCTTTGTGAAAACAATATTTGTAAAAAAACATTTATGGTAAGAAATGGAATAACCCTTGATTGTACAGAAAATGTTATTGATTATGGAATAAAAACAATTGTTATAGAAAAAACAGACTCTAATAAAATTTCAATAACAAGTAGTTGATTATATTGAAAAAAAAAATATTTAATAAAGGGCAAGTTTCGTTTGAAAGTTTAATAATACTTTTAGTTATTATAACATTTACAATAATTTTATCATCCTTTTTTTTAAATACATATAATGTTACAAACGCATATACGCTAATACGAAGTGAATTATTAGTTCAATCAAACCAAAAAAACGAGAATGTTATAATCCAAAATATTTTTGTTGAAGAAAATGAAATACCAAAATTTTTTGTTCAAACTATTCCCCCAACAATAGATAATAACTATTTTGACTTAAAAAAAATAGTAGAAAAAATAGGAAAATTTACTAATTTTAAAAATTCGCAAATAATATTAAATAATAATTATACTGGCGAACCAGAGCCAGACGATCCAGAAATACCAGAAGAAGACGATTGTTTAAACGCGGGCACTATCCCGGTTTGTGGTTTGGACGGAAATACTTATGATAATCGTTGCTATGCTATAAAAGCAGGAACAGATACGAATTATCTAGGAAAATGTGGAAAACCCCTAATAGACCCCGATAAACCAACACCCCCATTTACATTCCAAATAAAAACTACAAAAAATAATGAACAATTTCAATTTATTATTTATGGCGCTCAAGGAATGGAAGTTGACTGGGGATTAGGACAGGGTTGGGTGAATTTACCCCCTGGAGATACACAAATAAAAACCTATCCCACTCCAGGAGATTATAATATTTCTTTAAAAGGAAAAGCAAGTAGAATCTCCTTTGAAAATAGTGGGGAAATGTTAAAAGATATTCACACACCAGTTAGTAATTCGGTTACGGGATTAACGTCAGCACGAAGCATGTTTGCAAACACTACTCTAACACAAGTTTCTTGTCCAGATTTTTTTGATGATGCCTCAAAGAATATTACCAATATGGAAAAAATGTTTGCTAATTCACGATTTAATCAAAATATTAATAATTGGAATACGGGCAATGTAACAAATATGAATGGGATGTTTAGTAATTCTCAATTCAACGGAAACATAAGCAATTGGAACACAAGCAACGTAACAAATATGGCTTCAATGTTTGGTGGCGCTACATTTAATCAAGATATTAGCAATTGGAACACAAGCAACGTAACCACGATGAGTGAAATGTTTAATAGTTCTAAATTCAATCAAGATATTAGTAATTGGAACACAAGCAAAGTAACAAACATGTTCGCAATGTTTGTATATTCAGATTTCAACCAGCCAATAAATAACTGGAATACAAGCAGCGTAACAAATATGCAGAACATGTTTTGGGCAGCAAAATTTAATCACCCAATTAATGATTGGAATACAATCAACGTAACAAATATGCAATATATGTTCATATATTCACCATACAATTACCCTCTAAATAACTGGGATACACGCAACGTAACAAACATGTTTGGAATGTTTTACGGTTCAAAATTTAATCAAAATATAAACAATTGGGACACAAGCAAAGTAACAAATATGTACGCAATGTTTCATGAATCACAATTCAACGGACATATTAGCGATTGGAACACAAGCAACGTAACAAATATGGCTTCAATGTTTGACCATTCTAAATTCAATCAAGACATTAGCAATTGGAACACAAGCAACGTAACAACAATGGAAAACATGTTTTCATATTCAGACTTCAACCAACCAATCGAAAACTGGAACACACGCAATGTAACAACAATGAAATTTATGTTTTGGCATTCGAAATTTAATCACCCAATTAATGATTGGAATACAATCAACGTAACAAACATGGAACAAATGTTTTCTGACTCGCAGTTTAATCAAGATATTAACAAATGGAATGTATCAAAAGTAATTAAATGTTCATGGGCTTTTTCATATTCCCCGCTTGAAAATCAACCTTTAAAACAACCTAACTTTACAAAATGTAAGCCTTGAAAAAATTAATAAAAATTCGAAAAATAAACAATCCATAATAATAACGTCAATCAACGAAAAAAAGCTATTTCTTTTTAATAAAAATAATAAAATAGTATAATGCAAGAAAGACATTTAATACAAATTTGTATTCTAATAACAATTATTGGCCTTTTTGTTTTCATAATATTTTACGAAGAAGAATTTAAGGAAAAAACAATTAGCGAAATGCATTCAACTATAGGTAGTAAAGGAATAGTAATTGGAAGAGTAGATTATATTCTACGTGAAGAACCCCTAATTTTTATTCTACAAAACGAAGAAAAAATAAAAGTATTTTATTCAAAAAAATTTGAAATACAAATTGGTGATAAGGTAGAGGTATACGGTGAAACTACCCAATATAATAACGAAATAGAATTATTAGCACTAAAAGTGATAAAAAAATGATTCTTTATCTAATATTAGGAATAATAATGGGCACCATCGCAGGATTAATACCTGGAATACACACCAACAATATAACTCAAATTGCTTTTCTAACACCCTTATTTGGAAACGAAGCGCTAATATTTGTATTAAGCATGGTAACAACACAAAGTTTTGTAGACTTTATTCCAACCATTTTTATTGGGGCAGCAGGAGAAAGTTCTTTTGAAGGAATACTACCCGGACACAAAATGTTTTTAGAAGGAAAAGGACACGAAGCAATAAGTTTAACCGTATTTGGGGGAATTATTGCCACAATAGTATCCATAATGTGTTTCCCATTTTTTATTAAATTCATAGAATTTTTTCCAACTAATTTTGAAATAATTATTCCAATCATACTAATTTTTTCCACACTCGTTTTAATTCTAACAGAAAAAACTAGAAATAAAAAAATTCTCGCAATGATAATAATAATTATTTCAGCAACACACGGAATGATTTTTACTAACCAAATATTCCCATTGATAAGCGGGTACTTTGGAATTTCAACACTAATAAATTCTACAATAAAAAAACCAATTACAAAAACACAACAAACAAATTTTAACATTGAAAAAAATAAAACAATTGATGCAATAACAGGAATTATTGGAGGCGCAATAGTAGCATTTGTTCCAGGAATAGGAAATAATTTAGCGGCTGCAATAATAAGAATATTTAGACAAAAAATAAAAACAAAAAATTATTTAGTATTATTAGGAAGTATTAACACGAGCAATTTTATATTTTCAATACCTGTTTTATTATTTTTATCAAAAACAAGAAACGGCGCAATGGTATTTTTAAAAGAAAAAATTATTTTAACAGATCAAACAATTTTTTTAGGTTGCGCAACAATATTAATATCCGCAGGAATCGCAGGAATAATAACTATTTATTTATCTAAAAAAATCGCAAAAACAAAAAATAATTTTTTTATGAAATTACAAGAAAAAAATTTATTAGAAAAAATAATTATAATATTTATTATAATATTAGTTATTTTTTTTAATGGATTAATTGGTTTTATCGCATTAGTTTTTTCAACAGCATTAGGACTAATAACTATTCAAACAAAAATAAAACGAAGTACTTGTCTAGGTTTTTTAATCATACCAGTCCTATTTTTCTATCTTTTCCAATTAATATAATTTATGTGGAAGATTAAAAAAAATTTAATAGAAGATGTTATTCAATCAGCGAAAAATTATTATCCAAAAGAATTTTTATGTTTTTTAAGCGGGGACAAAGAAGCAAAGGAAATTAATGAAATAGTATTAATACCAACTTTAAACGGAGATGATTATTCTAGTGTTAACACTTACAATATTCCAATAGATAATACTATACTTGGTAGTTTACATTCACACCCAAACGGGAGTACATTCCCAAGCACAGCAGATAAAAAATTCTTTAAAAGATATTTAATAAATGTAATAATTGGATTAGACACAAATAATACTATAATTAATGTATTTGATGACAAATCTAACAAATTAGACATTGAATTAATAGATTAGACAAAATTAAAAAGAAAAGAATGGTATGATACTTTATGAAAGGCCAAATAAGTATTGATTTAATATTAACAATAATTGCACTCCTTATTTTTATTAGTTCAACAACAATAATTTTTGGAGAAATATTAAACAACCACAAATTAATTGCTATTGAAAATGAATTAAAAATAAATACTAATAATTACGCATCACTGATAATTGCTAGTGAAGCACTAGAAGATTTTGATTATAATATTTTAGTAAAAATAAAAGAACTAAATTTTGATGACCAAAAAATTTTACCAATAATAAGTTTTGATGAAAACTATTTATATTTAGAAATAAAAGACACTAATTTTAAAACTAGCGCAACAATACAAAATAAAAAAAATATTTTTATTGAAAATAATTATTTGGTGATTAAAAATGATTAAAGGCCAAATTTTTTCAATTGATTTTTTGCTTGCAATGGTTCTTTGCATAACCTTTTTTGGATTATTATTAAATACTTTTGAAATAAAAAATAATACAAATAATGAAACAATACAATTTGATACTCTTTCACAAAAAGCAAATTCATCTTTTATTGCACTAACAAATAATAAGTATGCTTGTAAATTAGGAGATACCACACTAGCATTTACATTAAATGAAACAATGTTAACAGATATTAATCAATTAAAAAAAGATATTGGCTTAATTAATAACAAAATAAAACTTACAATAGGTAACGAAGTAAAATTTAACGAAATTAATTCTAACCAACAAGAAATAATTGTTATTGAAAACGAAATATTCACCTGTACAGAAGAAATAACTTTTAATGACTTAAACAATTGTTTGGCTGGTAACGCGTGTAGATATCCTAAAAAAAATATAAAATTAATGGTGAGTAAATGAAAGGATTTATTTTTTCAATAGAAATGATATTAACAATAATTATTTTGTTAAGCACCCTAATTATAATTGGCACAAACACCAACCAATACACTAATCAAAATAATAATTTTTTAACAAATATTCAAAGCAATCAAACGAATTCAATTTATTATCAGGCCACACACACTAACATAGATAAAAATAATCTTTTTTGTAATAAAATAATTTTATACAATGTCACAACACAAACATTTAAAAAAAATATTATCTGCGAGGGATTTGAATGAAAAAAGGATTTGTATCCATACTAGTAGTACTTAGTGTAACGATTATCACAATATTATTCATAGGAATTAATAATAATTATTCAATTACAGATTATAGTAATCAAATAACTAATACAAAAATAATTTTAACTAATTATGAAATAATATTAAATCAATCCATACAGGATTGTAACTGGCAAAAATCAAATCCTGAAATAGAAACTTGTATTAATCAAAAAGCAACTGACTTACACACACTAATATTTGATGACACAGTACTCTCTTGCGATAAACCAAATTATATTTTAAAAGATCAAAACGCAACAGGAAAACTAAATTGTTTTTCTCAAATAATAACTAATGAACTAGAATTTTCAATAAATTTGTCAAAAATAATAACCTTAAAAAAATACTAGTGACTTTATTATACCTTTTCCTAGAAAATTAAATTATGAATAACAAGAAAAGAATTGCAGTAATCGAATACGAAAAATGCAATTTTGAAAAATGCGGAGATTATTTATGCAAAAAATTATGTCCAATAAACAGAAACGGCCAAGAATGTATTACTAATGAAAAAGGACAAAAACCAAAAATATCAGAAGATCTCTGTATTGGTTGTGAAATTTGTCAAAATCGTTGCCCATTTAACGCAATAAGCATAATTAATTTATCTTTTAACCTAGACAAACCCATTCACTCATATGGAGAGAACATGTTTAGATTACATGGTTTACCAATACCAAAAGAAGAAAAAACAATTGGGTTAATTGGAAGGAACGGAATTGGAAAAACAACTATCCTAAAAATATTATCCGACACAATAATCCCTAATTTTGGAGAAGATAATACAACAAAAGAAAAAGTATTAGAATATTATAAAGGAAAAGAAGCGCATAGTTTTTTTGAAAAACTTTATTCTGGAAAAAATAAAATATCGTTAAAACCACAAAACATTGAATTAATAAAAATTAAAGGAAAAGTATTTGATTTACTAAAAAAAATTGATGAAAAAAATATATTAAATGAAATCGTGCAAGACCTAGGACTAGAATCAATACTAGACCGAAATGTAGAAGAATTATCGGGCGGAGAATTTCAAAAAATAGCAATTGCAGCCACCGGGTTAAAAGATGCAGATTTATATTTTTTTGATGAACCAACATCATTCTTAGATATACGTGAAAGATTAAGAGTTGCAAAATTTATACGAAAATTATCTCAAAAAAAAGCAGTGATGGTAGTAGAACACGACCTAATTTTATTAGATTATTTAAGTGATTTAGTTCATTTAATATATGGAAAACCAAGAGTTTACGGAATGGTATCACAAATAAAAACAACTAGAGAAGGAATTAATGATTACTTAGAAGGTTATTCAAAAGAAGAAAATTATAGGTTTAGAGAATATAAAATAGATTTTTTTTCAAACACAAAAAATGAAAACACTCAAAAAAAAGAAAAAATAATCCAGTGGCCAAAATTAAATAAAACTCTTGGAAAATTTAAATTAAACGTAGAAGCAAAATCAATTAATTTTAATGATGTAGTGGGAATAGTTGGTCCAAATGGAATTGGAAAAACTACTTTTATGAAAATGCTTGCAAACGAAATACAACCCGACAATACTACTCTTGAAAGCAAAGTAAAAATTTCTTACAAACCCCAATACATTTCTTACACTGGTGAAAAAACAGTATTAGAATTATTTGAAGGACTTGATTTAGAAAAAATAAAAAATAGTATAATAAAAAATCTTGAAATTGAAGAACTTTTTGAAAAAAAAGCTAAAACATTATCTGGGGGAGAATTTCAAAGAGTATCCATAGCACTTTGTTTAGGTAAAGAAGCAGATATTTATTTACTAGATGAACCATCAGCATATCTAGATATAGAACAAAGATTAAATGTTGGAAAAGTAATTCGAACACACATTTTAGTAAATAAATGTTCAGCAATAATAATTGATCATGATTTAACATTCATTGATTATGTAAGTGACAAAATAATGGTTTTCAAAGGAGAACCAGCAATACAAGGAAACGCTTTTGGGCCATATGGTGTTGAAGAAGGAATGAATAATTTATTAGAATATTTAGAAATTACAGTTAGACGAGATAATGAAACAAAACGACCGCGAATAAATAAATTTGATTCTGTGTTAGATAGAGAACAAAAAAAATCTAATAAATATTATAAATGAAAAAAATTATTTAAAATAAAAAAGCAAAAATAAAAAACTTATCCAAAAATAGCTTTTTTAGAAATAGGTGCTAATTTCATTTTTTTTATTTGAGTCATACTAAAAAATCCAAATTCATCATGATCTTTTGAAAGTTTAATCGAATCATTTATTTCACACGAATAAACCATTAAAAAAAGGGTTCCTTTAAACCCATTAAATTCTTCATAAAAAGAAAAAACTTTTTCTAATTTAGAGTTAATACAATTACAACCAGTTTCTTCAAAAATCTCACGCTTAACCGCGGATTCAATATTTTCGCCAAATTCTACTTTGCCCCCAGCTAATTGCCACAAACCAGTAAAAAAAGTATTATGATTACTTCTTTTTAAAAGCAAAATTTCCCCAGCATCGTTTTTAATGATAGCCTCAACAATTGATGCAAAATCTGATTTTTTTTTGATAACCATTTATGAAAGATTAAATCCGAATTAGTTTAAAACCCTTCTAACCAACTAGTTTTTATGAAAATAATTAAAATTAATCAAAAACTAAACGAAATACTAGTTATACCTGAAACTTTAGATGACTTGTGGCATTTAGAAAAAATAATTGAAAAAAATGATATTATTTATGGAAAAACGGATAGAAAAATTAAACCCAGTAAAGAAGGGGAAAAAACAATCCGCCAAACAATTTTTGTAGAATTAGAAGTTGAAAATGTTCATTTTCAAGAATTTAGCGAAAACCTAAAAATAGGCGGAATAATAATTGGCGGTAATCCAAAAGAATTTATTGAATTAAAAGCACATCAAAGTATTGACATAATTCCAAAAGAAATTTTGAAAATAAAAAAAACTAAAATACAAAATTGGCAAATTGAAAGATTAAAAAAAGCACAACAAGAAAGTAGTTCTTCAAAATTATTAGCAATTATAATGGATGATGAAAGTGCTGAATTATTATTTGTAAACCAATTTTCAACAAACAAAAAAGCTAAAATAAAATCAAATAAACAAGGAAAAATGTATTCTGAACAAAAAAGTTATTATTTTGATGAAATATTAGAAAAAATAAAACAATTAGAACCAAAAAAAATATTAATAGTTGGACCAGGATTTGTAAAAGAAAATTTTAAAAAATTTGTAGAAGAAAAACATATTCCAAAATTTCCAACAATAATAACAGAAACGATTAATTCTGTTGGCGAAACCGGGTTAAGAGAACTGCTTAGTAGTGGAAAATTAGAATTAGTTGAAAAAAATTTACAACTAACAAAAGAAACTCAATTAATTGAAGATTTTTTAAAAAATCTTTCAAAAAATAAAGCGGAATATGGAACGCTTGAAATAAAAAATAGTATTAATGACGGAAAAGTTGAACAACTTTTAATATCAGAAAAATTTTTATTAGAAAACAGAAAATTGTGTGAAGAAATAATGGATCATGCAGAAAAGTTTGGAACAAAAATAACTATTATATCCTCAAAAAATTCTCAAGAAAAAATAATTTATAATATGGGCGGAATAGTTGCAACATTAAGATATGTAAAACAAGAAAACTAATACTAGTAAAAAAAGATTAATCCATTCTTAATTCAAACCATTCAACTTTTTTATCTTCTATTATTCTTTTAAATTTCTTTTGAACACTACTAAGATTCGATTTATTTGTTTTAAATTCAACAAAAACAATTTTATCCTCTTCAAAAACTAAACCATCAATTGGTTTTCCAATAAAACGAAAATTTTGCGAATTAAAAGGAAATTTATTTGAAAACGGAATCCATTGTTCTGTTAATTGACCATATTTCACACTTTGAGAACGTTTCAAATATTGTAACGAAGCAATTTCATCTTTTAAAACAAAAATATGCGAAATAATAAAAAAAAGAATTATAATTAAAAAAATTATTATCCCAAATAAAATAAACTCAATCATAATAAAATTAATTATTAAACTATTAAAAATACAACCTAAACTAATTTCTTTGAAACAAACGGACCATCATTTGTATACTCAAAATTTTTTCTATAATATTCTCTTACACCAAGCCCAGATATTATAACCATTTTTTTTGAATCAAAATCATTCACCGCAATTTTTTCTGCTTCTTGTATTAATGCTTTTCCAAAACCAGTGTGTTGTGCAGAAACCATATCTTTTTCTCCTAAATTTAATGCTTTTCCATAAACATGCAATTCTCGTATAATCGCAGTTTTAGAGTCAATTTGTTTCATGAATGGTTTAAACGGAATTCTTAACCTAGTAAAACCATACAAACAATTTTTTGATTCAAATGAAATAAATATTTCTTTACCTTTAGAACTATCATATGAAATTGTTTTAAGTTTTGGTTCCAAAAAATCAGTTTTATTTCTAGAAACTAACCCGACCTCTCTACACCGAATACAATTACATTTTTTACCCACATCCAGCAAATTTTGTTGAATTAATTGTCTTAAATTTGTTTTCATTACTCCCGCGCTAATAATAGTACTAGGAATGTCCCTATTCACTCGCATAACTCTAACCCATGGAGGCAATTCAGATTTAATCACAGATAATAACTTAACCGCTTTTTTTTCATCCATTGGAACAAAATCACCTTTCTTCCAATCATTATAAAGTTTAGTCCCTTTTATTACCAAACAAGGATAAAATTTTACCATATCTGGTTTAAATTCAGGCGAAGAAAAAATTTTTCTAAAATTTTTTAAATCAGTAGAATAATTACTCCCAGGTAAACCTGGCATTAAATGATAAAGAATTTTAAATCCGGAATCTTTTAACAACAAAGTTGAGTCTACAACATCACTAACCGTGTGTCCTCGCGCTATTTTTTTATAAATTAAATTATCCGGATTTTGAACACCTAATTCAATTCTAGTACCTCCTAAAAAAAGCATTTGTTTAATATCTTCTTTAAAACAATAATCCGGGCGAGTTTCAAAAGTCATTCCAACAATTCTTCTTTTAGAAATTTCTGCATTTTTTTTTGCTTCATAAATAGATTTTGATCTTATCCCAGTTACAGCATCAATACTTTTTTTAATAATATTATTTTGTTTTGAAATTGGTAAAACAGTAAATGAACTTCCTTGAAAAATTAATTCTATCTTATTAGCAAAATTACCTGTAGCATCTAATTGAGAAATTCTATTTGAAACGATTTTAAACGCATCATAACCTAACCTTTGAGCCCTCAAAGTAGATGGTTCAAAACCAGTATATGATTGAGGCGCAGTCTTACCTACAAATGAAGACGGACAATAAACACATTTCCCCGGACACTCAAACGGAGGTAACATAACCGCTATAACTTGAACACCAGATAAACTTCTAGTTGGTTTTATTGAAAGAATATTTAAAATTTTTTTAGACGGATTCTTAGCCTGGCTTAAAATGAAAGGCCTTGTCGGAACACTATCCAAATTAAATTTTTTACAATAAGAAAATTGAACTAATTCTAAATCCCGTAAAGAATTTATTTTATTAGATTTAATATCTTTTATTATTTGATTTGAATAATCAATCTTATTTTTTAAAGAACTCATAAAAAAATAATAAACAAAAAATTAGTTAAATAGAACTGAAAAAACACTATTTAAAAAATAGCTTGGAAGCACAGAAATTGAATAAAAAGGCAAACCACTTAAAGAAGAATTAAACTTAGACGCAAGCGTTGGTTTAGCATTAGAATAAAGCGTAAATTCTTTAGAATTATTTTTAGTTTGCAAATCTAAATGAACTTTAAAATAATGATTTCCTTGAACTCTTGGAAAAACAACTAATTTTTGAATTATTTTTTGTTGTTTTGGAACAATAACAAAACCCGCATTTTCAGTATCTAAATTATTAGACAACCAAAACCAGGGTAAATTAACATTTAACAAAAATTTTGCATCCGCATCAGAATTATTAATTAAAAGCAAATCATAATTCGCAGGATCATTAACATTAGTGCTTGAAGAATAATTTAGTAAAGTAGCATCTAATAGAGAATCAGTAACTGAAAAAAAAACTCGCACATTTTTAACAGACGATTTACCCTTTAAATTAAAAGAAAAAAAATAATTAGTTCTTGGTGTTCGCTCATTTGATTCAATTATTATTTTAACAGATTCTAAATAATCTTTTATTGAAATATTAAAAAAAGATGGTAAATCAGAAGTTAATTCAACCGAATTAAAACGACCAAGTTCTTTAGAAATAATTAATTCAAGAGTTTGCCCAGGTTCAATAGAACCAACAAAATCGTTATCATTTAATTCTTTTGAAATTGGTTCAACTAACCGAATACTAAACACAGTTCCAACGAATAACAGAATAAAAATTAATAATAACACCTTTTTAAACATTATAATCAAAAAAATAATCATAGGAATAGAATAAAAAGGTTATTTTTATGAAAAAAGAGGAAACAATTTTTAAAATGGTTAAAGAACATCACAAAAAAACATTTGAAAAAGCAAGAGCTGAAGGAAAAATGGATTTAGAATTCATACCACTATGCGAACACATTTCTAAAACAAAAAATTATTTTACTAGCAGTTGTTGCTCTGGAAGAATTGTTTTAATAGGATTAGATAAAAAAGAAAAAAAACAAGAAAGTGTATTTCATAGAAAATGGCATAGAAAAGTTAAATTTGACGAATTAAAAAAAGGGATAGATTCTTTTGACGGATCAGTATTATGGTTAAAACAAGAACCTATAATATTACACCTAGGCACAAATAATATTATAAATTCAAAAATAATATTACAAATCTGCGAAAAAATAGGAATAAAAAAATTTGGAATAAAAGTAGTTAAAGACGGAAAACAAATAATTGAACTTGTAGGAACACATCAAATAAACATTCCAGTAAAAGAAGATAAAATACAAATTGATGATAAATATTTAAAATATATTGTAAAAAAATGTAACCAAAAATTTGATAAGAATATTAAAATGTTAAAATTACTTACAAAAGAAATTAAAAAACAAACAAAATAAAAAAACAAAACATTAAAATACAAAAAAATAAATTACGCCAAATAATATATTATTCCACAAAAAAATAATTAAAAAAATTTAAAATTAATTTTGTTCTAAAATTGTTGCAAGAACTTTTTTTGGGTCAAAATAATAACTTTGAATTACTTCTAAAACTTCTTGAGCTTTAATAATATCATTTTCAACAAGCCAAGTTAAAACAATTTGTCTCGTTTCCAATTCTTTTTTTAACTCATTTTTTTCCATAGAACATTGACCAGCTAATTCTTCAATTAAATGACTGGGTAAATTCACTTTTTCTAAAACAAAATCTTTTAATTCAAAAACATTTGCGAGCAAAATAGTAGCATCCATTTTTGAAACTTCTGCAATTTGAGAAACCACCCTTTTAACACCCCCAGAAACAGAATATGTTTTTTTCATTACAACAATTAAATCAATTAAACCCAAATGTGATTTAGGAATTAAAAAAGGTTTTTGAGATAATTTATCAATTGTTTCCCTAGCACTATTCGCATGAATCGTACCCATACTACCCGCGTGGCCATTATCCATTGCAGTAAAAAGAGTTAATGCTTCACCACCCCTAACTTCTCCAACAACAATCCTATCAGGCCGCATTCTTAACGCATTTTTTAATAAATCATCCATGCTAATTTCTTCACCCTTAACATGTTTTGCTTCAAGCGCAACCCAATTTTCTCTATTTAAAAAATTTAATTCAAGAGTATCTTCAATAGAAATTATTCTCTCACTAAGTCTAGCAAAATTTGATAAAACCGAAAGCAATGATGTTTTCCCAGAAGCAGTTCCTCCCACCACAAGAATATTTTTTGGGTATAACCCCATTCCATCTACCATCAACCACAAAAAAGCAGCAGATTCTACGGAAAGAGTATTATTTTTTATCATATCTACAATAGTTATTGGAGTAAATGAAAATTTCCTAATAGTAAGAGAAATTCCTTTAGGCGAAATCGTGTTAAATGTAGCATTAACTCGACTACCGTCTGGCAAATGCGCATCAAGCAACGGATTATATTTATCAAAATCTCGCCCAACACTGTTGGCAATTCTTTGAATAATATTTGAAAAAGATTTTTGGTTTAAAATTAAATTTATTTTACAAACACCAAATTTTTTGTGAAACACAAAAACTTCATCAAAATTATTTATCATTAATTCTTCAAAATCTTTTTCCAACGAAAAAAAAGATAATTGTTTTAATCCAATTGAATTATGCAAAACATTTTCGGCAAATAATAATTTATCTTCAATAAAATCAAAATTTTTTATTAAATGAATCAAATTTTCTAAAAGGCTAATAAAAATAGCATTAGATGGAATTTTTTCAAGCAAACCATTCAAATCAATTATTGAAATAATATTTTCTCGAAATTCAATTAAAAAATTTTTGGGCAAATTAAACTCTGAAGAATTAGAAAATGAACTTTGTCTTAAAATTAAATCATTTAAAAAAATAGTAAATTTATTTTCTTTATCAGAAAATTTGTTTTCTTTTAAATCATAAAAATTATGAGTTAAACCCTTATAAAAAGAACCAAAATTAGACTCACTAATCTTCTCTAAACGAATATCATTAAAACGCATACAAATGATTTATATAAAAAGTAGTATAATAAGTTTATTGTAAAGACAAATAAATAAATTATAAAATAATTATTGTTAATTAAATCAAAAAAACATTAATTAATCTAAAAAAAATTAATTAATTCAAAAAACATAAAAATGGGATATATATGAATAAAGAACAACGCCAAAAAATTTATGACAAAGTTTTGAAAAAAATTGTTCCAACAAAAAAAGAACTTCAAGACGAAAAAAAACTTTTTATTGAAATAAATGATAAAATAAAAAAAATGAGTGGAAAACACTCTTACTTAGAATGGTGTGGTAGCAGTGCAAGAAATACTAATCTTAGAAATGACCAAGACTTAGACCTCTTTTTAATGTTTAATAAAGAATTAACCGAAAAAGAACTAGAAAAAGAAGGTTTAAGAATTGGCAAAAATATTTTCAAAGGACACGACTGGGAAAAAGCATATTCACAACACCCCTACATTAGAGGCACAATAAAAGGATTTGATGTTGAAATAGTCCCAGGATACATTGTAAAAAGTGGTGCAGAAAAAAAAAGCGCGGTAGATAGAACACCATTTCATAATAAATATTTATTAAAAAATTTAAAAGAAAATCAAAAAAACGAAGTAAGATTATTAAAACAATTTCTAAAAGGAATTGGCGCATATGGAGCTGATTTAAAAAATTGTTCTCTCCCAGGATATGGCGTAGAATTAATAATTTTAAAATATAGTAATTTTGAAAAAGCATTAAAAAAAATCAGCGACTGGAAAATTGGCGAAATAATTAAATTTGAAAATGAAAAAATAACCAAATTTGAACATCCACTAATAATAATCGATCCTGTTGACCCAAAAAGAAACGTGGCATCAGCATTATCAAACGAACAATTTGAAAGAATAAAATTTGCTAGTAAAAAATTTTTAGAAAACCCATCAATAAATTTTTTCTTCCCAACAAAAATAAAACCCTGGAATAAAAAACACGTAAAAGCAATGCTTGAAAAAAAAGAATTAATCGGAGTTAAATTTGATTTCCCAAAAAATATTTTAGAAGACCTTGTATGGGGCCAATTAAGAAGATTTTTAAAAAAAAATAGTAATACTCTAAAACAAACAGGATTTGAAATTTTACGAGAAAAAATGTGGAGCAATAGTAAAGAAGTGTGGTTTATTTTTGAATTAAATACATTAAATTTACAAAAATCTAAAAAAATAATTGGACCAAAAGTAAATGATAATGAAAATGTTGAAAAATTTTTACAAAATAAAAAAATATTATCTGGACCACGAATTGAAGAGAATAGAATAATAATTGAAATTGAACGAAAAGAAACAAATGTTATAAAAATATTGAAAAATTATTTAAAAACTGAAAAAAAGAAAGAAACAATTGCAATAAAACGAGCATTAAAGAATTACAAAATTTTAACTGAAAAAGATTTGTTAAAAGAATACAAGGGCGAATTTAAAACATTTTTTACAAATTATTTAGAAGGAAAAGAAAGATTTGAAAGATAAACTTCTTTTTTAAAAAATGGATAATAATACAGAGTATTAATTTAGAACTAATACTCTTAAAACTTAATTTTATTTTAAACTACGGGCCCGGAGGGAATCGAACCCCCATCTCAGGATAACTTCAACTAATTTTTCCGAAGTCCCGCCGGTTATCCATTGCCACACGGGCCCATATACAATAAAAATAATATTAAAGAAGTTTTTAACCTTATTTAGAATAACAAAAAATGTTTTTCCAAAGATTTCTTTTATAAAGGTTATCAATTAAAAAATAATTAGTGAAAATTCTGTTATAAACAGAAATAAAGGTGAAAAAATGAAAAAATGCACTACTTGTAATAAAATAGTTACAGATAATAAAACTGAATTTAAATGCCCTAATTGTGGAAAAACAACTATCATAAGATGCGATTCTTGTAAAACATCAGCAAAAGAATATGTCTGCAAAGAATGTAATTTTGTGGGGCCTTAAAAATGGGAAACGCACTAGTAATTTTCAAGATTTTTACAGATCCTCAAAAACTTGATGTTGTTGAAAAAAATCTTAAAAACATTAAAATTGATCAAATAAAATTCCAAGATTTAAAAAGAGAACCAATTGGTTTTGGAATAGAAGTTATCAGAGTAGGTTATGTTCTTCCAGATAAAACAGATGGATTAATGCCTAAATTAGAAGAAGCCCTTTCAAAAATTGATGGAATAAACCAAGTTGAAATGGATGGCGTTACACTAATTTCATAATTCTAAAAAATAAAATTATTATTTTTTAAAGAATTATCTTTTATTACTTTTTAATCAAAAAATATATATGATTAAAAGTCTTGAATTAAAAAATTGGCGAACTCACAAAGACTCTACATTAGAATTCGGAAAAGGCACCAACGTTATTGTTGGAGTAATGGGTTCTGGAAAAAGTTCAATTGTAAATGCCCTAAGTTACGCGCTATTTGGAAATTTTCCTCTATTAAAAAGTAAACAAATATCATTAAACGAAATAATAATGAATAAACCAAACGAATGCGATGAAGCACAAACAAAAATAATATTTGAAAATAATTCAAAAACATATATTGTACAAAGAATTATTAAAAAAAATGGTACAAACGAATCAAAATTATATGAAAACGATGTACTAATTGCCGGGCCAAAACAAAAAGATGTTAATGAAAAAATTGAAAAAATATTAGGATTAAATTATGAATTATTTAGTCGAGCAGCATATTCAGAACAAAACGAAATGGATTTTTTTCTAAAATTAAGCCCTAGTGAAAGAAAGAAAAAATTTGATGAATTATTAGAATTAGAAAAATACGAGACTGCAAGAAAAAATTCTATTACTTTGAAAAACCAATTAACAAGAGATAATAAAGAAAAAAATGAATCTATAAAACAACAAACAAGCATTATAAAAGATTATGAAGAAGAAAAATTAAACGAACAAATTAAAATTGAAGAAGAAAAAAATACATTATTAAAAAATGAAAAAATAATTTTGGGAAAAGAAATAATAGAAAAAAAAGATTTACTTGAAAAAATGGAAAAGAATGAACAACAATTTAACTTTTTAAAAGATGAAATAAATAGAAAAAAATCAAAAAAAGAAATTCTTGTTGAGAGTTTGAAAAAAAAAGAAATTATTAACAAAGAAGATATTTTAACTGAAACCAAACTAAAAAAAGAATTATTAGAAAAACTAAAAAATGATAATTTAAAAATAGAGCAATCAAAAAATATTTTTGAAGAAAAAGAGAAAAAAAATAATGAAGAACTAAAAGTGCACAGATATGTTATAAGAGAATTAGAAAATGAAGAAAACGAAATTAAACAAATAAGCAAAAAATGCCCAAAATGCCTAAGAGAATTAAGCGAAGAACAAAAAAATGAAATTATTAAAAAAGGACAAGCGAAAATACTTGAAATTAAAAAAACAGTTAATTTAATTGAAATTAATCAAAATGAAAATTTAGAAAAATTAAAGTTATTTAAAAATGATATTGATAATAATAAAAAACAAATTGACATATTAAAAGAAAGAATTTTTATTTTGGAAAGATTAACAAAAGAAGCAGAAGAAATTACAATAAATTTAACAGAAATTGCAGAATTAGAAAAAAGTTTACCATTAAAAGAAAAAGAACTTATTGAATTAAAATTTGATAAAATGAAAATGGATGATTTAAGAAAAAACTATTTTGAAAAAAAATCAATATTCAATAATATTGATGATAAAATAAAAAACAATGATAATTTAATAAAAAATTTATTAGAAAATATACAACGAATAAAAAAAATAAAAACTTCAATCCAAAATATAGAAAAGGATTTACAAAAATCCGAAATTGCAATAAAAAAACTAGGTGTTTTTGAAAATTGTTTAATAGCAACGCAAAACGAATTACGCGAAAATTTACTTGAAACAATAAATGATGCCTTAACTCAAACATGGGATGTGCTATACCCTTACCGCGATTTTATTGATGCAAAATTAACAATTGTTGAAAATGGATATGACTTGCAAGTACTAACAAGAACTAATACTTGGACCAGAGTAGATGGAATATTAAGTGGAGGCGAAAGAAGCGTTGCAGCAATATGCATTAGAATTGCATTTGCATTGGTTCTAACCAAACAATTATCAATATTTATTTTAGATGAACCCACCCACAATCTTGATAAAAATACAATAAAACAATTAACTCAAATGTTAAAAAATTCTTTACCCGAATTAGTAGAACAAATCTTTGTAATAACACACGAAAAAGAATTAGAAAACGCAGCAACTAGTAACCTTTATTTATTAGAGAGAAATAAAGATTTAGACGAAGCAACAAAAATAGAACTTATGCCAATAATTTAATTAACAAAATAAAAAAGACATTAATAAAAAACGCTATAAAAAATGATTTATTTTAAAAAATAATATAATTAAGATAAGTCATATAATTAAGAAAAGTCATATAATTAAGAAAAATAATATTCTATAAATTATTTTTCAAAAAATCTATTCTTTTTTTGATGATAATCTAACAATATATCCAGAAAGAACATTTCTACTCGTTTTAGATAAACCTAAATCAATTTTATTTAATTCAGCTTTATTTTTTTCAAAATCCTTTCCAAAATGTTCTGGCATTTCTTTTAACAAAACTTCGCCACGATATTTTAGACCTTTAGAAACTGATTTACCCATAAAAACACCTAATATAATTCAACTCTTTTTATTATCCCGTTTGGATATTTTCTTAAAACACTCAAAGGAAGAACCTTACTTTCAAGTTCTTTTTCAGCAGCTTCAAGCATAGACATACTTTTAGTACCTTTAACTAATGGAGGAGCACCCAAAGACAATTGTAATGACCTTGCACTCAAAACTCTTGTTAATTCAAACCTAGTTAATTTTACCATAAACTCACCAATATAATATATCTCGACAAGAAGCTTTAAAAAAGTAGCTTTTTAACAAAGATTTTATAGTAATTAAATATAAATTACCTAAAACAAGTTTTTGTAGAAAATTCTGAAATTTTTGGTTTTGGTAAATTCATACAAACAGCAAAATTATTAGCCAACAAAAGAGAAGAATGACCTTTAACAAAAACAGATTCATTATTAGAATAAACTACCCTATGACCAGATTTTTCTGAAAATTCAACAAATTTACATAAAATACTCTCTTGAATTGAATAAACTGATTTTGCAAGAGGATATTCAAAAAAATTTGAAATTGGATTTGTTAAATGAGATGGAAGTTCTAATGAAATTTTTCTTAAAAATAATAATAAATTTGATTTAAAATAATAATTAAAATCTTTTTCAAAAAATAAATTAATATTATATTTTAATAAATCTTTTTCCAATAAAATTATTAAAGAATTTAATTTCTTAATTTCTTTAGAAACAAAGGACTCGTTTTTTTTACAAAACCAATTAGTGAGATGATTTTTTCCCAGAATAACTTTTTTAGAATCCAATAATTTTTTAGCATCATCAATTGGAATTAAATACGCTTTTTTTGAACATAGTGGACCCACTGGAAAATTTTTTAAAAAAAATTCTTTCTTTTTAGATAATCTAAACATTTTATTAGGATTAGAAGAATTAAAATTATTTGAAAAATTATTTGAAGTTGAAATAAAAAATAAATTATCTTCCAAAGGAATAATTTCAATTAAAGAAGAAGGCAATAAATTAAGATCATCTAATTTTATAGGTTTACAACAAGAACAATTAAGTGTATCCGGTCCCAAATTAAAAAAAGTATTTGTAAGAGAATTAAGCCAAACCGAAGAAAAATCAATTTTAGAAATATTTTCAAATGCACCATATGGTGCAAAATTAGTTGATTTGAAAAATTTTTTATTGATTTTCCAATTTATAGGATATGCATTAGAAAAATAAATATTTTCTAAAAAAACTTCTAATTGGCCTTGTGATTCAACAGGTATTTGTTTAATAGGAATTTTTAAAAAATTTGAAATAACATAATTATTAATAATTAAATTAGTTTTATTCTCATTTAATTTTAAAGCTTCCAAAAAAGAAATGTTTGAAATATAATAATCAAAAAAATTCAAGTTAATATTAAAACCAATTTTTTGAATATTATTTTCATTAATCTCAAAATCATCAAAATAAGACCAATCTTTATTTATTAAAAAAACTCGTTCTGGAGATAAAACAATAAATTTTTTATCAGAAATTAATGCAATAATATTACTTATTTTTTTTAAAACTAAATACGAACTAGAAAAAACACATTTTTTATTATTAACATGATCTAAATAAAAATTTTTTATATTAAAAGAAAAAAGTATTTCATTTAATTTTTCAAAATCAAATGAATCATCAATAAAAAAATAAGGTATAAACGAAAAACGTTTTGCTATTTGAGAATAATTATTTTTAAAATAACAAATCACTTCCTTTTTTTGTTCAATATAGCGAACGCTAAACAAGTTGTGTGTTGGCATGAAAAAAGTGTTTTTTTGTTACTTATAAAAGAATTTAATGTTTAATGCCGGAGAAAAAATTAAAAACAAAAATGTGTTTAAAAAATTAAAAAACATAATAATAAAACATAAATAAAATTATAAAAAATTTGATATTTCATCAACACTTGTTTTATCATCAGCAACAAATCTTTTAGCTGCGTCTTCCATGGACATTTCATGCTTACTTGGCATTGATTCACGCATTCTTACTTTAAAAAAAGTCGGAGCTGAAATTGCTTCACCAACAATAATCGCTTCACCAACTCTTAACGCAGAAATCATGGAAATTGTACCAGAATCTAATCCTTCACTTGATTGTTTAATATGATCTAAATCATACGGATTAGTAATTCTAAGAATAATATTAGTATTACAATTAGCAAGAGTAGTAGTATCAAGACGTTTAGGTCTTTGTGAAACAATAATTAAAGACGCGCCAAATTTTCTACCTTCTCTAGCAATTGTTCTTAAAATTGGTTTAGCAAGAGCAAATTCTGCAGAAGTGTTTTCAGGAATAAAATTATGCGCTTCTTCAACAAGAAGTGCAAAAGGACAAACTTTTTTTACGCGTCTAAGATTAAAAAGTTTTTGAGATAAATACGAAACTATTAATTGTTTCTTTCTCTCAGAAATAATATTATTTAAATCAATAATTACTAACTGACCAGGCTTAACCAAATCAAATATTGAAGGATCATCAATTTTTCCAAAAACATTTAATGAAATTAATTCATCAACCAAAAAATTTAAGGGTATCGCAGTTTTAGAATCCAAAGAACTAAACTCGTTTTTTAAAGTAATTAAATCAAACGGTCCCAAGCCTGATTTCATTTCACTTCTTAACTTTGAAATAATTTTAAATAATTCTCTTTTTTGAACTGGAGTAATTGTTGAAAGTAGAGACGATAATGTTTGAGGAGAAATGTTTGAAACAGATATTTTTATTTTTGATCCGTCAACAACCCTAGTATTAGCAGAAAAATCCACAAAATTTGAATTTGTAACCGGTTCTCCAAAAGAAGTGTATTCACCATGAGTGTCAAAAACAATTGTTGCGATTTTACCTTGATCGTCAGAGCGTTTTTGTAATTCTTCTAAAATAACTGACATTAAAAAAGATTTTCCAGCTCCAGACATTGCCAAAACAGATAAATGTTTTTGTAATAATTTTGATAAATTTAATTTTAATGGAATATCATGAAATTGAATTGATCCTAAATTTAAACCATTATCTTCTAATTTTAAAAATTTTTTTATATTCTCATTACTTGCAATAAAAACTTTTGTTCCTGGGGACGGAGGCAACGTAGCTCTTTTAATTAAAGATTCATAAAAAACTCCTAACGGTTTTGCTTTAGCTATTAAAAATTCCCAATCAGCAGTAGGAAAATTTTTTTCTAATTCAGCACCAATAGTTTTAACTGAATCAGGTCTTTCAAAATACCTATTTGTTTTAATTAATTCTTCAACTAAACAAATCATCGTGCCTTCACTATAATTTAACTCCACAAACATCCCCTTGTGAACAGACCCATTATTAACAACAAAATCAAATTTACTTGGAGACGGCCCATCAATAGTTGAAACAACTGTACCTAATTGTAAATTCATTTTCTAACCCCCTTAGACTTATTATTTTGATTCCCCACACTAAGTTTTTTTCGTTTTAAATATTCTCCAATATGTGCAGTTTTAGCAAGTAATTTTTCAAGTTCAATTCTTTTACGCAAATTTATTTTTGATTTTTTTACTAAGTTCAAAGCTTCTATTGATTCTTTTGAAACCAACCTATTTTTAGCACTGATTTTATTAAGATTTTTTTTCATTCAAATACCCCAACTTTTCAATTAACTCATCAAAAGAACTTATTTTAAAATCTGGTTTAACATTAGCTTCATCCAAAACAAAATTTTCTCTATCAATTTGAATAGTAAACATTCCAGCATTTTTTGCTCCCGCAATATCTGACCTTAAAGAATCTCCAACCATAACAGCTTCACTAGGTTTAACATTAAATTTATTTAATACAAAATCAAAAGCCCTTTTATCAGGTTTTAAAAAATTTATTTCAAAACTATACCCTAAAAAATCAAAATAATCATTTAATTTTAATTTATCTTCAATTTTTTTTGATAACAAACTTTCAGTGTTACTTAATAAAGCCATTTTAAATCCCGCATTTTTAACGTTTAACAAATTCTTTTTCACATCTGGAAAAAAATTTATTTTATCAAAACGATTAGTGTAAATTTCATAAAATTCTTTTCCTAAATCTACTCCTTCTACATGTCTAAAAGTTAGGAAAAAATCTTTTTTTAATTCTTCTAAAGAATTATATTCTTTTAATTGAACAGCATTCTCATAATCCTCAATAAATTTTTCTTTGGAAAAACCCTTTTTTGTAATAAGAGAAAATAAATGATTAAAATCAATTGTGGCAGGAATTAATGTTCGCCATAAATCAAAAATAACTAATTTAATCATAATAACACTCATTTAAATGGCCGATTATTTCTACGCAACATCATTTTTGGACCAAGTTTATCAATTAACTTATCATAAATAATTGAAATATCATCATCTTTTAAACGGGCCCTTAAATCAGCTTCAATTAGAATTGAAGGATAAGAATAATCTTTATACAAGGACGAAAGAGAATAAACAATTGATGCAATCTCATTCGCTTTTTCTACACAATTATTTTTAGAAATGAACTCTATTCTTAATGGTAAATCAAACTCGCTGGCTTTTAAATAAAAAACAAAAATATTTTTAGCCCAGTCAATTTTATAATCTTTTAAAACGGGATGAGATTCAAAATCAGAAGCATAATTAAAACAAAATGTTCGCTCTCCCTTATTTAATAAAAAATCTAATAACAAAGAATCAAAACAATTTTTCAAAGAATTATTTTTAAAAAAATCGGAATTATTTGATTCTTCGATTAATTGAATAAATCGCTTACCCCTAGAATCTTCTATTGTAGAAATCAGCGTACAATCATTTTCCTGGGCCACAAAGTATAATTCTTCAAACAAATCAATTATAGATTTATAATCATCGCTTAAAATAGACCCAGCTCTTGGTTTATCTTGATATTGAGGAACAATAGATCCATCAATAAATAAATATTTTGGAAAAAATTTTTTTATAATATCAATAGATAATTGAATTTCTTTTCTTAATCTAATAAGCGAAATACTTTGAATTTCTTCATCTTTTTCCAAAAAATTTTTTAACAAAATTGGTTGAGGCAATAAAGCAGGAGATGGAAAATAATCTGCTTTTTCTAAAATACTATTATTATATGAAAAAATAACGCCTCCTAGTTTTAATAAAACTAAATCTACAAAATGCAATTTTTTTGAAACAAAACCAGAATCAACTCCAGCGATTTTACACGAAAATTTTTTTTCATTAACCTTAACCACAAAATTTTCTATTTTATTTAAAGATAACTTATTTTTTAATGGGATTAATTTTGAAAAAACTATTTGATTAGAACTTTTGTTCAAAACAATAGAATCACAAACATTTGAAAGAAAATCATCAAAATACATACTATAATTAAAATTAGATCATTTAAAATCTTTTGTGAAGTTTTTTACCGGCCAGGCGACAAATTTTTAAACAAAACATGCTTTTTTATTTCATGACTGATAATATGAAAGCAAGATTTGAAGTAAGAAGCATAAAAGCACAATGGAGACCACCTTTCAAAAAAGAAATAACAGATGACTTATTCGACGTAAAAGAAGGCGAAAAGTTTGATAAAATAATTGGAAATGGAAATAACGATTATGTTTATCGATTAATTAGTTTTAATAATAATAATGTTGAAATAGAATATTCTAAATTATTCACTCTAAAAACAGGTAATCCTGGAAAATACATCATTAGAATTGATAAAGATGAAACAGTAGATATGACTTATCTTTGGGGCGAAGATGGAGTAACCAAAAAAATTACTTACAAAGGAACAATTATTTCTGAGAAAAAAGAAGAACTAAATACAGAAGAAGCAAAAACACTTAACGAAGAAAATCTAGAACAATAATAAAAAACCTAAAAATAAAACACGCCAAATGAAAAAATATATTACTTTTTCTAATTAGTTATATTTAAAAAGATAACATGAAAATAAATTCATATGAAATTAGAATACCCTCACAAATGCTTAAACGTATTAGGTAATGAATTAAGGATTAATATAATTTCTTCTTTAAAACAAAAACCGAAAAATGTAAGCGAAATTTGTTCTGATTTAAATCAAGAACAAAGCAAGGTAAGTCATTCGTTAAAACAATTAAAAAAATGTAATTTTGTAGATTATACAAAAGAAGGAAAAGAACGAATATATCACATAAAAAGCAAAATTCTAATCCAAAAATCAAATAAAAATTTGTTCGAATTAATAGAAGAACACGTAAAAAATTATTGAGAAAAAAAATAAAACAAACAAATAAATGGGTGAATAATGTGAAAAAAAGTATATACTTTGATAATAGCGCAACTACGCCAGTTAGGCCTGAAGTATTAAGCGAAGCGCTCCCATTTTTTTTAAAAAAATATGGTAACCCATCAAGCTTTCATTCAACTGGACTAGAAGCAAAAATAGCAATAAAAAAGGCAAGACAAAAAATTGCAAAAATAATTAATTGTGAAGAACAAGAAATAATTTTCACGGGATCGGGAACAGAAAGTGTTAACCTTGCAATAAAAGGAATTGCATTAAAAGAAATTAAAAACGCATTAAAAGAAGGAAGAAAAATAAAAGGAAATTTTATAACCCAAACAACAGAACACGACGCAGTAATACACACAATGAATTGGTTAAAAGAAATTGGATTTGAAATAAAATATATTAATGTTGATGAAACTGGAATAATAAAATTAAAAGAATTAGGACAAGCAATCAATAACGAAACATTATTAGTTAGCATAATGTATGCGAATAATGAAACAGGCGTAATACAACCATTACCAGAAATATCAAAAATTTGTAAACAAAAAAATGTCTTATTACATAGCGATGCTTGTCAAGGAGCAGAATATTTGGAATTAGATATAAAAAAATTGGGATTAGACCTAATGACAATAAACGGTAGCAAAATATATTCTTTCAAAGGAACAGGATTATTATACAAAAATAAAAACATAATATTAGAACCATTAATCCATGGTGGAAATCATGAATTTAAAACCAGAGCAGGAACTGAAAATGTTCCGGGAATTATTGCATTAGCAAAAGCATTAGAACTTTCTAGACAAGAAAAAAATAAGGAAAGTAAAAGACTAACTAAATTAAGAGATTATTTCATAAAAAAAATAGAAAACGAAATTCCTCAAACACAAATAAATGGTGATAAAAAACAAAGATTACCAAATAATATTAATGCATCATTTTACGGAATCGAAGGAGAATCAATTTTATTAATGTTAAACGAAAAAGGAATACGCGTTAGCACAGGAAGCGCTTGTTCATCACAAAGCTTAGATCCTAGCCACGTGCTAATGGCCATGGGAATAAAACACGAAATAGCACATTCAAGCATTAGATTCACATTAGGAAAAACAACTACCAAAAAAGAAATTGATTATACAATAAAAGTGCTAAAAGAATCAGTGAAAAAATTAAGACAAATGAGCCCAGTTTGGGAAGAGGTGAAAAAATGAAAATGGAAGGACAAGATTGGTTTTATTCAAAAAAAGTAAAAGAACACTTTTTAAAACCAAAAAATATTTTAAAAAACGAAAAAGAAATAAAAAAATTTAATGGATATGGAAAAGTAGGAAACATGAAATGCGGAGACATAATGGAAATGTGGATAAAAGTAGAAAATGAAAAAATTATAGATTGTAAATGGAAAACATTTGGATGCGCCTCAGCAATAGCATCAACAAGCATGCTATCAGTAATGCTAACTGAAAAAAAAGGAATAAAACTCACAGACGCATTAAAAATAACTGGAAACGACATAATGAAAAGATTAGGCGGATTACCACAAATAAAAATCCACTGCTCAGTATTAGGAGATCAAGCATTAAGAGAAGCAATAAAAAATTATGAAAAAAATAATTCCACAATTCCAAAAATTGATAAAAAAATAAAATTAAATAAACCTAAATTAGAAACAAAATTAAAAAAATGAAAATAAAAAACTGCAGATTAGACCACTAATTTTTAAACACTAATAAACTATAAGCTATTTATGGAACTAACACAATACATCATAATGAATGCATCCCTAGGAATGGGAAAAGGAAAATTAGTTGCACAAGGAGCACACGCAGCAGTACAAGTTTTAGAAAAAGTTGATGAAAAAATTATCCTAGAATGGAAACAACAAGGAATGAAAAAAATAGTATTAAAAATAAATACCACAGAAGAACTACTAGAATTATTTCAACAAATAAAAAAAGAATTGCCCTGCACACTAATAACTGATGCTGGAAAAACCCAAATAGCAAGTGGAAGCAAAACTTGCTTTGCTAGTGGGCCCATAGAAGAATCAAAAGGAAACAAATACTTTGGAAAATTAAAATTATTATAATATAAAAGGAGAAAAAAATGTTTAAAGGATTTTTAAAACACGTAAATAATATAATAACCGAAAGCGATATTATTTTTGAAATACTTGATGCAAGATACCCCGAAGAGACTAGGAATTATAACCTTGAAAGAAAAATAAGAAAATTAGGCAAAAAACTAATTTTAATAATAAACAAAGCAGACCTTGTTGAAAAAGAAGTATTAGAAAAACAAAAAGAAGAATTAATCAAAAAAACGAAATTAAGAATAATTTTTGTTTCCGCTAAAAAGAAGGAAGGAATTAATCTAATAAGAAAAGAAATAGGAATGGCAAAAAAACAACAAACCCTAACCGTTGGAATAATCGGATACCCTAATACAGGTAAAAGCACTTTAATAAATTCTATTACTGGAACAGGCAAAGGAAAAGTTGCAACATCAAAAAAAGCAGGATTAACAAGAGGGTTACAGCGAATAAAAATAAGTGAAGGAATTTATTTATTAGATAGTCCGGGAATAATACCTCAAAAAAAAGAAGAATCAGATTTATTTTTAGTTAATTCTAAAAATATTAATCAAATAAAAGATATTGAAGCAACTGCTTTTAGGATAATAAAAGAACTGGGAATTGAAAAAATAACTAATTATTTTAAAATTAAAAACGTGACTGATGAAGAAGAATTATTAATAGAAATTGCAAAAAAACAAAACTTATTAAAAAAAGGTGGAAAACCAGATTCCCAAAAAGCAGCAAGATATTTATTAGAAAAATACCATAGAACAGAAATCAAATAAAAAAATTAGTATCTAAAAAAGTACTAGACTAAATTTACAAAAAATATTTAAAATTAATTAAAAAATAATATTAACAAAATTAATTAAAAAAATAATAATTAAAAAGCAATATAAAAAATAGAAACAATTATTTAATCCAACGAATTAATTAGTTCAATTATTTTTTTTAAATTAACTTTATTTTTCAAAGATTTTTCATTTTCAAGACGAAATTTGAATTCATTAACAAGTTCTTCGTTATTATAGCCCATAATAAAGTAATATAAAAAAACAATTATAAACTAGCCTAATTTACATTAAAAACAACGAAAAAATAATTATTTTTTAATAATAACATCTAATTCAAAAGAATTCTTTTTCGCTTCGTCTAAAGAAAGCATATAATTTTTTCCAGCCAGTCTAAAAGCAGCAGGATAAACAAAAAGCCAACCCTTATTTGGAACTTTCCAAGCAACTACAAAATCAGCCCCCGCTTTATTCGCCCACCCTATTTCTTCATCTAATTGTTCTTTTGCAATAGGCAAATACTTCCCCTTTCTAGCCTTACACTCAAAAGCAATAATTTTACCCTTAAACAAGGCAACCACATCCGGACAAGGCAAAGGATTAACCCCAGATCCTGCAACTCGTAAAACAGCAAATCCTAAACCATCAAGAATTTTTATTAATTCTCTCTCCGCATTCGCACCCTTGTTATAATGACTCATATTAATCAAATAAAAAAAGATATTAATAAGATTATAGCAAAAAAGATGAAAAAAGGTAAGTTTAAAACCACTACTTCATAAAAAAATTATTAAGAATTAGGGTTATTAATGGAAAAAACGGTCTTGAAATTAAAGGTTTCAACCAAAAAGCCAAAAGTTCAAATAAAATTGAACGAGGAAAAAAATACATTATTACTTGATGTTAAAAGTTTACCTGAAAAAAACAAAGCGAATAAAGAAATAATAAAAGAATTAAAAAAATTCTTTAAAAGCGAGATAAAAATTATTTCAGGTTTAAAACAAAAAGAAAAAATTATTGAAATTTATTCTAACAAAGAAGAAATTTTCAATAAACTATAAACCTAATTCTAAAACATAGGAAGTGAAATTATGGCAAAAACTTATTTAAGTACTATAAAGTATGAAATAAAAGCCACATATGAAGTAGACGGAATAGTAGAAAAACCAGACATAATTGGCGCAATATTCGGACAAAGCGAAGGTTTGTTAGGCGAAGACATGGATTTAAAAGAATTACAACAAGCTGGAAAATTAGGACGAATAGAAATAACAGTAAATAAAAATAAAGGAAAAACTAGTGGAGAAATAATTATTCCTAGTTCATTAGATCAAGTAAAAACAAGCATACTTGCAGCAACAATAGAAACTGTTGAAAAAGTAGGCCCTTGTAATACTATTGTAAAAATATTAAACATTTCAGATACAAGAAAAGAAAAAAGAGATGTTATTACAGATAGAGCAAAACAATTACTTAAAAAAATGCAAAAATTTGAAGGAATCGAAACAACCGAAATAGCTGATAATATAAAAAGCCAAATAAGAACAGCGAAAATAGTTGACTTAAATGGTTTACAAGCTGGTCCAGAAGTACAAACGAGCAACGAAATAATTGTTGTAGAAGGAAGAGCAGATGTAATTAAACTATTAAGTTACGGAATAAAAAACGCTATCGCAATGAACGGAAGCAATATTGAACAATCCTTAATCGAATTATGCAAACACAAAACAGTAACAATGTTAGTAGATGGAGATCGAGGCGGAGAGTTAAATGCAAAAAAATTAGCAGCATTAACAAAAGTAGAATTTGTTGCAACCGCACCAGATGGAAAAGAAGTTGAAGAATTAACGCAAAAAGAAATACTACAATCACTAAAACGAAAATATAGCATAGCAGATTATTTGAAAGGAAAATCAAATAATTATCCAAGTTTTGAAAGGCCACAATTTAACAAATTTAATAATAGACCAACTACTTTCAAACCATATAACAACAATTATCCAACTAACAAATACAATAATTACCAAGGAAAACCAAGTTATAACCAATTTGGATCTAATCGAAACGAAAGATTTGATAATCAAAGAAGTAGTTATAATTCATGGAGACCAAATAATGCAAAACCATTTGATCCATTCCAAGGAAATTATAGACCAAAACCAAGTACACAAACAAAAACAGAACAACCAGCAAAAATAGAAACAAAAACTGAAATACAAAAAACTGATATCAAACCACAAACAAAAAAAATCGAAGCACCAACAATAGCAAAAACAATAACAAATGATTACACAAAATTCAAAGGTAGTTTAAAAGCTAGATTATATGACGATAAAAACAAAAAAATCAAAGATGTAGAAGTAAAAGAAATAATCCCATCAATAGAAAAAAGTAAGAAAAAAATACACACAATATTATTTGATGGAATAATAACAAAAAGACTATTAGAAACTGCTGAAAAAAAAGAAATAAACACAATAATAGGCGCTAGAAAAAGCAGCGCTAAATCAGAAAAAGTTAATACATTAACAATGTAAACACAATTATTAAAAAACTAAAAAATAGGAAAAAAGAAATTTTTCCTATTTACTTTTTTTTCTTTTTTAAAATAATTTCTTGTTCTAATACTATTTGTTCAACAGGCACAACAATAGCTGCCGAATTAAACAAAAACAACGCAAACAAAAATATTATTGACCACGCGAAGAAAATACTAACAGGCGTAGCAAATGCTGTCCAAAATTGTCTAGAAGTTAAAAAAGTCTTTCCTCCAACAACCTGCGCGCCAGTTATTTGATACAATGAATTTTTACAATCCTGATATTTTAATTCAGAGAGAATAGCATCTAATCCAACAACATCCCCGCTAATACTATATGCTTTATCAACACACGAATTAAATTCTTTTACTGCTGACCAAGAATCAAACATTACTGCCCCAGATTGAATAAGCATTAAAACTGAAATTATAATCAAAAATGCCCCCACTAATCTAGGCAATTGTGCATCCTTAGAACCTATCTTAAACAAAATAATCTTTTTCAATTAAATCACCTAACAAGTAAAACAAAAACTTATATTTAAATCTTCTCAAAAACAAAAAAACTTAAGGTTTAAAAAGAAACTGCAAGATAATTTTTCTAGAAGAATAACTGTATTAAAAATACAAATTTTTTGGGCCGGTGGTCTAGCGGCTATGACATCACCCTTACAAGGTGAGAGTCGGCGGTTCGAATCCGCCTCGGCCCACCAAAAAAAATATTTTTAACATACCAAATAATAAAAAGAATTAACACTATTACTTTTATATGAAAAAAATTTTAATCTTATTTATCTTTATAATACTGTTAAACAATATTTTTAGTCAAACTTTTTATCCGACAACTATTAATGAATTAGATGCAACAATCAAACTTTTTGGGTTTGGAAAAATTTCTGGATTAGAAAAAGGCCAAGAAGTTACTTTTCAAACAATAACATTCCCACAAACAGAATATCAAAAAACAAGAGTAATAAGTGAAGCTCTTTATATTAATGATAAAACTATTTACCCAGAATATATTTTTGATGAATTTGATAACAAATATGTTAAATTTAGAATACCTGAAAACGGAGATTTTACTTTTGAAATAATAGCGCAAATAAAAACCCAAGCAATAATTTACGAAATAAATGATGTAAATATTGGAAATTATCCAAAACAAATCAAAAAATTTGTTGAGAGTAGTCCACTAATTGAAAGTAATTCCCTTGAAATACAATCAATTGTAAAAAACAAATTAAAAGAAAATAGTTTTCTAAACACATTAAATGATGTTATCTTCAAAGTAAATGACTATGTAGATTATGCACAAGGAGATGAATTTCAAAAATATTATTTATTACAAAAATCAGCTACAGACACATTATTATCCAAAAAAGGTGTTTGTGATGAATTCACTAATCTAGCCGCCGCATTTTTAAGAGCAAAAAACATTCCTACAAGAATTATTATTGGACCCACATTTGATGGAAAAGAATGGGGAAACCATGCTTGGCTTGAAGTATACCATGAAGAAATAGGATGGATACCATCAGACCCAACTTTTAGAGAACCAGGATTTGTTGATGGAACACACATAAAAATGGGTTCTTTTACAGACATAACTCTGTCTCAAGCAAAGGCAATTTTTCCAAAAAATGTAGAAATAAGTTTTCAAACACAAACAATTCCTGAAGTAACTATTAATTCAAAAAAATATTTTTCACATGTTGAATTAACTTGGAATCCAAAAAAATTAAAAGCCAATCAATGGAATGACCTAGAAATATTAGTAAAAAATAATACAAACGGACAATTAACAATCCCCATAAAAATACTTGAAACATATTCAGACATATATTTTTATGATAAAACAAAATCAATAACATTAAAAGGAAATGAAAGCGAAAAAATAATATTTAAAATATACCCAAAAATAAATTTAGAAGACAATGAACTTGCAAAAGGAAAACTAACATTTAATAGTTTAAGAGAACCTTACGAAATAGAATTTGAAATAACTCCAGCTATTGAACTTAATAATGGTGAAGTTATAATAAATAGAATAATGCCAATAACAACAGCAACAAATATACGATTTGAAATAAATGTATCAAACAATACTCCAAACCCCAAAGAAATATCCATAAAAATTAATGACACAAATTATTTTGAAACCCTCCAAGCATTTCAAAACATTTGGATTAGAAAAGAAGCCACCATTGATACCAACCAATATTTAATTGAGATAATTACCCCCACTCAAACATATACCCAAACATTAACTGCAATAGAACAAAAGATAATAATTGAACAAAAACCAACTGAAACTATAATAATACAACAAATAAAAACAAAAGACCCAGATAAACCATTATTTGGGACTCTTGAATTAACAGTATTTGCATTATTACCAATAATATCAATTTTATTACTAATATTATTCGCAGTAAAGAAAAAATATGTTTAATAGAATAATTTAAAAACAAGAGCAAAAAACAATTTAATGAATGCGATTGTAGTCTAGTGGCTATGATTCGTCCTTGCCAGAACCCTTTTAAAAAAAGCGTTCACGGAAAAATAAGCTAGCGCATGAACCCTTTTAAAAAAAGCGTTCAATTAAAAAAAAGGTTTGCAAAAAGGACGAGGCCGGGGTTCAATTCCCGGCAGTCGCATAAAAAATTATTTTTTAATAGACTTTTTATTTGAACTCTTTTTCTTAATAATTTTCTTAACACTTTTTTTAATTGGTTTAGATTTTTTAACTTTTTTTGTTACAACAATTTTATTAGTTTGTACCACTTTATCAGCAAGCATATTTTTTATTTTTTTATTAGACAAATGTTGATTTATTAATTGCAAATACATTTCCATAAAACCAAAATAATAACTAACAAGCGCAGGAGCAAATGCAAAAATAACTGCTAACACCATTGCTAATTTATATGATAACGCAATAGTCAAATAATTAACTAAAAGCAAATTAGCTATAGCACCCAAAATAATACTAACAACTACAAAAATAACAAAAACTGTTACAAGATTAAACAAGTAACCAAAAAAAATCTGTAATGCTTTATTATGAGTTAAATGCCAGGATTCAAAAATAGATTCTATAATAGAAAAATCATTATGCAAAAAAAGCGTAAGCGAAAAAGAAACTCTTAAAAAATTGTATAACACAAAAAAAGTATAACATACAACAAAAATAATAAACGATATAAAAATAAATTGAGACTGAACAAACAAAGAATAATACCCCAGTAATCCAGATCCAAACAATAATAAAATTTGAGTAAACCTAAATTTTTTATTAATATTCCAAAAGAAAGTATAAAAAAATTCACAAAACACAAGAAAAATAATGTCTAAAAAAACGCTTATCGAAATTTCTTTTGATTTAATATTATTATTATTTAAAACAAACCCAGTTAACAAAAATAAACCTAGTAAAATGGAAATATAAGTTATAACATACAATCCCTGCAAAGCCCATGAAAAGCCATAATAAAATAACCCTTGTTCAAACGCAATCGGAACCAAAAATAAAACAGGCAAAGCTAACCAAAAAAATAATAAAAACCAAATTGCTTTTGAAAAAGAAAACCAACTATATGTGGAATCAATTATTTTATTATAATCCATACTAATACTAACAATTAGTGGTTATTAAACTTTTTCTTAAACTTAAAGTAAAGAAAAAATAACAAAAGTCATAAAAACAAAAAAAATAAAGTTTAAAATAAATAAAATATTCTAACTAAAAAATATATTAAAAAAATAAAAACTTAATATAAAATAGAATCTAATTCTATCTTGATTTGTTCAAAAACTGAATTAATTGATAAATTAGCATTAATTATTTTTATGTTTTCAGATGGCAATTGTTTTGGTAAATCCAAAAAATATTTTCTTAATTTAAAAACAAAATCAAATTCCCTAAATTTATCAGTATCCTTTCGTTTAGCATCATTAGCTTTAGATATTCTTTCAACTGCTATATTTGGATCCACATCAAAAATTAAAGAAAGAGTAGGTGCTAAAAAATTTTTATGACTAGAAAAAACTTTTTCAAAATCAGTACCTTGAACTGTTTGATAAGCAATAGACGAATACTTGTACCTATCACATAAAACGATAAAATTTTTTTCTAAAGCTGGTTTAATAATAGAATTAATATGCCACTCTCGATCCTTAACAAAAAGATCAAATAATTCATCTTTAAAATCATCACTTGTTTTTTGTTTTTTAAATAATTCTCTTATTTCTAATCCAAAAGGCCCTTGCGTAGGCTCATCAGTAATAAGAATATTATCAAATTTTTTATCTTTATCAAAAATATATTCAAAAACTTTTTTTATTTGAGTACCTTTACCAGAACCAGGCAGACCATCAAAAACAATAAATTTTCCAGACATAACAGAAAAAGAAACGAACTTATTAAAAAGAAAACATTAAAACAAAACAATTTTATACAATAAAACCATTTTTAATATAAGGTGAAAAAATGAAGATTATGGGAAACTTAAACAAAAAAGTAAAAAAATTAAATGTTATTGATATTTCGTTTACAAAATTAAGTATGATTGGATTTACTTTAATGATTGCCAAACTTTGGACACCAATATTATCTTTGGATTGGTATTGGTACGCAATAATATTCATTCTTTGTGCAATAAAACCATTATACACCGCCCTAAAAAAATAAGTATACATAACGAGGTTTTATTTTTAAACAATCCCTTAAATAAAATTATTAATAATCATAAATTTACAAAGTAAATTTAACATACTAGCGCGTCCGTGATGGAATAGTAGCATTGAAGCCTTCCAGAATTTTTGTTAAAAATTTGGCAAATAAATTTATGCCATGTTTTTGCAAAGCATATTAAACAAAAATTGATGATAGCTTTTCGTCGGGGTTCAAATCCCCGCGGGCGCACTAAAAAACACTATTTTTAATTAAATCCTCACAAAAAAACTTTATGAATCAAGAAAAAAAAATTAATTCAAAACAAAAACTCGCTCTTGAAAGAATTTATAGATTATTTGAACTAGCAAATCAAATGCAAAAAAGCACACTTGAAGAAAAAGAAAACCTTACAAAAAAATATTTGACACTAGCAAAAAAGATTGGTGAAAAAAATAATGTTAGCATACCAAAAGAACTAAAAAAAACATTTTGTAAAAAATGTTATTCTTTAAACATAAAAAAACTAGAACAACCCCCATTCCTAATTATTAAGTGCATAAATTGTAAATTTGAAAAAAAATTTCGTTTAGATTTAAAAACAAGCATTTAAAAGCTTTTTTTGAAGGAATTGTTTTAGCTAATAGTTCTTCAAGTTAAAAAAAATTGAATTGAACAAATAGCACTGAAAAAGGTGATTTAATGGGAGTAAATGATGTTCCAGCAATATACTTAATAGAAGAAACTGCTGAAAAAATTAAAAACGAAATAGAACAACCAACATTTGTTGGATATGTTAAAACAGGAGTGCATAGAGAAAGAGCCCCCCTAAGAGAAGATTGGTTCTATGTTAGAATGGCAAGCATTTTATACCGAACAAACAAATGGAATGTTATAGGAACAGAAAGACTTAGAAGTTATTATGGTGGAAGACAAAGAAGAGGAGTAAAAACTGAACACTTCAAAAAAGCAAGTGGAAAAGTTATTAGAAGCGCTGTTCAAAAATTAGAACAAGCAGGATATTTAGAAAAAGCAAAACCAAGAGGAAGAAAATTAACGAGCAAAGGACAAAAATTGTTAAACGAAATGTCAAAAATTGTTGATAAAGGATTAAAAGAAGGAAAATATATTAAAAAAGAAAAAGTAAAAAAAGATTTAAAACAAGCAAAAGAAGTACACGAAGCGCTAAATAGACAAACAGCACCAAAAAAAGAAGAAGTTAAAGGTGATAAGAAATGAGCAGAAACAAAGATAAAGAATTTAAAGATTTTCAAATAAGTGAACGAAAAAAAATTGGTTCCGGAGTAACAAGCGCACCTGTTTGGTTAATGCAAAAAGCTGGTGAAAGATTATGGAATTCAAGACAAAAAAGAACTTGGAAAAACATCGCACTTGGCGATAGATTTAAAGAACACCAACGAAAACAAGGAAAAATAACAATAAAGAGTGGAGACCACAAAAAAGGTGGCAGAGATTACTAGGGGGAATCATAATGGCAAAAGAATTTAAAGAAAAAATAATAACTATTAATTTAAGAAAAGTTTTTGAAAAACCATCTACAAAAAGAGCAAAATCAGCATTATTCGCATTAAAAAAAGCGGTTAAAAAAGAAACTAGATCTGAAAATATAAAAATAAGTAATCAAGTGAACGAAGAATTATGGCAAAATGGATTATTTAAAAGTCTTCGAAGAATAACTGTTAAACTAGTAACTGATAAAAATATTATACGCGTATTAATGCCACAAGAAAAATTTGAAGCTAAAGAAGAAAAAAAAGAGAAGAAAACTATTAAAGAAAAACTTGAAGAGAAAAAAGAACAAGTACCAAATTTAAAAGAAGAAAAAATTGTTGAAACTAAAAAAGAAGAAAAACCAATCAAACAAAAAGATGAAAAAATAGAAACAACGAAAAATAAAAAAGAAAAATAGTTTTTCAATATTTAGAATTATGCAACTCAAAAAATTAAAGGTTCTTGGTTCAAATTATATTGGATTGTTTACTATAACAAATGACAATATATGCTTTGTACCAAATTCAATAGACGAACGAGCATTAAAAACAATAGAGGAAACTCTAGATGTAAAAACTATTAAAACTAATATTTATGACAGTTCATTATTAGCAGTTTTTGCAAAAATGAATAATAAAGAAATAATTTTACCAAGTTTTATATTAAAAAAAGAAATAGAACAAATTGAAAAAGAAATAAAAGTAAGAATAATAGAAACAGAACACGCACTAGGAAATTTAATAGAATTAAATGACACACATATTATAGTATCAAAAACGTTAAATGAAAATGATGTAAAACAAATCAAAAAAACAGGATTAGAACTACTACAAACAAATATTGCAAGAACAGACGTAATAGGATCAGCAATAATATTAACAAATAAAGCATTCTTAATAAATCCAAACGCAACAAAAGAAGAAATAGAAAATATTGAAAAAACACTTAATATCAAAGGTGGCGCATCAACAGCAAACACAGGAGATGCACTAATAAGAAATTCAGTACTAGCTAATAGTAAAGGAATACTTGTTGGAGAACAAACAACTGGTCACGAAATGACAAGAATAGAAGAAGCATTAGAATAAGGAGGAATAAAAAATGAAAAAATTTGAAATAACCGGAACATACAAACAACCAGGATCATACAAACAAAAAGATGCTGAAAAAAAATTCACAAAAAATGTTAATTCAGAAAATGAAGAAACAGCAAAAGAAAAAGTATTTTCTCTAATAGGAGGAAAACAAAGAATAATACGAAGGAATATAACAATATTAGAAGTAAAAGAGGTTGAAACGAAATGAATCAACAAATAAGCGAACAACAATTAATACAATTAATTCAAAGAGAAGAATCAATACTACAAAGCCAACAACAATTCTTCCAAAATATAAAAACAACCTTACGAGAAACACATGAAACAATTGAATCACTTAAAGAAATACAAAACAAACCCCAAAAAATTTTCTTCAAATTAGGAATAGGCGTTTTAATAGAAGCAGAACTAAAAAATAGTGGAAAATGTAAAAGAGCTTTTTCCGAAACTGGATTTAAAGAAGAAAAAATAGAAGACACAATTAAATGGTTAGAAAAAAGAAAAATTAACTTAGAAACGCAAGCAGGAAAAATACAAACAGAATTATTTAAAACAGAACAAAAAATAAACGAAATGATTAACATAGCACAACAAATACAAATAGACAAAAACAAAAATGTTAGTGTGAAATAAAATGTTCGGATTTCTTAAAAAAAAATTAGAAAATTTTAGTGAAAAACTAAAAAAAAATGTTGAATTAAAAGAAAAACCAACCAAAGACGAAGAAGAAATAAAAGAAATACCACCTACAAAAAAACAAGTTAATAAAAAAGAAATATATAAAAAAAATAAAGAATTAAACAAAAAAGAAATAAAAAAAACTAATTTTCAAATAGAAAAAAATAAACCAAAAACACAATTAGACAGTATAAAAGAAAAGAAAACAAACAATAATTTAAACGAAAATTTTATTGAAAAAGAAATAAAAATCGCACAAATTAAAAAAAAAACTTATTTTGAAAATGACCTTAACGAAAATACAAAACAAGAATCAAAAGAAAAAATAATTGTAAAAAAAGTTGATGAAGATAAACGAGAATTAAAAGCCAAAATAGGGACCAGTGGAAAAATAAAAAGTTTTTTTACAAAACAAATAGAAATAAATGAAAACGAAATCCAAGACCTACTTTTCGAATTAGAATTAAGTTTATTAGAAAGTGATGTGGAACAAGACACAGCAAAAGAAATAATAGAACAAATAAAAAAAAGGATTATTGGAAAAAAAATCTCTACAAAAAACATAAACGATTATCTAAAAGACAGCATAAAAGAAATACTTAAAGAAATGATGGAAACAAAAACTATTGACTTAATAAAAGAAATAAAAGAATCACAAAAGCCATACAAAATACTTGTTTTAGGTCCAAACGGAGCAGGAAAGACAACATCTATTGCAAAAATAACATACCTATTACAAAAACATAATTTGAGTTGTGTTTGGGCAGCTAGTGATACTTTTAGAAGTGGAGCAATAGATCAATTAAATGAGCACGCAGAAAAATTAAATGTGAAAGTAATCAAACAACAATATGGCGCAGACCCAGCAGCAGTTGCTTATGATGCTTTACAAAGCGCAAACGCAAATAAAAATGATGTAATATTAATTGACACCGCAGGAAGACAAGAAACAAACAAAAATCTTATGGAAGAATTAAAAAAAATTGAAAGAGTAATAAAACCAAATTTGAAAATATATGTTGGAGAAGCATATACCGGCCAAGGATTATTAGAAATGGCAAAAGATTTTAATGAAAAAGTAGGAATAGATGCATTTATTTTAACAAAAATTGATGCAGATGCAAAAGGCGGAACAACTATCTCACTATTATACAAATTAAAAAAACCAATATTATTTGTGGGAACAGGACAAGAATATTCTAATTTAGAAAATTTCACGCCAGAATTTATTTTGAATAGAATTATATAATTAAAAATAATTCAACTAAGAAAATAATTGTAATTTATATTTTATTAAAAAATTTCAAAACGCAAAAATAATTTTTGCTTAAACAACATTATAATTAAAAAGAATTAACACTAGTTTATTAGCGATATAATGGGCCCTATTAAAAGAATCTTACAAAAAAAAGAGCTTATTCATTTCCCTAAAAGATTACAATACAAAAAAAGGCCAACAGGACTTCTTGGAACAAGTAAAGAAATTAAACATGTTAACCCAAAAACAGCAATTGCAATATACAAAACAATTGTGCACAATTTAGAAAATCTTTCTAATAAAAAAAAAGTAATTTGTAAAAAAAGTGGCGCAGTAATACTAAAAGAACATAATGGTAGTCACCCTGGAAAAAATAATCAAGGAGTATATTCAGTTACAACCAACAATAAAAAATTTTTTGTAAAATTTTCAACTCCAACTATGCTTGAATTCAACATGATTGGAATCAAAAAAGCCGCGAACATAATTAGAAAAAATTTTAAATCACCCACACACAGTGTTAAAGTAATAACTCCACACATTATTTATTCAACAAAAAAAAGAGGAATATTAGTAAGCAATTATATTAATTTACACGAAGCAGTTTCGTTATACGACGCACTTGTAAATAAAAACCCACCCATACCCAAACAAGCAATAAATAATTTTAATAGAGCACAAAAAATACTACATTTAGAAAACACATCAGATGTTTATTCACACAATGCATTTTATCATTTCAAAACAAAAAATATTTTACTTTTTGATATAAACGGATATGAATAAAAAAAATAACACAAAAAAAAATAAATGAAAAAAATATGAATAAAAAAAATAATATAATAAATGCGTGATAAAAATGAGTTTACCTTCAACAAAAATAAAAAAAAGAACTTCAATATTAAAATTCCCAAAAATACTAGAATTACAAAAAAGAAAAACTGGGATTCGAGGCACTAATAAAAAAGCACGTGATTTTGGAAAAATTAACACTGGTTCAACATTACAAATATATAAAACACTTAACAAAAATAGACTTAAACTAGCAATGAATAAAACAATTACTTGTAAACAAACAGGCGCAATAATTAAAAGCGAATACAATGGAATAACCAAAGGCAGTCAAAACCAAGGAGTATATTCAGTCAAAATCAATAAACAAAAGTTTTTCGTAAAATACGCAACTAATTTAGCAACAACACTAAACATAGTAGGAATTATTCACGCAGAAAAAATAATAAAACATAAATGGAAACAAAAAAAAATAAAAGTACAAGTAATAACACCACACATAATATACACTAATGTTGGAAGAAATAAAGGAATTATTGTAACAGATTATTTTGATAGAAAAGAAGCAATAAATTTATTTGAAAATGTTATAAAACCAAAAAAAAAGATTCCAGTTGAAGCCCTACAAACATTTGCAAACGTTGGAAGTTTACTTAAAAAAAATGGAATAAATGATATAGGTTTACACAATGCATTTTATCATTTTAAAACAAAAACTATTTTAATATATGATCCAATTAGTTTTTCAACCTAATTTTTTATTCCTTTCAAAGCATTAATCCGTTCTTCAATAGGAGGATGAGTAGAAAACAAATTACTTAAAAAAATCTTTTGACCTTTAAGAGGATTAGAAATATATAAATGGGCAGTAGCTTTATTAGCAGAAATTAATTTACTAGAATCTTTTGAAATTAATTCTAAAGCAGAAGCTAAACCATGAGGATTACGAGTCATTTCAACCGCAGAAGCATCTGCAACAAACTCTCTTTTTCTAGAAATCGCAAATGTAATCATCCTTGCAACAATAGGTGTAATTAAAGCAAGAACAATAGAAACTACTATTGCAATAACCACAATCAATCCATTATTATCTTTTGAATTACTATTATTCCTAATTGAACCAAAAATAAACATTCTTAACAACAAGTCCGAAAGTAAAACCGTTATCCCCACAAGCACTGTCGCCAGAGTCATTGTTCTAACATCATAATTTTTTATATGACTTAACTCATGCGCAGCAACACCTTGTAATTGTTCCCTATTTAATTTTTGTAAACACCCCATCGTAAAACAAACAACTGCGTGATTTGGGTCACGACCAGTAGCAAACGCATTTATAGCAATATCATTTATAACAAAAATTTTTGGCATAGGCAAACCAGAAGCTAAACAAAGTTCTTCAACAATATTATATAATTGTTTAAACTCTTCTCTAGAAGCTTCTTTAGCACCAGTAATACTAGTCACAATTTTATCAGAATTATAATAAGACACTACTGAAAATAAAATTGTGAGAACCCCAAAAATAGAAAAAAATAATATAAAACCAGAACCATAATAAATATCTAAAACAAAAGAAAAAATAAAAGAAAGGAACCCAATTAATAAAAAAAACATTAAAAACAACACATAAGTCATTTTTTTGTTATTAGAAATTTGTGTATAAAAATCCATCAAATCACCCAACTAAAATTATTTCTAAAAAAATAAAAGATTAAACAAACAAATTTCATTTTAAAAAAATATTATTTGTTTAAACTTATTTACTTAAATCAGAAAAATCTACTTTTACACTTTTTCTTTCAGAAATTTCTGCTTCAAAAAATTCTTTATTCTTATTTCTACCAGAAATATTTGCAACAATATTTGTTGGAAATTGTAAAATCATTGTATTCCAATTCATTACCATATCATTATAGAATTGTCTAGCAAAAGAAACCTTATTCTCCGTACTAGAAAGTTCTTCTTGTAAAGCTTTAAAATTTTCATTAGCTTTTAATGTAGGATAACTTTCTGCAACAGCAAAAATACTTTTTAAAGCTCCAGAAAGCATGTTTTCTCCCTTAGCAGCATCTTTTGGAGTTTTTGCTGAAAGAATAGCTGTTCTTGCTTTTGTAACATCAGTCAAAACTTTTTGTTCAAACTTAGCATACCCCTTAACTGTTTCAATTAAATTTGGTATTAAATCCGCACGTCTTTTTAATTGCACATCAATTTGTGCCCAAGCATTCTCAACCTTTTTTTCAGAAGAAATTAGATTATTGTATGTTAAAACAAACCATAACACTAATATTACTAATAAAATTACTAAACCCCATAACATTAACTCAATCAAAAAAATCACCTTTAATATATTTGTTAAATATGTTATTAAAAAGATTTGCTATTACCCAAAATAAATTTTCGAATAGTTAAAATAAAAACTATGACAAATAAATTAATAAAAAAAATAATAACCTAGCAAACAATACTATTTTTTAACAAATAATCAACAAAAAACAAATAAAACAAAATTAAAAGACTTTTCCACAAAAAATTAGTATGCTTGGAGAAAAATTAAGAAGTGCAATAGACAAAATTTCAGGTGCGAGAATAATAAATGAGCAAATAGTAAAAGAATCTATAAAAGATATCCAAAGAGCACTGATAAATTCAAATGTTGAAATAAACACCGTGCTAAACTTATCTAAAAAAATAGAAAAAAAAGCATTAGAAAAACCAAGCGGAAACTTAAGCCAAAAAGAACACATTACAAAAGTAATTTATGACGAATTAATAGAAATGCTAGGCGGAAAAGAATATCCAAAAGAACCTAAAAAAATATTATTATGTGGATTATTTGGTTCTGGAAAAACTACTGCTACAGGAAAACTAGGATTATGGTATAAAAAACGAGGTAGAAAAGTTGGAGTAATTGCAGCAGACACTTATAGACCAGCAGCATACGAACAATTAGAAACTAATGCAAAAACAGCAGGAATAGATTTTTTTGGAATAAAAAAAGAAAAAAACCCTTCAAAAATAATTAAAGAAGCATTAAAAAAATTTGAAACTCACGATTTAATAATTTGTGATTCTGCAGGAAGATCTGGATTAGATGAAGAACTAGTATTAGAAATACAAGATATTGATAAAACTTTTAACGCAGATGAAAAATGGTTGGTTATAAGTGCAGACATTGGGAATCTAGCAAAAAAACAAGCACAAGCATTTCACAATGCAATAGGAGTAAACGGAGTAATAATAACCAAAATGGATGGAAGTTCAAAAGGTGGGGGGGCAATAGTAGCTTGTAACGAAACAGGCTCAAGCGTATATTTTATTTCAACAGGAGAAAAAATAAATGAATTTGAAGCATTTGATGCAAACAGGTATTTATCAAAAATAATGGGATATGGAGATTTAGAAGGATTATTAGAAAAAGTAAAAGAAATTGAAATGGACAATCTTTCACCAGAAGAAATGATGAAAGGAAATCTTAATTTTAAAATATTCTATGAACAATTAAAAGCAACAAAAAAACTTGGGCCATTAAATAAAGTAATGGAAATGCTAGGAATGGGAAACAAATTACCCAAAGAAGCGATGGAAATAGGTCAAGAAAAAATGGAATCATTTAAAATAATAATTGATTCAATGACAGAACAAGAACGAATTGAACCTGACCTATTAAACAGGAGCAGAATAGAACGAATTGCAAAAGGAGCTGGAAAAGATATTAAAGAAATAAGAGAATTAATAAAACAATTTAAAAAAATGAAAAAAATGTTTAAACAATTCAAAGGAATGAATGAACAAACAATGACTAAAATGGGCGAACGCGATATTGGCAAATTAATGCAAGGATTACAAGGAAGAAAATCAATGAAAAAAAAGTTTAGATTAAAATAAATAAAAAAAAAACGCGAAAAAATAATTTAATCAAATAAAATTTAAATTAAAATAATAATCATACCTAAATTCAATCAAAAGACATAACTAAAAAAATAAATTAAAAATAATATAATTTAAAAAGAGGGATAAAATGATAAATATTATTCAACAAGCAATTCTTTTTATTGGCATTTTACTGGGCGGAATAACCGACGCAAAAACAGGTTATATTTATGATTGGATTACAATCCCAATGATTATTCTCGGAGGAATTTTTAGCATAATGCAATTTCAATTATTCAATCTTTTTAGTGGAATAATTATTTTTATTTTATTATTAATTACATATAAATTTGGTAAAATTGGTGGAGGAGATGTGAAATTATTCACAGGAATCGCATTGCTTAACCCATTTAACAAAATAGATTTTTTAATAACGCTTTTTTTCTTTTCAGCACTTATTGCAATGATGTTTTATTCAATTTATTATACGATTAAATATTATAGATTAGGAATAAATTTAAAACGCGAAAAAAAAGGAATTTTTAATGCAATAATAATTAGCATAATACTAATTTTTTATTTTATAATAATGACTACTGCCACGATAATAAAATTAAATTTTGTTTTGCTACTAATATTACCTTTAATAACTGGATTAATTTATTTTGCACTACAACGCGGAATTAAACAAGAATTTTTTGAACAAAAAATAAAAGTAAAAGATTTAGAAGAAGACGAATTAATAGGCGAAACAAATAATGAAATCATAAAAAATATTTTAAAAGGAAAATCATTAATAGGGGAATTTGAAAAACAATTATTATTAAAAAATAAAATAACAAATATAATTGTTTTAAGAAATTTGCCAAAATTCGGACCCTTTATTTTTATTGGGACAATAATAGCATTATTTTATCCAGAATTAATTTTAACACTTTTTTTATAAACGAAAGCATTAAAATAAAAAACTAACAATAATCTATTATGAAAATACTTATTACCGGATCAGAAGGATTAGTTGGAAAAAAATTAACAATAGAATTAGAAAAAAAAGGTTTTGACGTAATCAGATTTGATAAAACAAACGGGCAAAATATTTTAAACGCAAAACAACTAAAATCTAATTTAAAAAAAATTGATGTAGTAATACATTTAGCAGGGATAATTGATGATGAAAACAAAGATTTGTGGAAAATTAATGTTGAAGGAACAAGAAATTTAATAGAAGAAAGTATTAATGCACGCGTAACAAAATTTATTTTTTTATCCAGTACCGGAGTATACGGATTAACAAAAGGAATTATTGATGAAAACTCAGATACAATGCCAGAAACACTTTATGAAAAAAGTAAATTAGAAGGCGAACAAATTATTTTAAACCGCCAAGAAGAAATTCACATTAATATTATTAGAAGTGCAATGATATTTGGAAATAATAATTATTGGAAAAATCTAATAAAATTATTAGAAAAAAATACACCCTTACCTTGTAATGGAAAAAATATTTTTCAAATAATATGTGTTGACGAATTAGTTAATGGAATAATAACGGTTTTAGAAAATGGACAACCTAGCGAAATATATTTAGTCGCAGGAAAAGAAAAACTAACATTAAAAGATTTTTGTAAAAAAATAAAAAAGGAATTAGGCAAAAAAGAAATAATGCTTACAATACCAACACAACTTGCAATATTAATTGGAAGAATATTTAAAATAAAAATTTTAACAAACCATAATATTAGACACTTATCAAAACACAGAAATTATAATTTAGATAAAATAAATTCAATTGGATTTAAACATAAATATTCTATTGACGAATCAATACAAAGCGTAGTGAGAGAAATTAAAAAATAATTAATAAATCAACAAATATTCTACACAACGCATATTGCAAAACATTTATAACACGTTAAATATTACTTTATTTTATGATAAAAAGAAATGAATATTCTGCAGGAATCATAGGCGCGATTTTTGGAGGACTTGCTTTTTTAATAGTAAAATATATTTTTTCAGGAGAACTAGATTTTTTAACGGCAATTCTATTTACAATTGCTTTTGGAATAACTCATATTTTATTAACAAAATTTTTTATTAACAAAAAAAACAAAAAATAAGATATTCATCAAAAAATAAAAACTAGATTATTAAAAAAAATAAAAATTATTCTTTTGCTTTAGCACCTTGTTTAACTGCAGCACACATTTTTTTTAATCTACTCGCTGCTTCTTTTTCTGAACCAGCTTTTTCTATTGCAGACCCAACATGAATAATATCAGCACCGGAAGAAATACAATCAAACGCATACTCTGGCTTGTTTACTCCACCTGCAATTAATAATGGAATTGAAATAGTTTTTTTTGTATAAGAAATCATTTCTTTTGTAACAGGCATATCTGCACCGCCACCAGATTCAAGAATAGCTAATTTTGAACCCATAAATTCACCAGCAAGTGCATTCGCTGCTGCTAAATAATTTAAATTCCTAGGAATTAATTGTGCTCTACCCATAAACCCAACAGCTCTACCAGGTTCAACAATAATATATGTTGTTGGAATAACCTCTAAACCTAATTTTTTTATTGGAAAAGAAGATGCTACTTGTGCACCTGAAATATAATAAGGATCATTACTGTTTAACATTGACATAAAATAAATTGCATCAGCAACATGAGAAAGTGTTGCAATATTTCCAGGAAATAATATTGTTGGAATAGAACAAGAATCTTTTATTGCAATTAAAGTATCATCTAATAATTTTCCTTGTGCACCAAGAGAACCCCCAACAGCAATTGCTTTAGCACCAGAATCCTCAGCAATTTTTGCAAGTTTACCCGCTTGAAGAGGCGATTGATTAGGAGGATCAATAACTAAAAATAATGCTCCAGCTTCTTCTTTTAATTGAGATAATAATTTTGAATAAACTTTACCAGAATTCATACAAAACAATAGAAAAAACAAATATAAAAAGGCATTGTTTTTTTAAAAAGGTTAATAAACCAAAATAAAAAAATTCATTTATTTAAAAAGGGTTTTGTTAGAATTAATGAATATGGAAGAAAATATTGAAACTCTTATACTTGAAATGAGTCAAAAAACAGGCAAACAAATAGATGAAATAAACAAATTAATTGATATTAAACGAGAAAAATTTTCAGGATTACTAACAAGACAAGGCGCAACATTTATGGTTCAAAAAGAATTAGGGTTAAAAAAAGATATTGGCCCAGAATTAAAAATAAATGATTTACAAGAAGGAATGAAAGATTTTGAGACAAGAGGGAATATTAAAACAATTTATCCAATAAAAGAATTTGAAAAAAACGGGAAAATTGGGAAAACTAATTCAATACTAATAGAAGATGAAACTGGAATAATTAGACTAACATTATGGAATGATCAAATAGATAATTATAATTTAACACAAGGAAGCGAAATAAAAATAATTAATGGATTCATAACAAGTTATAATGAAAGAAAACAATTAAGCTTAGGATATAATGGAAGTATTGAAATAATAAACAAAAAAGAAGAAGAGTTTGAAAAAATTAGTGAATTAAAATCAGGATTAAATAGTATTAATGTACTTGGAAGAATACTGCGAAAATTCCCTTGTAAAGAATTTGAAAGTAATGATAAAAAAGGAAAAATTTGTAATTTTCAATTTGGAGACGAAACCGCAATTCTAAGAGCAACTGCTTGGAATGAAAAGGCAGAAGAATTACAAAAACTTGAAGACGGCCAAGCAATAGAAATTAAAAATGCTTACACTAAACAAGGAATGTACGGGATAGAATTACATTTAGGATATAATTCTATAATAAATAATTCTAAAAAAACTGTTCCAAAAACAATAGAAATATTAAAAGAAAATATTAATGAAAAAACAATTAATCAATTAACTCAAAATGAAAATACTATAATAAAAGCAAAAATCAAAGAAATAAAACAAGGAATATTATATTTTAACGCTTGTGACAAATGTGGGAAAAAAAGTAATAATAATATCTGTGATATTTGCGGAGAAGTAAAAGAAATTAAAAAAGCAGTTATTAACATAATTATAGAAGATGACACTAGCGAGATAAGCGCAACATTTTTTGGAAACACTGCTCTTGAAGCAATAAATTTAAGCCAAGAAGAATTTGAAAAAGAAATAAATACAAAAAGTTCTAATACAATAATTGAAGAATTAAACGAAAAATTAAAAGGACACGAATTAAAATTATTTGGTTATGAAAAAACTAATTCATACAATAATGAAAATGAATTTAATGTTAGAGAAATAATATAAAAGTCAAACAAAAAATAAAAACTATTAATAATACTACAAATAAAAAATAAGAAAACCCATTTTTTAAAAAACTAATTCCTTAATTCAATTTTAGTTGTCAATTTAGCCAACTTAATTATTTTATCAATCTTAGTTTTTTTCATTGGTTTCATTCGCCTAACCTTAGCTTCATAAGCATGTTTAGGATCCATTTCTTGTAAAAACCATTTTTGATTAGGAATTAACAATGCCATTTCTTCAAAATCTTTTACTAATAATTTTGGAAAAAGTGTTGTTCTAAATTCACAAGGAATATTAGAATTAACTAATAATTCAATAGAATCTAAAATATTTTTTTTAGTAACAGCACTACGCGTAATTTCTTTATATTTTGATAATGGAGCTTTTAGATCCATTGCAAAATAATCAACTAATTTTTTATCAATTAATTCTTTTAAAATTTTTGGATTACTACCATTTGAATCAAATTTAACAGCAAATCCCATTGACCGAATTTTTTCAACAAACAAAATTATTCCAGGAGAACAAGTCGGTTCACCACCAGTAATAACAACACCATCTAATATATTTTTCTTACTTTTAAGAAAAGAAAAAAATTCTTCTTCAGGGATTAATTGACGACCAGATTTTTTAAATAATTTAAACGCAGTTAATTCTTTATTATAACAATAAGGACACTTAAAATTACAATTCACAAGAAAAACAATACAAGCGATTTTTCCAGGAAAATCAATAAGAGTCGTTTTTTCTAATCCACCAATAAACAATTTTATTACCCCTTAATTAAATTAAAAAATTAAAACTAATAACTTTTAAAATACTAAATATTAAATTTAAAAAAACTAACAATTGCTAAAACATAGTAAAAGTTAGAATTTAATAAATAATTATAATCTATCAAATACTAACTTAAAAAAATTATTTAGCAAATGCTAGATTGATTATTATTAGCTGGATTTGTTTTATCAGAGAACATTTTTCTATCATGAAATTCAGCTTGTTTTCCATCATTCCATTGTTCAACTGGCCTAATATACCCAACAACTCTACTATACACTTCACATTTTGTTTTAACCATTTATTATCACCCCAATATTAAAAATAAAATCAAACAATAAATGTTTGAAATAAAATTAATTCGCCTCCTTTTTATCAAAAATTCTTGGAACTACTTTACTAACAGAATCTTCTTTATCACAAATCGGACAATATTCGTGTTCGCCAGAAATATATCCATGTATTGGACAAATACTAAATGTTGGCGTTAACGAAACATACGGCAATTTATAATTGTCTGTTATTTTTCTAACAAGATTTTTTGCAGCTTCCCCCGAAGGAAGTTTTTCTCCAATAAAAACATGAAATACTGTTCCACCAGTATACAAAGATTGTAAATCATCTTGCTTATCAAGCGCATCAAACAAATCATGAGTATAATTTACTGGCAATTGAGTGGAATTAGTATAATATGGGGCAACACCTTGTTTTGCTTTAGATTCATTAGCAACAATAATATCAGGATATTTTTTCTTATCCATTTTTGCTAACCTATAAGATGTCCCCTCACCAGGAGTAGCTTCTAAATTAAATAAATCCCCAGTTTCTTCTTGATACTTTACTAATTTATCTCGCATAAAAAGCATTACCTTTTTAGCAAACGCGATTCCTTCTTCTTGGAAAAGAGTTTTATTCATAAAATTTAATAATGCTTCATTCATTCCAATTAAACCAATAGTAGAAAAATGATTTTTCCAATATTGACCTGTGTCTTCTTTAATCCCGCGAAGATAAAAAGAGGAATATGGATATAATCCATTTTGAGTTAAATTTTCTAAAGTTTTTCTTTTAATAATAAGAGATTCTTTTCCCAAATCCATTGCAGAAACAAGCATGTTAAAAAATTCTTCTTCATTATCGGCCAAGTAACCAATTCTAGGCAAATTAATTGTTACAACTCCAATAGAACCAGTCATAGGTGCACTACCAAACAATCCCCCACCACGTTTTTCTAATTGTTTATTATCAAGCCTTAATCTACAACACATACTTCTTGCATCATCAACATCCATATCACTATTAACAAAATTAGAAAAATATGGTATCCCATATTTAGCAGTCATATCCCAAATTTGATCTAATTTTTTATTATCCCAATCAAAATCTTTTGTAATATTATAAGTTGGAATTGGAAAAGTAAAAATTCTTCCATCAGCGTCTCCTGCAACCATTACTTCTGCAAGAACATCATTAAACAAATCAATTTCATCTTGAAAATCACCATAAGTTGCTTCCATTGGTTTACCACCAATTATTACCGGCAAATTTTTCATTTTATTTGGAACAACTAAATCAAGAGTAATATTTTCAAACGGAGTTTGAAATCCAACTCTTGTCGGAACATTACAATTAAACAAGAATTCTTGTAAAGCTTGTTTAACTTCTTTTCTAGTTAAATTATCATATCTTATAAACGGTGCAAGTAAAGTATCAAAATTAGAAAACGCTTGTGCACCCGCTGCTTCTCCTTGAAGAGTATAAAAGAAATTTACTATTTGACCTAATGCTGAACGAAAGTGTCTAGCAGGAGCACAACTTATTTTTCCCCGAACACCCTTAAAACCTTCAATTAATAATTGCTTTAAATCCCAACCAACGCAATAAACACTTAATTCACTTAAATCGTGAATATGAAAAATTCCTTCTTTATGCGCGTTAGCAATTTCAGCAGGATAAATTTTCATTAACCAATAATTTGAAACTAAATTAGATGAAATGTGATTTCTTAAACCTTGTAAAGAATAAGCCATATTAGAATTTTCTCTAACACGCCAATCTTCTTGAGTAACATAAGAATCAATTACATCAAAATCAGAAAGCATTTCTTCCCTAGCCCTCATTAATTCGTGTTGATGACGATACAAAATATAGGATTTTGCAACCTTATCATGACCAGCTTTAATTAAAACTTCTTCAACCACATCTTGAATTTGTTCAACTGTTGGAACATCTTCTAACATAAAACGATTATTTATTCTTTCAATAACTACTTGCGCAACATGAGTTGCTTTTTTTTCATCAGTCCCACCAACACTCTTAACAGCCTTCCAAATAGCAACTTGAATTTTTTTTTCACTAAACGCAACTTTCGAACCGTCTCTTTTAATTACAAATCTAGGCATAAAATATCACTTTTTTCATTTATAAAATTATGAAAGATTTAGAAGTTTATAAAGTTTATCCGGACAATATACATAAGACAAAATCCGAACCAAAAAACAATTAAAACTAGGATAAAAATAAGAAAAAATGTTAAAACTACAAAAAGTTAATTTGGAAAACGAAAAAAAACAATAAAAATAGTTCAATTTTTTTACGAATAAAATTTTTAAAAATAATATAATTAAAAAAACTTAATAAATTCAATTAAAATGAATAAAAAAATAAACAAAAATTTTGTAAATTATAATAAATAAATTAAAAGATAACACAACAAAACAAATTTGAAGAAAATAAATTTAAATAAAAAAATTAATATAAAAAAACTAATCTTTGTAAAAATCAAAATCTTTACAAAATTCTTTTACATTAAATTTTATTTCTTTTAATTTAAAATCATCCAACCGGTTTTGTAATGCATTATGAATAAATTCAGCTACTTGTTTCATTTCACTTTCTTTCATCCCTCTAGTTGTAAGAACGGGAGTGCCAATTCGTACCCCGCTAGGATCCCAAGGAGAACCAATTTCAAAAGGAATGGTATTTTTATTACAATAAATACCCGCTTTCTCAAGAGCTTTTTCCGCATCAATCCCAGAAATACCATTAGAACGAACATCTACTAATAACAAATGTGTGTCAGTACCACCAGTAACTAAGCGATATCCTAAATCAGTTAGAGATGAAGCTAATTGTTTAGCATTTTTAACTATTTGAATAGTATAATCTTTGAATTTTGGTTCAAGAGCTTCTTTGAAAGCAACTGCCTTGGCAGCAATAACATGTTCGTGAGGACCACCTTGTAAACCAGGAAAAACTGCTTTGTCAATTTTACTTGCAAATTCTTCTTTGCACATTATAACAGCACTTCTAGGCCCACGTAATGTTTTATGCGTTGTTGTTGTAACCACATCAAAATAAGGAACTGGATTTTCATGAACTCCCGTAGCACATAACCCACCAATATGCGAAATATCAGCCATTGCAAATGCGCCTACATCATCACAAATTTCTCTAAATTTTTTAAAATCAATTTTACGAGGATACGCTGTAAAACCCGACAGAATTAATTTTGGTTTTTCTTTTCTAGCCAGGTCTAGAATAGCATCATAATCTAACATTTCAGTTTCTTTATCCACGCCATATTGTAAAAAGTTATATGTTTTACCAGAAAAATTTACTTTATGACCGTGAGTTAAATGTCCACCTTCAGTTAATTTTAATCCAAGTGCTTTATCCCCAGGAGATAACAGTGCAGAATATACTGCCATGTTCGCAGGCGAACCCGAATTTGGTTGAACATTAGCATGCTCCGCATTAAACAATTGTTTTAATCTATCAATCGCCAATTGTTCTATTTCATCAATAAATTCATTACCCCCATAATATCTTTTACCAGGATAACCTTCAGAATATTTGTTAACAGGATAAGAACCAAGAGCTTCTAAAACTGATTTTGAAACAAGATTTTCAGAAGGGATTAATTCTAAACCATTCATTTGTCTTTCTTTTTCTGCTAAAATCAAATTAGCAATTACCAAATCATTTTTTTTCAAGTTTTCAAACATTCTAATCCCCCAAAATAATAATATTAATCAAAAATATTTTTTACAATAGAATAAATTTTTTCATGAATTTCATCTATAGACATTAAAGAATTATTTTTAACGCAATCAATTTTTTTCCAACCAAGCAAATCAATATTTCGCGCATATTCTTTAAACACGTTTTTTTGAAATTCAAAATCATCTTCATGTTGATCTTTAATTGCACCTTTTTTGTAAGCATCAGCATTATTTGGATTATCCAATAATTTTTTAGAAATTTCTGGATCCACTGTTAACACCAAAGTTAAATCTGGCTTAGGCAATAAATCACAAACTTTTGTAATCCAATTCCAAACAATTTCTTTTTTATCACTTGGAGTTAGAGCAACTTGATAAGTCAGAGTAGATGAAAAAAAACGCGAAAGAATAATATGTTTTCCTTGATCTAAAACTAATTCCATTTCTTTTTTTGAATTATAAAAATCCGTCATATAAAGCATGGCAATAAATTCTGGAGACAAATCTTCTTTTCTACCAAATTTTCCCATTAAATAATCATCAACCACTTCACCAAAAAGATTACCATGTTTTGGAAAATGGTACCTAACAATTTCTTTACCATCAGATTCTAATCGTTCAATTAATTTATTATATTGTGTGGTTTTACCACTACTATCCGTTCCTTCTAAAACAATTAATTTTCCTCTCATTTAACCACATTCGTATCATATTTAGAATCATATTTAATTGAATCATAAAGCATATCATGATCTTGCCAATCTTTTGCCCAATCAGCAATATTATAAGAAACAAGTTTACCACTTTCATCGTTTCCAACAAAACGATTTAGTCCAGCATTAATAATCATTTTTTTACAAATAAAACAAGGATATGCTAGAACAAATTTTTCCCCATTCTCAGTTCGCTTAGCAAAATACAAATACATTGTACCACCTAACAAAGACGATCCGGAACGAGCAGAATTAATAATCGCGTTTTGTTCAGCATGAACAGAACGACACAACTCATATCTTTGACCAGACGGAACATTTAATTCGCGACGCAAACAAGTTTTTATTTCAAAACAATTTTTTGTATTACGCGGAGCTCCAACATAACCCGCAGAAATAATTTGATCATCTCTAACAATTAAAGCTCCACCCTTAACAGACATACAAGTAGTACGTTCAGCAACTGCTTTAGCAATATTCCAATAATATTCATCTTTACTCGGCCTAAAATAATCCATGTTAAAACACTAACTCCTTTGCTATAATATTTATTTGATCTTCTAATTCTTTTAAAGACCCATTATTATTAATCCTATATTTAGCAAAACTAATACTTTTTAACAATTGTTGTTTTGTAGGATCAGTACTTTCTAATTCTACTTTTTCTTTAACAGCAAACTCTTCAAAACTTATTACATCACCATGCGCGTTAGAATTATTTTTCACTCTATCTACAGTTCGATTAAACCTTGTTTTAACATCGCAAAAAACTTCTATAATAATACCGTTTTTAGAAATTATTTCTTCGGCTTCAAGGGGATTTCTAATAGAAGTTAAAACGAATTTTTTTTGAGGAGAATAATCTTTAAGTAATAATTTAACCCAATAATTTGAACCAAATTCTTTTCTACGAGAATTACCCAATACAATCATTTCATTTCGATCTAAATAATTTTTACCTATTTTTTTTAGTTCATCCCTTATGGTTTGGCCCAAGTCATAATGTAAAAAAGAATATTTTTCTTTTAAAATATTAGCAACCGCGTCTTTTCCAGAGCCATTCAAACCAACAATTCCAACAAGCATACAAAAAATTAGTAACAACTTATTTTAAAACTAAGTAATAGAATACAACATAACAAAAAAGTAAACTAATAAAAATAAAAAAATTAATTCAATTAATTATAAAAAACAATTGCGATAATTATTTCATAATGGAAATAACCCTTGTTGAAAAAAACGACGAATTTATCGAGGAATTAGAAAAATATTTGCAAACTCACAATCTTAACGAAGCAAGTTTTAACGAACTCGCAAAAATAATTAATTTTTCTTTTAGCATAGAAAATTGTTCAAGATTATTAAGCCACCATATTTGTGAAGGGCTGGACAGTTATACTCAACAAAGTCAAAGATATGTAAAAATGGGTGAAACTTCTTTTATTGTACCTAATGAAATAATTGGAAACGAATTAGAAAATGAATACAAGAAAAATGTTTTAGAATTAATTGATTTTTATAGAAAAATAACACAAGTAAACGAAGGATTTTGTGGAAGAAAAGCAACAACAAAAGATTATTTATATGGAATAAAAATTGAAGATGGAAGATATATTTTACCATTAGCAACTACCACCAATGTTTTTGTAACATTAAACTTTTCAAAAATAATAAATTTTTTTAAAACTATAAAAAGATTAGATAATGCTGAAAGCAAAGAATTGTTAGAAAAAATAAAACAGGTTATTGGAAAAGAAAAAATTATAATGTTAATTGAAAAATTTTCAGAAAATAGAATCCAAGAAGAACAAATTATTGAATTTGAAAAAAAACAATTTGAAAAAATTAATGAAGAAAATAACGTAATATTAATAAATAATTTTGAAAATTCCATCATCCGAAGTGCATTAGGTGCAATAACATCCACTAGCGAAGATACTCCTTCTAAAATAAAACTAGATTGGAGTGAAAACGCATTAGAAAAATCAAAGGGAATAACTCAAAGAGTAATGGGATACGGACACACTTCAATAATAGAACACGCAAGAACAAATTTTGGTTTAATGATGTCACTAACATGTTATCATCAGTTTGAAAGACATAGATTACCATCGAACATTAGAGAACAATTTGAGAATATTCCTTTACAAAGAAATGTTATAATTCCAGAATCAATACAACAAAATAATGAAATATTAAAAGAATTTGAAAATAAAATAAAACAAATAAAAGAATTTAGAAAAAAACTAATTGAAAAAAAATTACAAACAACAGCAAATTATTTATTGTTAAATTGCGATATAATAAAATTAATTTCTTCAACAAACGCAAGAATGGACAATGATATTTTATCAGAAAGAACTTGTAATAACGCACAATGGGAAATACGAAATCTTTATAACAAAAAATTAGAATTACTCAAACAAACCGCGCCAATTATTTATGATCAAGCTGGACCACCCTGTACAAAAGGAATTTGCCCAGAAGGAACACTAACTTGTGGAAAAATAATCGAAATGAGAAAAAAATATGGTTATTTTGGAAAATGAAAAAAACAAAAAATAACAAAAAAAAATTTAAACTAAAACCAATTATTCCAGACCATTTAAAACTGTTAAATAAGAAAATATTTTCGCATCAATTATTTTCCCAAGCGTACTTTCAAAAGAAACATCTTGTTTTACTTCCTCAAGATGCGAAATTTCTTTTTTTAACCAAACTCGCAATTCATTACATTTACAATCCATAATAACACTTCAAAAATTTAAAAATGATAAAAATCATATACGATGCTTACGCCATAATAAAACAATTTATCACAAAAAATTATTTCATTTAGAAAAAAATATTAAATAAATTCACAACAAAGTATTGTGTTAAAATAATAATTTTTATTCTAAAAAAATCGGCATTTTATATTCAAGCAATAATAGATTAATAAAGCTAATTACTAAAATCTCACAAACTAGGACAAATTTTTTTAAAAAATATTCAACGGCATTAAACCTAACACTTATTTATAAATAACAATAGCAGAAGAATTACTAAAGAACGCAAGGGAATATATTGCGCCAATTATGTTTTCAATGTGTTCTACATGAGGTGATTAAATGGCGAAAAAAATAGAAACAATTAACGATTTACCAGGAGTGGGTGAAGCAGCAGCAAAAAAATTAATGGATGCAGGTTTTAAAACATTAGAATCCATGGCAATAGCATCCCCAATGGAATTAAAAGAAATCGCGGGATTAGGAGACGGAACAGCAGACAAAGCAATTAAAGCAGCAAGAGACGCGCTTGAAATGGGATTTGAATCAGCAGATATTTTAGCTGAAAAAAGAAAATTAGTCGGAAGAATAACTACAGGATCAAAAGAATTAGACACCTTAATTGGTGGAGGAATAGAAACACAATCTATCACCGAAGTTTATGGAAAAATGGCATCAGGAAAAAGCCAATGGTGTTTTCAAACCGCAGTAACAGTACAATTACCAAAAGAATTAGGTGGATTAGAAGGCGGTTGTTTGTATATTGATTCTGAAAATTCTTTTAGACCAGAAAGAATAATACAAGTAGCAAAAAAATTAGGATTAGATGTTGAAGAAACATTAAAAAATATTCATGTAGCAAGAGCATATAATGCAGATCACCAAATGATTCTCGCAGAAAAATCAAAAGACATGATAAAAGAAAAAAACATTAAATTACTGATAGTAGATTCACTAATGGCCCAATTTAGAGCAGAATATATTGGACGTGGAACTTTATCTGAAAGACAAAAAAAGTTAAACAAACATTTGCGAACATTACAACAAGTTGCAGAAATGTATAATATTGTAGTACTAGTAACAAACCAAGTAATGGAAAGGCCAGACATCTTATTTGGAGATCCAACAACCCCAGTTGGAGGAAACATTGTTGGACACGCAACAAAAACTAGACTATATTTAAGAAAAAGTAAAGAAGATAAAAGAGTTGCAAAATTAGTGGATTCACCATCACTGCCAGATGGAGAAGCACTATATAGAATAACCGAAAACGGAATAGAAGACGTTTAAAAAAAGAACATTGGTTAATAAAATAAAAAAAACTATTTTGTTAACCAATTTTTTTATTTAATATAAAAAAAATATTAACTTTTTTAATAAATATAAAACTTATCAAAATTTTTTTATATATTTTAATTCAAACTCTTTTTTAAAAATATTAAAATTATTTTCTTTAATAGAAACCCTAATATTTTTTATTAAGTTTTGAATAAAATAAATATTATGATATGAAAGAAGAATATGTGCATTTTGTTCATGAGTCTTAAACAAATGGTGCAAATACGCTCTAGAATAAGTTTTACAAACAAAACAATCACAAGAATCATCCAGTGGTAAAAAAGAATTTTTATTAATGCTTTTATCAATTTGAATGTTTCCCACAGAAGTAAAAATTAAACCATGTCGCGCCATCCTAGTAGGATAAGCAGAATCAAAACAATCAACACCAACAGAAACACAATTAAGAATTTCTAAAGGCGAACCAATCCCCATAACATAAGTACAATTATTTTCGGGCAAAACTTTTTTTGTTTGTTTAATAATATTAAACATATCATTTTGCGCTTCGCCAATTCCAAAGCCACCCAAAGCAACACCATCAAAACCTAATTGCAAAAGTGCTAACGCACATTTCTTTCTAAGATCAATATGATTACCCCCTTGAACAATACCAAAAAGTAATTGATTAGGATTAATTTTATTTTCATTAGAGTTATGAAAAACAATACAACGTTTCGCCCATTCAATAGTTCTAATTGTTGATTCTAAATAATCAACACGACTCTTCCCAAAAATTGGTTGATGATCCAGACACATTGCAACATCGGAACCAAGACTATTTTGAATACTAATTGATTTTTCTGGAGAAATTAATTCTCTACTCTTATTAAACGGATTAATCATAGAAACTCCAGCATCATTTATTTTTGGAGAAAAATGATCTAAAATTAATTGAAACCCACCCGAATCAGTAAACAACGCTTTATCCCAAGACATAAATTTATGCAACCCCATAGCAGAATCAATCAATGAAAGACCAGGATTTAAATAATTAATAAACGCATTAGAAATAAGACATTCAAAACCCATTTTTTTTAAGTCCGAGTGAATAATATTTTTAACAGCACCTTTTGTTGCAACAGGCATGAAAAAAGGAGTGTTAATTTTACCATGGGCAGTACTCAACCTCCCAGTCCTCGCACCACCACTTTTAAAACAAACTTTAAAACAAGACATAACAAAAATAAATCACAATTATATATAAGTATTTTGTAACAAGAATATATTGGACTAGACTGGGCCGTTAGCGGTGGCTTGTAACCAGAAACCCGCTTTATGCTGGAGTCAAAGCCAAAAAAGAGGGTAGATGTTAATTTGATTGCCATAATACAAGCGTCGAAACTCTGTCCTTACAGGCCCTAAAACAAAACGAAACCCGCCAGGCTGGGAACAGAGCAACGGTAATTTTATTTTAGAGCGCTGAAGGGTAACGGAGTGGAGTTTGTTTTGTGATACAAACAAGTTAAATAAAACTCCATTTTTTGGCACGTCCACTAAAAAAATAAACTATTTTTCAAACAAAACGTTTTTATAGAATTAAAACATTGATTTTTGCAAAGTACTTCGGAGGATTAAAATGGTTTTTGAAAAAAAGATGTCTGTTAAAGACCTTATTGAACAAATGCGAAAAGAATTAAAAAATGAAAAAAACAAACCCGTAGAAACAATTACACCAACAAAAAAAACAGCAAAAGCAACAGTAAAGAAAAAAACAGCAAAAGCAACAGTAAAGAAAAAAACAATAGTAAAGAAAAAAACAGCAAAAGCAACAGTAAAGAAAAAAACAATAAAAACAAAAAAGAAAAAATGATTACTTAGAAGTGCTTTTTAGCACTTCTTTTTCAATTTTTTTCAAAACTGTTTGAATTGTTTCTAAAAATTTCCAATCGGTTTCAGAAGCAGAAAATGTTTTTCCACTAAAAACTAATTTTGCTTTTATTTCATGTTGTTTTCGCAATCCACCTTTAGAATATTCTTTATAAGAAAGAGACAAAACATCATTATCACCCAATTGTAATCGGTCTAAAAACCTACTTAAATTATTTTCTAATATTCCCGCATCAATTTCATCTAATTCAGGAAATTTAATTAATTCAATATTTTTAAGAATTCTCAAAAAAACCACCCCTATTACTAAAATAATAAAGGAAGTTATTAAAAAAACTTCTCAAAAAAATGTTAATATGGAAATGTCTAACATTGACAACTTAATACTTGAAGAAACTTCAAAAAACACTATTCAAAAATTATTTGAAAAAATTAAAGCAAATAACGAAAAAGAAAAAATAGAACACGCCACGAGAGTATTAAACGAACTTTTAAAAAAAAACATGGATTTTGAAACAATAATTGCTTGGTTAATGTTAAATTTAAAAAATGAAGACCAAAAATTATTTGAAAAAGAAGAAAACATTAATGAAACAACACTAAAAATAATAAGTGAATGTATACAAATACAAGAAATATTAGATAAAAATTATTCCATCCTTCCACCAGAAACATTAACCTCCCTAATATTATCCTTATCAACTAATTTACAAACAATAATAATAAAAATTATTGAAACAAATGATTTATTACAAACAAAAATAGAAAAAAATACGAAAAAATTAATATTTATTTCAAAAAATATTTATTCCCCCCTAACAACAAAATTAGGAATATCTGATATAAATTGGCGAATCAATGATAATTGTTTTAAATTAGAAAATCCACTAGGCTATGAAAAAATAAAAAAACTTGTAAACAAAAGCAGAGAAGAAAGAGAAGAAATAATCAAAGAAATGATTAAAGAAATTGAAATAATATTGGGCACTAAAATAAAAACACAAGTATTTGGCAGACCAAAAAACTTTTTTTCTATTCACGAAAAAATGAAAAAAACTCCTTTCAAACAAATGTATGATATTTATGGAATAAGAATAATTTGTAACAAAGAACAAGAATGTTATGAAATACTTGGAAAAATACATTCAAAATACAATTTTATAAAAGAAGCATTCGATGATTATATTGCAAAAGAAGGAAAAGGGATTGGTAAAAAAGATTATCAAAGTATTCACACTGCAGTAACACGAAACAATGACATAATTGAAATCCAAATAAGAACTTGGCAACAACACCTAAAAACTGAATCTAGCATATATTGGGAATACAAAAGACTTAGAAAAAATAAATACTTTGATAACAAATTAAGTTGGGAAAGGCAATTAATTGAATGGCAAAAAAGCATTGGCGAAGAAAATAAAACTAAAAAAATCGCAGGAGAAAAAATATTTATATTTACTCCAAAAAACGAAATAATATCTTTACCCGAAAACGCAACCGCACTAGACTTTGCTTTTGCAGTACACACTGATATTGGAAACAAAGCAAAACAAGCAAAAATTAACGGAGAATTATGTGCGCTTGAAACAAAATTAAAAAATCTTGACAGACTTGAAATTATTATTGATAAAAAAAATACAATAAAACAAAACTGGTTAATGATAGTAAAAAGTGAAAAAGCAAAATCACGAATAAAAAATTATTTTGGAATAAAAACAACACAAACTACCAAAAAACCACTAATCCAACAAGAAAAAAAAATTAAAATGGCTGAATGTTGTAATCCCTTACCAGGAGAAGATGTAATAGGAGTAAAAACTACTAAAAGAAAAATAATAATTCATAAAAAAGATTGTCCAAACATAAAAAAAATTAACAAAAACAAATTAATTGAAATATCATTTGAAAAAACCAAAGGGACTACAAAACTTAAAATAAATGCGATAGATCGAATAGGACTACTCGGAGAAATATTAGAAGAATTTAAAAAAAATAAAATAAAATTAAGATCTAGTAATTTTAAAATAAAAACTAGTGGATATGTCGAAGCAGTATTTGAAATTGATGTTAAAAATATTCAAACATTAGAAAAATTAATAAAAAAACTACAAGAAATTAATTCAATACAAAGCATTGAACGACAATAGATAACAACTAAAAAAATAAACTAATAATAATAAATTTAATAAAAAAATATTATTAATAAAATCAAACTATTAAAAATTAACAAATAATTTAATAAGCAAATGTATCTTTTAATAATTAGGGGGAATAAAAGATGAAAAAACAATTTTTAATAATATTAATACTTTTAGTTTTAACAATGGGTGCTTTTGCATCCCCCCCGCAAATAACCCAAATAAGCTATAATCCAAGCCCAGCAATACCCGGAAGTATGATAACAGTTTTTATACAAATAGAAAATAATGAAACTATTCCCCAAACACAAGTCACAATAGAATTAGAAAACACATACCCTTTTGAAATAAAAGAAGATATAATAAAAGAAATAGGAACAATTAACAAATATGGGTTAGCTTTAACACAATTCAAAGTTTATGTTGACCCTAGTGCAGAAAATTTAACATATACCTTACCAATAAAAATAACTTCTAAAGAACAACCAAATGGAAAAATAACCAATAACCCAATAAAAGTTGCTGGAAAAGAACCATTATTAAAAGTGATTGAAACATCAATTCAAAAATTAGTTCCAGGACAAGAACAAGAAATTATTTTCACAGTAAAAAATATTGGCACTAGTACAGCATACGATATTTATTTAGAATTAAAAGAAGATAGAACAGTATCACAAAGTGGAATAGTAACAGAAAGAGAAATAACTCCGCTTGGATCAGCAATTGCATTTATTGAAAAATTAGAACCAAAACAAGAAACAACAAGAATGATAAAAGTCAGTGTTAATCGTGAAGCAACCCTAAAAAATTATACTCTACCCATAACAATATCAAACACAAATAGCGCAGGAGAAAGAAAAGAACAAATAACTAATATTGGATTTAAGGTTTCTGGTGAAGTTGATTTTGATATTAGTTTAAGAGAAAATATTGAATTAATCGCAGGAAAAAAACAAACTATTGCACTAGAATTATTTAACAAAGGCGCAGGAAAAGCAGAATTCATAATAATTAAATTAGAAACCGCCATTGGAAAAATTGAAAAACCAAAACAATTTATTGGAACACTAACACCAAATGATGTGGATTCTATTAAAACAGACATAATAGTAAATTCTGACATAACAACACATGTTGAAAAAATAAAAGCAATAATAGAATACCAAGATACTGACGCAACAATTAAAACAAAAATAATTGAAATCCCAATACAAACATATTCAATACAAGACTGGGAACAAAAACAAGGAAATAATCCATTTCAAGGAATAATTATTATAATTGTTATTATAATTATTACAATAATAGTCTGGAAAGGATATAATATAAAAATCAAAAACAAAAAGAATTAAAAATAACAAAGAAGTAGATGATAATATGAATAGGGTAAAAACAGGAATATCAGGTTTTGATAAATTAATTGAAGGCGGATTTCCCGAAGGACGAAGTTTTTTAATAAGTGGTGGAACAGGAACGGGAAAAACCATATTTGCAATGCAATTTTTACTTAATGGGGCAGAATTAAATGAACCAGGAATATATTTAACATTAGACGAACGCCCAGATTTAATAAGAGAAGATATGTTACGATTTGGTTGGAATATACGAAAATTAGAAGATAATAATTTAGTAAAAATAATAGATGGAACAATATCAAAAATAGGAATACCAAGCGATGAAGAATTTTCATTACCAATGACAGGATTTGATTTAGATAAATTACTATTAGAATTAATGAAAGCAATAAAAAAAATTAAAGCAAAACGCGTAGTGATTGATTCAATACCAGCACTTGGAATGAACTTTGAAAAACAACACGATATTCGAAAAGCAATTTTAAAAACAGTTTATTTATTATCCCGAGCAGGAGTTACCACAGTATTAACAACAGAAATAGATCCAGAATCAAAACAATTAGGAAAATATGGAGTAGAAGAATTTGTAGCAGACGGCGTAATAGTATTACATTACATGGGAATGGGAACACAAAGCAATAGAACATTACACATACGAAAAATGAGAGCAACAAAACATTCAGAAGATTTACACCCAATGGAAATAAGCGAAAACGGAATAAAAGTTCATAGCATAGATGAAGATTATAATATTTAAAAACTAATTTTAAAAAAAATAAAACATTAAAATAATTATTAAATATAAAAACTAATTTTAAAAAAATAAAATATTAAAATAATAAATTTAAAAAAATTAATAATAAAAAAAATAAAATTAAATAAAAAAATAATTTTTAAAATTAAAAAAATAAACTTTTAACAACATAAAAAAATAATTTAAAAAAAATAAAATTAAATAAAAAAATAATTTTTAAAATTAAAAAAAAACAAAAGTTTAAATACAAGAAAATGTTTATTCTTTTAAATAAAAAAATGGAGGTCGATATAAAATGGCAGCAAAGAAAAAAGTTGTAAAAAAAGCAGTAAAGAAAAAAGTTGTAAAAAAAGCAGTAAAGAAAAAAGTTGTAAAGAAAAAGAAATAAATAAAAAAAATAACAAACTGTTTTTTGTCAAATAAATTGTGAAGGGGTAAAATCCCTTCACCTAGTTTTTTTAAAAATAAAAATATATTAAAAAAAAATTTATAAAATCAATAAATTAGATTTTTATAAAAAAAATAATTAAATTTAAAATAATAAAATGGGACTGGCGAGATTTGAACCCGCGACACACCGGTCTTCAGCCGATTGCTCTCCCAGGCTGAGCTACAGTCCCCCAAGATAAAATAATTTGTTAACGCAAAGCTTTTTAATAATCACTTCAACAAAAAAAATATTATAAAAGAATATTAATAAATAAAAAAAATATAATAGCCCTTAACTTTTTTTGTTTAAAAATACTACCTAACCCCACCTAATTTTAAATTATTTAAAAATTACACAAACAAACGACCAGAGCAAGGATAAAATAAATTAGATAAGCGATCCCGCAGGGATTTGAACCCTGGACTCCCAGATTAAGAGTCTGGTGCTCTACCAACTGAGCTACGGGACCAATATTAAAAATTCTTCAAAAAAGATTTTATAATAGTTTGCATACTTTAAAAATAATTTTTTATTATTAAAATGACCCGCTCAAAAAAATTAAGTAAAAAAAATATTAAAAACAAAAAAAATTATTTTAAAATAAAATATATTGCAAAATAAAAAGCGATTCCGCGGGGATTCGAACCCCGGACACCTGGATTAAAAGTCCAGTGCTCTACCAACTGAGCTACGGAACCAACAAATTAAAATAAATTAAAAATTAATTTATTTAATTTTATTATGATTGGTTAATTAAAATTTCACAGCAAATCTTTTTAAACGATTGCAAAACAACAAATTAACCTTAAAAAACAACAAGAATAATAATCAATAGTAGAATTAAATGAATATGACTAAAGAAATTATTGTTTTTAGATATGGTCATCGTGAAATAAGAGACTATAGAGTAACAAGCCATTGTTCACTAGTTTCAAGAGCACTGGGCGCTAAAAAAATAATTATTTGTGGAGAACCAGACAAAAATATGAAAAAAAGTGTTGATGATGTAACACAACGTTGGGGTGGACCATTTAAAGTTGAATTTGTTAAAGATTGGAAAGAAGAATTATTAAAATTAAAAAAAAAAGGATACATTTTAGTTCATTTAACCATGTATGGAGAAGAAATACTACAAAAAGAAGAGGAGATTTCAAAAAATAAAAAAATATGTATAATCATTGGCTCTCAAAAAGTTGAAAAAGAAGTATACCATATTTCAAATTACAACATATCTGTAACTAAACAACCACACAGCGAAATCGCAGCATTAGCAATAACATTAGATAGAATACAAAAAGGAAATGAATTCAATATACAATTTAAAAACGCAAAAAAACAAATAATACCATCAAAAATAGGAAAACAAGTAATTGATTTAAAATAGTTTTCTACAAAAAGATACTATATGTCTCAAAAATCTATAACTGAATTGTTTGTTGTACAAGATTTTTTTGATATAGTAGGCGGGAAAGAAACAATAGAATTAATAAAAATTTGTGAAAGAAAACGAAAAGCTTTTACAGATGAAGAAATTTCAAAAAAAATGAATAAAAAAGTAACCGAAATCAGAGCAATTTTAAATAAATTACATTTTAGAGGTATTGCAACATATCAAAAAAGCAGAAATCAAAAAACAGGATGGTACAATTATACTTGGGAATTAAATAAACCAAGAATTGCCGAATTAATAATTGAAAAACAAAAAGAATATTTAATAAAATTAAATGAAAAAAAAAGCTTAGAAGCGGAATATTATTTTTTTGATTGTAAAAAATGTTCAGAAAGATTACCTTTTGAAATAGCTGCAGAATATAGGTTTATTTGCCCAGCATGCGGAGGCAAGATGGATACCTTAAATGACCCACAAATGCAAAAAGATACAATTAAAAAAATAAAAAAAATAGAAGAAGAATTAATAATATTAGAAAAAATTAAAGAATAAACACAAAATGTTGGACACAGAAAATTAACAAAAAACATAATAGAAAAAACATAAAAAAAGCAAGAAATCGAAAAATAAACAATAAAATTGTTTAAAATAAAAAAATAAGTTAAAAAATTAGATAAATTCAAAATTTATTCAATAAAAAAACCTTATTTTTTATTTAAACCATTAAAAGTGGGGTAGGGCAGCCTGGAGTGCCCGTCGGGCTCATAACCCGAAGGTCGGAGGTTCAAATCCTCTCCCCACTACTATTTATTAAAAATAAGACCAAAATAAACAAAAACAAGCTAATTTTGAATTTAAAGCAAAAAAAACACCACTTATACACACTCATTAATTAAAAATAAACAAATAAAATAAAAAAATATAACATTAACTAAATATCCCAACAATTCCAGTACTCACAAATATAAAAAAAATACAAATATAATAAAAAATTAAAAAAGCAAACAAATAAACCAATCACTTTAAAATAAAAAATATAAAAAAAATAAATTTTGGTAATTACCAGATAAAATTATTAAAAGTAATACTAACTTATTAGGCAAATTAACAAAACTAGTAATTACCAATCATTACAATCATTAACCATCATTACAGTAATGTTTTTAAGTAATTACTATCATGATTATAATGATGGGTTTAATAAAAATTTTAAAAAATTTGTTTAATAAAAAAACAAATATTAATACAAATAAAATAAATAGTGAAGAAACACAAATTTATACAGAAAATAAAGAAACTATTCAAAAAACCATTATTTCGGTGTGGGATGTAATTAATTGTACTGAACATACACAAGCATATCATTTAGTAAATGTGATCCCTTTTGATGAATGGATAGATATGAATGAAATTAAAAGACGAATTTGGGATTTTTTTCAAATAGAATATAAAAATGATAGAAGCTTATACCCTTATTTAAAAACAATGGTAGATTTAGGAATAATAGAAACTGGAAACATTGGCGGAAAACGAAAATGGAGAAAAAAAGACTTATTAATTAAAATAGATCAAGAAAAAAAACTAAAAGAAGAAATAAAACAAAAAAATAAAATTTTAACAAATAATTAAACTAAAAAACACAAATAAAAAAATAAATTTTATAAAAAAATAATAAACAAAAATCTCAAATTCTAGGACACTAGTTTGTTTAAATTAAAAATTTAGATAAAAAACAAATTTTAATAAAAATCAACAGTTAGTTAGTCAATTTTTTAAAATTTTGATAAAAACTCAATAAAACAGGTGAACTTGAATAAATTTCTTTAAACCAAATATTTTCTATTATTTTTTGAGCTTCGTTTATAATTAAATTTTTATAAGATTCGTTAATTTCTGTTAAGTTTAAAATTCGATCAATTTCACTACTTAATTTAACTAATCCTTCATTACCTTCAATATATTTTCGTGATAATAATTCTTCAACTGCAATAATAATATCTTTTTCAGAAATATCTTTTTCATTTAAAAAATAAGTGCATTTCCAATCTCCTTTTACTGACCATTCATGGGTTGGATTTTGTCCCGTTTTAAAAAATTCTTGTAATTTTTGAAATGCTGATTGTGGAATTATAACACAATTTTTTCCAGGGCGTATAAATGGAACATTTGACAATACACCTGGTCGATAATAATGATAAGTTTTACCATTTGATTTATAGACTGCTTGAGTATAACCATAAATTGCTCTAAATAATTTTTGATAGGTATAAGATGAATGTTTTATATTATCAGGTAAAATAAATTTATATTGAACAAAATAACCTCTTACAGACACACCCAACACTTCCACTAATATACTTATACTAAATTATAAAACTAATTTATGTATAATAATATAATAATTATTATAACTTATATTAAAAGATTACTATTTATTTATATTATTGTCCTAGAATTAGTGTTTATTTTATTATATTTTAAACTTATATTAATTAATAAAAGTTAGATATAAAAAATAATTTTATCTCTTATATCTATATCTTGTATTTGTTTTATATGGAACTCTAGATTCTTCTTCTTTTTCAACAGCTTGTACTGGATTGTTTGAAACAATTAAAATATCGTTTGCTGATTGAACATTTCTATAAGGTATACTTTTTTCAGCAAGTATTTTTTTTGCATCAGATTTTGTTTTTACTTTTAATGGTTCTGTTGTTATAGTTTCTAATTTTCCTTTTTCAAGATTAATAATTATATCATAAACTTTTCCTTTATATCCTGCTTGCGCATCATAAATATCCATTCCAAATAATTTTGATAATTTTACACTCATATTAATTCCTCCTTTTTAACAAATAAACGACAAAGACATATTTAAAGTTATTGTCGAAAATAAATATATTTATACATAATATTATTTTTAATTATTTAAAAAATATTAATTATACATAATTATTGTTTGGTTTTTTTTAGATTATTTAATTTAAAAAATCAAAAAATTACTATTTTTTTAATTATTTTGTGGTTTTGTAAAATATTTTATTCAGTTTGAAATTATTAGTGGAAGTGTTGGGTTACTGGTTTTTTTCAATAATATATTTTTATATTAATAAATATTTTTTATAAATTATCTAATGGGCTTTTTACTTTTTTTAATTGTTCATTTGCAACATTAGTATAAATTTGAGTTGTATTCAAATTAGAATGTCCTAATAAAGTTTGAATATATCTAATATTAGTTCCCGCTTCTAATAAGTGTGTAGCATAACTATGTCTTAAACAATGGGGTGTAACTGTTTTAGTAATCCCTGCTTTTTTCGCACTTTCTTTAATTATTCTTTGTATAGTATCTGATGAAATTGGTGTTCCATTTTTTTTAGAAAAAACATATTCACTTTTAATTTTCTTTTTTTTCAAATATTTTTTTAAATCAATTATCCAATTTTTTGATAATATTATTAATCTATCTTTATTTCCTTTTCCACTTCTAATCATGGCCGTTCTTTCTTTAATATTAATATCATCTACTTTTAATTTTACGACTTCTCCTACTCGACATCCTGAACCATAAATAAATTTTAATATTAATCTATTTCTACCAAATTTTGTCGCATTAAATAATAATTTTATTTCGTCTTTATTAAGAATTTTAGGTAAACTTTTAGATTTTTTAGGTGTTTTTATTTCATCAATTATGTTCATTTTTAAATAATTTTTGAAAAAATATTTTAACGCGGCATGAATTAATGCTAAAGTAGCATTGCTACAACCAGAATCTTTTTTTTGGGCTAAATATCCAATAATATCCCTAACTTCAATTAACTCTGGTTTTTTATTAATATAATTTAATACTTCTGTTGTATATGATAAATACATTTTCAATGTTTTTTGGGAATATCCTGCAATAATAAGATCTTGTCTGAATTCTTTTAAATAGTTTTCAAAATTTATTTTATTTTCATTCATTTAATAAGTTTAGTTTATTGTGGTTTATATACTTGTTTTATTTTTTAAAAGTAAGGTTTTTAAGCGGGATAGACATAAATTTTTCATGGCTAAGATTTTAAAAAAACCAGCAGAAGGAAAAACACTTCCTAATACTCCAGCAATGGACGCATGGCGAGAAGAATTTGAATCTATGACAAGAGAAGAGCATTTAGCTAAATTAAAGGCTCTTGGATTGGATGATGATGAATTAGCTGAATTTGAAGAAATGGAAAATGATGATTCTGAAGATGAACCAGAAGAATTGTTAGATGAAAACGATAAAGTAGTGAACGATAAGATAAAAGTGGAAAAAAAAGCTGTTAAAAAAATTAATAAAATAAAAAAACTAAAGACAATAAAAAAATGATTTTTTTAAATTAGTAACTTATTTTTAATTAATTAAATTAACAAAGTTTAGTTAGTCTAATCAATATTTTGTGTATTTTAGAAAAGATATAAACAAAAATATAAAAAATGAATTTTACTTTGAATTTATTTATTATTTTAGAGTGTTTTCTATATAAAGCAAGGTTTATATATTACTTAAGAGACAATACTTATGGAGCTTTTTTTTTGAGATTTTCAAAAATATTTGTGGGGTGAGCTAATGAGTAACGTATTACTAGATCTTGGAGTAGACGAAAAAATGCGATTAAAACTTCTCGCAGAAGAACAAAAATTAAGATCAAAACAACCCGAAGCTTGGACTAAAACAAAGTTTCGAAAATACGCTAATTTTGGTAGAAATAGAGTAAAAGACGAAGTAAGCCTTTTAGATTAAATAAAAAAAATTAGTTTGATGAAATTATTGAGGCCATTGGCCTCTATTATAATTTCTATTTTTTAAAAGTTCTATTTTAATATTTCTAATGTTCCCATTTTTCCAGTGCTTATTTGTAATTGTCCTTGGAATTCGCTTGTCCATCCGTTAGTAATTTTTATTTTGTCGCCTTCATTTACTTGTGCACATTGTTCATTCCAAAGGGTTACTGAAATTTCATCGCCTTTTGAGTCTTTTGCTGCACAACTACAAACTTTTCCTGAGCCATTAG
>JAQVNZ010000001.1:0-2114 GCA_028702895.1 Candidatus Iainarchaeum sp. | reverse complement strand
TAGCGTTAGCAAATTCTCGATTTTCTCCTTTTGAAACAATTTCTAATTCAATTTCTTCTACACCAACTCTTGGTTTTAATTCTTTTATCAGCATTTTAATCTCTCCATTTTTTATTAATTTTATATTAAAAACAATTATAATTAATTCTATTTAATAAAGTTTATTTTATTTTTGTTAATTTTTGTGTTTTTGTTAATTTTAAGCGAAATCTTTCTTTTGTGAATGATTTTATTTCTTTGCTTTGTAATATTAGTATGGGTTTTTTGTTTCTTGATATTGAAAGTTTTGTTGCGCCTGATAATGAAAAATCTGGATTAAATCCATTTCATGATGAAAGTAAAGTAATTGTGATTTCATATTCTTATTATTCGTTAGAAAAAGCACCTGTTGGTTCACAAATAAAAAAACCTATTTTTTTGTTTGAATGGATAATTGGATCAGAAAAAGAATTGTTAAAAGAATTTTTTGAAAAGTTAGTTGGATTTTATTCTAATGATAAAATGTTAAAAATTGTTGGTTTTAATCAACTTGCGTATGATTTACCGTATTTGTTTGCAAGAATGAAAAAACATAATATTTCTAGTGAGAAAGAATTATTTGATATGTTATTTACTGATCCGCGTCATATTGATTTATCTCAGTTAGCAATGGCAATCTCTTCAAAAACAAAAAAAGATGAGGATTTTAGGTGTATTTCTCAAAAGGTAATAAATTCTTATTTTGATATTCCAATAAAAGAAGCAACTGGAAAAGACGTTTCTAATTTTTATTTAAAAAAAAGATTTGATTTGATTGAAAGGTATGTGGCCCAAGAATTTACTTTTGAATTGTTATATCAATCAATTTTAGATTATTTTTTATACGTAAAATAAAGTGTCCTAAAATTTGTGATTTAAATTTAGTTTGTTTTTGAACATTTTTGTTTTAACTCTTTAACGTTGCAAAATAATGTTTTTTTTGGTAATCTTTTTATATAACATATTTTATACTCTTCTTAACATGAATCCAACACATGAAAACTCGGGTGATAAATTGTTAATTGATAGAGAAAGCTTTTTGTGCAAATTATTAGAATCTGGTGGAAAATGTTTGGATAATGAAGAATTTGCATTTCAAAAAAAATATTTTTGTTGTTTAAAAGAATAATTTCTCAATAAAACCGAATTAATTTTTTAATATTTGATAAAACCCTGTTTTTTTAGTAATTTGATCTAATTTTAATCTTTTTGTAATTTTATTTTATTATGAATTTATTAGTAACAGGCACACCAGGGGTTGGCAAAACAGTTATTTCTAAAATGTTGGCCCAAAAATTTAATTTAAAATATGTTAATGAAAAAGATTTTGCATTAAAAAATAGCATTGGCAGTTTTAATGATGAAAATGAATTAGAAATCCCGATCAAAGAATTTGAAAGGTTAGCAAACGAATTTTTAAAAGAAAATAAAAATGTGGTTTTTGACGGCCATACTCTTTGTGAAATGAAACTTAATGTGGATAAAGTAATTTTATTGCGTGTTAATCCAGATGATTTAGAGTTAAGATTGGAAAATAGGGGTTATTCTACTGAAAAATGTTGGGATAATTTATTTTGTGAGGGTATTGATTATTGTAAAAAACATGTATTAAAAAATTATTCAAAGTCAAAACTTATTGAAATTAATTCGAATTTTAATGAAAAACTAACTTTTTTAGAATTATTAGCTAAATTATAAGGTTTTTAATATTTTTTTTAAATAATCCCATTTTAAAAACTATTTTGATAAAAAGTTTAATTATGAATAGAAAAATAATTAGTTTTTTATTATTAATTTGTTTTTTTTCAATAACTTTTGCAAACGAATTTCAATTATCTGATTTTAATTTTGCTGAAAAAAAATTAGAAGAATTTAATTCTTTTGAATGTTATTCTACTATTGTTGATTTTGGTGAAACGCCTCATGCTGATTTGCACCCAATTCTATCCGTATTTGCAAATTTTGATGGTCGTATTAATGATAGTTCATTTATTAGCGTTGAATTAAATGATAAACATTTTGTTCTTTGGAGAGAAAACTTTGTTTGTGGTACTGATTGTGTTGCAAGAGTTTTTATTGATAAAATTAATACGGGG
>JAQVNZ010000032.1 GCA_028702895.1 Candidatus Iainarchaeum sp. | reverse complement strand
ACTGAAGTTTCAATAAAAAACAAGAGAAATTATAGAGTAATATTACGACCAAGTCTAAGCGGAGAAACTAAAATTTAAATAATTTAAAAAAAAGCTAGTTTAATTATTATTTTTTATAACAATTAATTTAATCCAGTCGCCAATTATTTTAATTTACTTATTAATTGCCTATAACAATTATTTCATTTTTTTATTAATTAAATCTTTTACTTGTGAAAGAGTAGCAAATTCTAAAGGATTAATAGAATCAATAATATATTTTAATTCTTTAAAATCTTCTTTAGAAACCATTCTTGATTGTAAATCAGACAATTGCGCTTCAAGCAAATCAACTTTTTTTTTCAAAGAATTTACTTCTTCAGACGAAACATCAGAACCAGTCTTATTAGCTGGCAAAACAACCTTTTCTTCTAATGATTTTAATTTTTTATTTAAAACAATAAGATTTCTTCCAAGAATCTTTTCATTTCTAACAATATACTTTATTTTTTGAGTAATTAAAAGCAAACTAGAATTAAGAGCACGAATATCATCTCTAACACCGCCAACAGGCATTGGTGCACTAGGAGCATTTCTATTACCCCCACTACGATCAGGTCTAGCCATACTATCAATAAGTAATTGACGATTGATACTTAAAAAGGTTTTGTTAATATAAAAACCAAAAATAAAAAATTAAAATCTATAAAATAAGAACTTAAACAAAAATATTAAAAAAATAGAGAACAGGAGAGATTTTAATTTCTTTTACACTAAAATTATTTATGAAACTAGTACAATTAATTGATGTTGATTATGAAGATGTAAATGAAAATACATTAATTAGATTATTTGTAAAAGATAATGAAACTAATGAAAGTTTTTGGGTTTATGATGAAACCTTCAATCCATACTTATACATAATACTTTCTGATGTGGATTTAAAAGAAAAAAAAGAATTTCTAAAACAAACTGAATTTGGAGAAGATAAATTCAAAATCCTAAAAATTGAAGAAACTGGAAAAATACTTTTTGAACAAAATGTTTTAAAAATATCTTTTAAAACAACTAAAAATTTATTTGAATCTAGAAAAATTTTTAACGAACTAGGAATAAAAAAATTTGAATATGATATAAATTTTGCAAAAAGATATCTTTTTGATAATTCACTTGAACCAGGAAATTATATTCAAATCAAAACAAAAGATAATAAACTAATTTCTTTAAAAAAAATTAATAAAGAATTTGATTGTACAATAGGCGCTTTTGATTTAGAAACATTTACCACAGATAAATTTGAAATTGGAAAATCACCAATTCTAATGACCGCAATATCAGAGAAAAAAAATAATTCTAGCGAAATTAAAAGCGAAGTTCATTCATATAATACAAAAAAGGTTTACGGTTTAGAAATATTAAAAGACGAACTAGAATTAATTGAAAAATTAAATGCAAAAATAAATGAATGGGATTATATTGTAACTTATAATGGAGATAATTTTGATTTCCCATATGCTAAAAAACGAGCTCAAAAATTTGATAAAGATTTTTTTATTAATGGCGAAGATATCAAAAGTAAAAGGCATGGACTTGATAATGCTGTTGAATTAAAAGGAAAACAGCATATTGATGCTTATCAAATAATGAAGTTTTTACAAAGAACAGGCGCAGTGAATATTTTAAAATTAGATTTAGAAAATGTTAGTGAAAAAATTTTTGGGATAAAAAAAGAAAAAGTTTATCCTAAAGAAATAAACGAAGCATGGGAAACAGGAAATGGTTTAGAAAGATTAGTAAATTATAATAAAGAAGATTCAGAAACGACCCTAAAATTAGCATTACAATTTTTACCATTATTTTTAGAAATATCAAAATTAACATCGGAAACATTATCAAATTCAACAAGAAGCACTACATCTCAAATGGTTGAAAACTTATTATTAAAAGAAACTCACAAACGCGAAATTATTGCACCAAACAAACCATATGAAAATGAGATTAGAGAAAGAACAAATAATCCAATCATAGGCGCATTTGTAAAAGAACCTTTAGCCGGATTACACGAAAAAATTGCTATACTAGATTTTGCATCACTATACCCTAGCATAATAATAAGCCATAATATTTCACCAGAAACCCTTAATTGTACTCACGAGGAATGTAAACAAAATATGTCCCCAGATGGAACCTGGTTTTGTACTAAACAAAAAGGTTTATTCCCAGAAATATTAGAAAAATTATTAAAACAAAGATTAAAATTAAAAGCAGAATACAAGGAAAAGAAAAAACAAGGAATAGATGATAAAATATTATTTGCAAGACAATGGGCCCTAAAAATTATTTTAAACTCAGTATACGGTTACCTTGGTTACGCTAGAGCAAGATGGTATTCTAGAGATTGTGCTAGTGCAATAACGGCTTGGGCTAGAAAATATATTTCTCAAACTATTGCGAAAGCAGAAAAAGCGAATTTTGAAGTTTTATATGGAGACAGTATTACAAAAGACAGATTTGTAACAATAAAAAATCCAAAAGGGTTAATTGAAATAAAAAATATTTCAGAATTTTATAACGAAATTGATCAAATAGCTTGGGAAAAACAAAATAAAAAATCAAAACGGCCAATTGGTTATTATGCATTATCAGTTAATCAAAAAACAAAAGAACCGGAATGGAAAGAAATTACAGCAATAATAAAACATAAAACTAATAAAAAAATTTATAAAATAAATCAAAAATTTGGTGAAACAATTGTAACAGAAGACCATTCTTTATTAATAGAAACAAAAAATGGTTTTATTAAAACAAAACCTACCCAAATGAAAAATAAACAAATGTATTCTGTCCAAAAAATTCCGTTTGTAAAAAAATTAAACGAAATTGATTTATTTGAATTTGTAAAACACTATAATTATATTACACGATATAAAAATAAAACAATAATTAATCAATGGCATACTAATAAAAATTATATTTGGTTTGGCGCATTTAATAGAAAAAAACAAATTAAAATAAAAAGACAATTAAAAATAAACAGCAAATATTTTGAAGCACTTTGCAGATTACTTGGCACGTATATTGCCGAGGGCAGTGCAACAACAATTAAAACTTGTAAAAATAAAAGTGGTGCAAGCATAGCATCAAGTAACATAAAATGGTTAAAAGAACTAGAAAAAGATTATCAATTATTATTTAAAAATGCTAAAACATGTATTATCCCTTCAACAAAAAAAGAACGAACAATTAATTATGATAATAAAACAATTATTTACACTGATAATACTAATAAATTGCAAATGATGAATAAAACAAGCGCTCATTTATTTAGTTGTTTATGTGGACAAAAAAGCAAAGGTAAAAAACTACCCCCTTTTATTTTTAATGTTCCAAACAAATATAAAAAAATAATTTTAGAAAAAGCAATTGAGGGAGACGGGAGTCATTCTGTAAACAAAAAATTAGGCTATTCTAAAAAATATATAAAAAATAATTTTTCGTACACTACTAATTCATTAGAATTAATATCTGGGCTTTCTTTATTATTAAGGCAATTAAACAAAGTTTCAACTATTAATTATAGACCTAACAAAAAAGCATATACATTAAAAACTTCCACAAAATATAACTCTCGAGTGGAAACAAAAATAAATAATGAATTATATTCTAAAGAAGTTTATGATTTAAGCGTTAAAGATAATGAAAATTTTGTTGACTCTTGTGGACAAATATTATTACACAATACAGACAGTGTTTTTTTATTAACTAAAGAGAAAACAAAAAAAGATGTTGAAAATTTTTTAGAAAAAATAAATGAGGAATTGCCAGACACAATGGAATTAGAAATTGATGGTTATTATAAAAGAGGAATTTTTGTTACAAAAAAAGAAGGCGGAGCAGCAAAAAAAAGGTATGCGCTAATTGATGAAAAAGAAAATCTAAAAATAGTTGGATTTGAATATGTTAGAAGAGATTGGTGTAATCTTGCAAAAGAAACTCAAAGAAAAGTAATTGAATTAATATTAAAAGATGGTGAAACAGAAAAAGCAGCAGAGTATGTTAGAAAAGTAATTAAAGAATTAAAAGAAGGGAAAACAAAAAAAGAAGAACTAACAATAATAACAATGTTAAAGCGAAAACCCGAGGATTACAGTTCTATTGGACCGCATGTAGCAGCCGCAACAAAAGCAATTGATAGGGGGAAAAATATTAGTGTTGGTTCACTCTTAAGTTTTATTATAACAAAAAGTGGTAAAACTATTAGTGAGAAAGCAGAGTTAGAAGAATTTGTAAAAGAAGGTGATTATGATGAGAATTATTATATTTATAATCAGATTTTGCCAGCTGTGATAAAAATTTTAAGAGAATTAAAGTATAGTGAAGAAGATTTAATTCAAGGCGGGAAACAAACTGGTTTAGGTGCTTGGAGTTAGTTTTTAAAAAAAAAATTAATTAAAAAATTTAAAAACAATTAATCAACTAATTTTAAAAAATTAAATTAGTATTTATGAAAAATAATCATCGCATCCACTTAAACAAATTTTGTTTATATTTTGGTGGCGAATCAAATTTTTTTGTTAAATCCAAATATTCTTTTCGTAGTTCTTTAGACAGAGGAATTTTTTTATTAGGATCATTTATCCCCAAATCATTTTTTAAAATATTAAAAATACCAGGATTATTTAAAGCACTTCTTGCAATCATTACTCCTGCAACCTTTGTTTTTTGAACGTTTTTTATTTTCAAACTAGAATCAAATCCACCATTCGCAATAACTTTTTTACCATTTTTTTTAGCAGATTCCACACATTCAACGTACACTTCATTATCTTGTGATAATTCATCACTACTTTGCAAACCATGCTTTGCATGAACTATAAAATAATCAGCGTCAGTTTCTTCAATTAATCTTAAATAAACCTTATAATTTTGTTCAAGAATATTTGCTCCAAGACGCAGTTTTATGGAAACAGGATAATTAAATTTTTTTATTATTTTAACCAAGTTTTGAGCCTTAGTTAAACGCTTAACCATTCCTGCTCCCCTACCAGCTTTAATAATATCTTTACTAGGACAACACATATTCAAATTAAATCCTTTAAAACCTTCAAAATAATTAAAATTAGAAACATATTTTTCTAATTGCATTTCATTAGAAGCTAAGAGTTGAATTTCAACAGGAGTAGAATCCATGCAAACCAGTTTTTGTAAAGTTGGTTTATTATTCCTAATAATCCCTTCAACACGCGTCATTTCAGTAAAAGTAAGATCGGCACCATGATTATAACAAAGAGTTCTTAACGCAGAATCAGAATAATCTTCAATAGGAGCAAACATTAGTTTAAACATAAATAAACAAGACTATGACCTAAATAAAAAGAGTTACATTAACAAGTTTTTTATTTTAATTAAAATTTATTCAAATAGCCCTTACCTTTTCCCAATTAAATTTTTTTAAAACAATTAAAGAAATTAATAACGCAATCATTATGGATGCCGTTTGCGCCCACCAAATTCCTTCATAACCTAAAAACATTGGGAATAACCATGTTAAAATTATAATTACAGCTAAATAAAACATGGAGAGTAACATTGCAGTTTTTGTTGAACCCGTACCCCTAATCGCACCAATTATTATTGTTTGAACACCCAAACAACCAAATGCCAATGAAATTATATTAATATAATTAATTGTTTCACTAATAGCTTCTAAAGAATTTGGTAAAAATATTTGTGCAATTTCACTAGAAAACAAAATTAATAATACTCCAATTATTGTAAGCAACACAAACGAGAGGATTGTGCTTAATTTTAAAGTGTCTTTTAAACGCTTTATTTTTTTTGCCCCAACGCACTGACTTACAATAGTTGATGTTCCAACACTTAAACCCAAAGCAGGCATTAAAACTAAACTAAAAATAAATTGACCCGTACCATAAACAGCAATAACCATAGTTCCAAAACCAGACACGATTAACATTACTAATACTCCTCCTAGTGATCTTGAAAGAAATTCAACAGAACTAGGAATTCCCAAAGCGAGCATTCTTTTTATTGTTTTAACTTCTGGAACAATAAATTTTGGATCCAAACGAACCCCTGATTTTCCCCTAATCAAAATAATTACTCCAGCTATTCCAGCAAGACCTTGGCAAAGTATAGTAGCCCAAGCCGAACCAGTAATACCCATTGCAGGGATTATTTGAACCCCGTTTAATGTAAAACCCATTATGAATAAAGGGTCAATAAAAAAATTTAGGATTGAAGCAATTAATATTAAAATAGTGGGCATTATTACATTCCCTACTCCTCTTAAAAGTGCTTGGAATTCAAAGTAAAGAAAAACAAATATTATTCCAAGAAAAGATATTTGCACATAACTTGTTGCTTGAGCTAAAACAATTAAATCACTAGTAAAAAAAGTTAGAATAAACTCTGATAAAAGAAATCCTATTATCCCTAAAACAATTGCAAGTATAGCTATAATTGACATGGATTGTGTGGAAATATAATCAATCATTTTTTGATTTTTTTGACCCTTATATTGACCTACTAAAATAGTCCCTGCGATTGAAATACCCATTATTAGAGAGGATACTACAAACATTATTGGAAAACTAATTGTGATTGCGGCCACAGCATCAGTCCCTAGTTGACCAACCCAAAATCTATCTACTAATTGAAAAGATACTTGTAAAATGTTTGCAATTATTATTGGAATTGAAGCAAATAATAGTGCTTTTATTATTGAACCTTCTGTTAAATCATGGCTTGCAAATAAATTTTTTCCACTAATTTCACCAATAACTTTTTTATTTTGTTTCATAGAATTAAATTAGCAAAGAAAAGATTAATTAATACTTGTTTTTAAAATCAAATTTTCTTAATTATTTTTAAAAAATGAAATTAAATTAAATTTAATTAAAAAAATAATTTTAAACAAAAAAATCAATTTAAATTAAAAAAATAATTAAAATTTTTAAACCTAATTTAAATTAAAAAAATAATTAAAATTTATTAAAAACAAGCATTTTAAAAAATAACTAAACCTAATTTTGTTATGGATGATAAAGTAATTAATGATTATATAAAAGCTGGTAAGATTTGGAAAGAAACTATTAAATTTTCTAGAAAAAAAGCAATTGAAGGAAAAAGCTTGCTTGAACTTGCAAATGAAATTGAGACCAAAATTTTAGAAGAAGGGCAAATTGCTTTTCCAGTAAATCTTAGTATTAATGAAGAAGCAGCACATTTTACTCCAAATGGAAAAATTGAAGATGATAGATTTTTAAAAAAAGAAGATGTACTAAAAATTGATTTAGGCGTACACATAAACGGATATATTTGTGATGGTGCAATAACAATTAATCTTGATAATACTCATGCAAAGCAAATTGAAGCAAATGATTTAGCTTTAGAAAATGCGATTACAAAAGCTGTTTTTGGTAAACCAATTGAAGTTATTGGAAAAGAAATAGAAGATACTTTAAAACAAAAAGGGTTTAATCCAGTTTATAATCTTGGAGGACATGGTCTAGCACAAAATGATATTCATTCTTACCCTAGTATCCCAAATCACGCTAATGGTTCAACAAGTTTACTAGAAGAATGTGCTATTGCAATAGAACCTTTTGCTTCAACTGGTAAAGGGTATATTAGTGAATCTCCCCAAGTAGAAATATTTGGTTTAAAAGAAGGAAAGAATGTTAGAAACCCTTATGGTAGAAAACTACTTTTTATAGCAAAAAATTATTCTCTTCCTTTCGCTGAAAGATGGTTAAGACGCGAAAGTAAATTAGACGATTTTTCTTTTATTGTTGGTTTACGAGAACTAATGAAAGCAGGCGCGTTTGAAACTTTTCCAGGATTAAAAGAAAACAAAGGAACGATTATTACGCAGTCTGAAAAAAGTTTATTAGTACTTGAAAATAAAACAATTGTGTTAGGCGAATAAAAATTTATATCTTAAACAAAATAATCAAAAAAATAAATTTAATAAAGTAAAAACTAAATCACGCTAAAAAAATAATAAAACGAATCTCAATAAATCACTAATTCTAGGACAAATTAAAAATAGCACTTCACCCATACCTTTATAAATAGTTTTGAATCTATATTCATTATGTTATGAATACTAATTCATAACCGGAGGAATTAATATGCCAAATAAAGATGGAAAAGGACCCCAAGGAAAAGGCCCAAAAACAGG
>JAQVNZ010000031.1 GCA_028702895.1 Candidatus Iainarchaeum sp. | reverse complement strand
GTATCTTTGTCAAGAACATAAATATCGGCCCTGCTACCCCCATAAAACCTTGCTTCACAAACGAATTCAATATTCATTTTGCTTAACTCATAACAAACCTTGCATTTTTGTAAATAATGTTCTATTGTTTCAGTGTGAGAAAAACGAATTACATTACGCGTTGGCCGATAAGCTCTATCTAGTTTTTGCATGCAATCGTTTTTGAATTTCATTAAATCTAATTTGTTGGCCATAAACAAAATAATATTTTTCAACTTTATATTAATGTGTGAGGGATTATGCCGGTGTTTAACAAATCATAAAAAAAATAGTCTAATAATGAATAACACAAATACTAGGACAATTTATTTAATCTTATTTTTAAAAAACATTAAAATTAATTCTTATTATTTTATCTAAAAAAAATATATTAAGAAAAAAATTCTTTTTGTTAAAAATATATAATCTAAAGTTAAATTAATCTAACAAAAAATTATGAATTTTTAACATCGCGATATTTTTGAATTGGCCCTCATTTTAATTGTTTTGGTTTTAATATTTATAACCAAAAGGAGGGATGTCTTTGGCAGTAGGAGAACTTTTAGGTGGATTAATTACCACATTAGTAACATCAGTAGTATTAATTATTTTAGGAGTGATTTATTTCGCTGTAACCCTAATTATAATTAATGGAGCAGCAGGATTAGTACTACCAACTCAAGTATTAAGCATTGATTGGGCAGTAGCATCAGCAGCTTTACTTGCAACAGGAGCAATACTATCTGGAGCACTAGAAAGAAAATAATTAAATAGATGAAAAGAAGTCTTAATTGACTTCTTTTTCTTTTTTTAAAAAAATGCTAAAACTTTTATGCCCCCAAACTAACTTTATTTTATTAAAAATCATTAATACTATTTAATTAATATTATTTTAAAAACTTAGGAAAAGATTAAATTGCACAAAAACATCATTTTTGTATGCTTCAAAAAACCACTAATAACATAGTTTTAAGCTTTAAATTTTTAGGATCAATAATAATTTTTTTAATTTATTTTTTGTTATCGCTTAGTACATCTGATCCTTTTAATATGGCTGTTTTATTTGCTTTTGGAATGATGACCCCCTTAGTTATTGGTTTTTGGATTACATTTTTTGTTGCAAAATTTTTTAAAAAAAAACATACTTCTCTTATTAAAAAAATTAAACAGTTTAAACATACTAAATTAACAATTAATATTTTGGTTTTTATTGAACAAGAAGCGCTTTTTGTTTTTGTTTCCTTATTTGCAGCCATTGGCCTAGCAAGTATTTTATTTCAAGCAACTCCCCAAAATATTTCTTTTGTTTATGCACTAAGTTATTTTATTTTAACAATATGGGCAAAAATTATTACAACACTTGGAAAAAAAGCAATTTTTGTAAACTTATTTTGCACAATATTTATTATTCCACTAATACCCATAAATTTATTCCCTTTAAAAGAAAATGCAATATTTTTCTTTATTGCACTGGCAATGGCCCCACTAATCCAAGAAATTATTTTTAACTTTAAAGAGGATATTTTATCAAAATATTTTTAGCAAAAAATAAACCAAATTAATGTAAAAGCTCAGCTTACAAATATTTAATTAAAAAAATTTTCAAAACCCTATAAAAAACCATTTCAAAACCAAAAAACAGTCAATTATTGTTTCTACTCTCACCCTTAATTTATCAATATAATTAAATTTGTAAACTAATTTACAATTTTCAAAAGTATTGGCATGAATGTAAGAAGTTCATTTTAATTAACTTTTAAGTGTATATGTTTTGTAAATAGTTGCTTTTTCCCCTAATTCCATTATTTTTATTGAAATTATGTTTGCTGTAAAATTAAATGGTTTTAATTTAACTTCTTTTAAAATTTCATTTGCTTTTTCTTGTGGGAGCCCACTTATTACTGTTAGATGAGGCAAATAATTTTCTCCTCCGAATTTTTTCCAATCTTCTGAAATTAAATATTGTAAAGGCGAATATATTTTATTATGTAATTCTAATATTTCTTTTGATTTTTCTATTTCAAAAACAATGTGTGAAGAACTTTCATTTTGTAATAACTTGAGTTTTTTTATGTTAATTTCAAAGTTATTGCATTTTGAAGCATTTTGCATTACTTCATCAATTTCTTTTAAATTTTTTTGAGCATCTTCAATTCTAGCAATTGTTATGTGCGGAATATTTTTATAAATTCCATCAATGCTTCCACTTAAACGAAATTTAGAATACTTTTTATAAATAATATTAATTTGGTCTTGAAGTTCTTCTTGTTTATCTTTTGGAAGATTAATTATTATGGTTGCGATTATTGAGTGTGGGTCGATCATAGTAATTCCTTTCGTTTTTCTAATTTTAAATTGTTTTTTGAAATAATAATTTTTTTACCTGTTTTTTTCTCAATTGCTTTTCTTGTGTCTCCCGCTATAATTCCACCTTCATTAGCTATTTGTTTAGAATGTGAAAAGGTCTTTGGGTCTTTTGATTTTGAAATTTCTTTTGTTGTTGCTTCGCCTAACATGTTTAACACAAGTTCTAAATTACTCATATTATCTCTTAAATTTTCTTTTTTTAAATTTTTAAATTTCTTATAATTTTTTATTGTTTTTCCTGACCATGCTTTTGTTATTTCATTTGTTAAAATAGCAAAATCTGTTGGTTTTTCTATTCCCACTCTTTCCCATTCATCAGTTAATTCTTTTCTAATTTCAATTGATTTTAACCTTTGATTAATCCATTCTTTTGAATAACCTTTTTGTAAATAAGTTTTCATTGCCCGATCTATTGTTTTTTCTGGATCTGCTGTCTCATTAATTCTTTCTTTTCCTACTTGAGCAAGCCATAATTTAAATGGTTCTGCTTTTTTTGAGGGAATGGATTGAATTAAACGAAGTAATTGTTCTGTGTTTGCAACATCGGTGTGATATTCTTTGCCATCTGAAGCAATTAATTTCAGTTGGTGACATTTTGTCACCGACTCATTTCCTTCTTCTTTTAAGCGTTGTTTTAACTTATTCCAATATTTTCTAGCTGTTTGGAAATTGTTTTCTGTTAAAACAGATACAACATCAACAATTGAAAAATAATAATCTTCTTTGTCTGCATCCCATTTTACTCTTACTTTCGTATTTTGAAATAATTTAATTGCATTACTTTCTTTCATAAAAATGCTTTGTTTTAAACATTATAAAAAGCTTCTGTGAGGCGAATGCCGAGGAGAGGTTTAATTTTAACTAAATTTACTCCAAACAAAAAACAAAATAAAAAAAATTAAAACCAAATAAAAAATCACATTTTATAGGACGCTTTTTTAAAAGTATTAAAAATATAATAAAAAGTTATAATATTCTAACTTTAAGTTAGAATTACTTAATATAAAATTATATTTATTTCACCGGCCCAACACTTCCAAAACGAATTTAAATAAAGTAAATAAAATTTTAATATGTTAAGCAAAGATTATATTTTAGGATTTGTTGAAGGAGAAGGTTGTTTTAATATTACTTTGCAAAGATATGTTGATTATCACACAAGAAAAACTAAGAGATCTAATTCAAAAAAATTAAACGCATTCCCATTTAGAGTTAAACCCTCATTTAGAATAGTTTGTGCTAAAAGAGATCAAAAAGTACTTGAAGAAATAAGAGAAATTATTGGCGTTGGTGAAATATACACTAATTATAGAAAGAATTCAACTAAGCATCAAAACATAGCACATTACTATGTACAAACATTATCTGATTTAATTAAAGTAAGAGACTTTTTTAAAAATTGCATATTTATGACTACAAAAGGCAGTGATTTTAATTATTGGTGCCAATGTCTTGATATTATTTATTTAAAAAAACATCAAACCAAAGAAGGATTTCTAGAAATTTGTCGAATTAGAGGCTTGATGAACACTCATTCAGGGAAAACCACAATGTGGAAACCTACCGAGATTGCAAAAGTTTTCACCGAAGAGAAAAAATATATTTTAGCACATTTAGACATTAAAAAACAAAAATTACTACATAACAATTATTGTTGATTTTAATCACTTGTTAAGAACCAGTTCTTCGCCTAATAAATAATTTAAATCATACCAAATTTAATTCAAATAATTAAAATTAGAACTTAAATGTAGAAAAACACCTCATTTTGCCAATATTCAATAATATACATGAAACATAGCACTTTCTTCAATTTTCAAGATGCAAGCTAAGCCTGATTATACTGCAAAATTCCTTCACAATATTTGGACTTTTTGAAAAAACAATGATCAAAAACAGAGTAGTGGAAGAAAGCGGGCCCTCGGAGCTAAAGAGAGGACCAAATTTGAAAGTACCCGAAAAAACAAGTTATGTATAAGATTTGTTTAAGGTGGCCAAAAAAAATCAAAATATGGCAAAAAAATCAACTATGCACCCAAACGATTAATCACAATAAAACAATGCAAACAAACAATAAAAACAAAATCACCAATGATCCAACAACTACCCTACAAGCCAATACCTAACCAAAATAAAATATAACAAAAAAAATAACCAACTAAGACTAGCTCACAAAGGAGTTAACACTAGATCAAACAACCAAAAGAAACAAACAATAAGGCCCAAACAAACAAAACAAGCAAATGAAAAATAAATAAAAAAAGTGAATTGAGAAGGCCGATAAAAAAGTGTCCTAGAATTTGTGATAAAACAATAAGAAACAAGAATATGACAATAAACAAATAATTTAATATTAAACCAACAGGCGGCGCAAACAGACTAATTATTATGTATAATAACTATACATAACAAGAGTTTATTTTAAAACCCACTATTAAAAAATAATTTAATTTTATTAAACAGGTTCTTTACTAATCAATTTTTCCATTGATAATCTTGGCCAACTTGCCCAATAACAATTAATCCCATTATTTTTTGCTTCCTCATTCAACCCTGTAGCATAGTCTCTTCGAGTAATTATATTTTCCACACCATTATCAAGAAGCAATTCAACAGCTCGTTTTTCTGTTGGAGCATCATAATTTTCCAAAGCCTTAACAAAAACACCATTATTGTAAATTAGAAAATATTTTGCATGGTGATCATAATTACTAATATTTGAATTTGAATCTAAAGCATCAGAAGGCAATGCAAAAATTCCAGATTCTAAATTAATTGTTCTTGCAAATTCACAAAAAGATGTTTGTACAGGCAATTGTGATTCATACTCTTCTTTTGTAGGAATATTATAATCACTATTACTTTGATTTAAATCAAAATCATCTGGAAAAAATGTAGGCACTTCTTGAGAATTTCCATTATAATCATAAACAAACGTGTCTTGATTTATTAAATTAAGATTCGTTAAAAATATCCCTCCAACAACCACCGACACAAAAATAATTAAGATTAACAAAACTATTTTTTTGTTTATTTTAAATTTTGGATTTGAATCCAAATCCCCATCAATTTCCAAATTAACCATAATTAAATATACCTTATTTTTTATTATATTAAGATTAAGTTTAGCTTATATTTAACTTTTTTCTTTTAAAATATTTTCAATAAATCATTTAAACAAATTATGTAGTACCAAAAAACACATACTATATTAATTCAACGAATTAATTTAAACAATAGTTTAAATAGTAGTTTAAATATTGGTCTAATATGTTAATTTAAAAAAGTATTAACTAACTTTATTTTAGTTGTGAGTGTGTTTATTTGAATCCAAATTATTTTTCAAACAAAGGACAAGGAACTATTGAGTACTTAGTAGTTATAGCTATTGTCATAGTTATTGCATTGGCCGTTGTTGTTATAATTACTAATTTTTTAAGCACAGGAGATAGTTTTTCTTCCACATCTCAAAACATAAGTCAAATGTCAGGAGCGTTAAGTATCACTGAATCAATTGTTTCAACTTCAGGACAATACGCTTTAAAGGTTGGATCAAATGAATCTAAACCTATCACAATTGACAAAATTTATGTAAATGATATTGAACAAACTTACACTGGAAACAATAATCTCACAACAGGAAATTCTAAAATTTTTCCCTTGTATTTAAGTGAAACTTGTGTTAATGGATCAACCGTTATTAAAAATATTAAAATTGAATATACTCCCACAACAGGTTTGAAAAAAACAGTTATAATAGAAAATATGACAATTCCTTGTGAAGATTATACTTTAACTTCCAAAGATCTTGCTTCAGTTGCAGAATCTTCGAAAATTATTTTGTATTCACCAGGAGACAATAGTACTTTAGCAGTGGGCAGCACTATTACTTTTAATTATTTAGCCACTAATGTTGGGACAGACACTAATTATTGTAATTTAATTATAGATGAATTAATTGATCAAACCGTTAATTCCCCCCCTTCAGGAGTAAGTTCTTTTTCAAAAACGTTTAATACTGTGGGCGAACATACTTGGAATATTGAATGTGAAAACTTGTTAGGATACATTTCCACTGCTTCAAACGGACCATGGGATTTTGAAATACAATCAAGCCCACCCGCAATAAATCTAATTAGCCCTTCAAACAATGCGGTTTCTTATATAGGTGATTCAACTACATTAACATATTCTGCAATTGACCCAGATGGAATTAAAGAGTGTCGTTTAATTATTAATGGAGAACCTAAAGTTACGGCTTCTGAAAATTTTTTACCCGGTTCATTTAATTATGTTTTTGACACATTGGGACAACACACTTGGAATATTGAATGTGAAGATATTTATGGTTCTAAAGCTACCGCTGTAAATGATACTGCCCCCAGAAACACAAATACAATAAATTTTTTTTCATGTTCAACAGACAGTTCAGATGTAACTGTAACAAGCCTTGATTTTTTTGGCCATGAAACCTCAGCCGACTCCTACAAACCAGCATTATGCATTGGATTAACAAATAATAGTCTCACACCCATAACTAGCTGGTGTGGTGGCGTTAGATATCCATGTGGAGGACAAACAGGTGATTGTACAGGCACTTTTAGTAAAAGTGGCATCTGTTCATCAAGAGGCTGTGAAATAAGCTCTTGGAAAAACTATTATGGATTTTCACAAGCAATGGAATACGGGAGCAACAGTAATGGCCAAACTAAAGGTTGTTATATTTCAACTATCATCCCAGATGAGGAAGTACATTTTTGTACACAGCTAGCTGATCCCAACAACACAATGTCAATGGACCCAATATTAATTCCAAGAGGAACGAATCTTTCTGGCACAATAGAATTTACGACAAACATAGGCCAGATAATACTGAGTTGCTCTGGCCCCGTGTCAAAAAGTTATTATGCCACGGGTTCTTGTCCTTTTCTATATGTTTATGGTGATGAAGGAATGTCTTTAGTAAACGATGTATTCCCACAATCCATGTTAGGAGTTTTAAATGAATTGGGTAGAAGAAAACCATACCCTAACGATTTAGTAATAATTGATAAACCATTTGATGAAATTAATGGAAAATATTTGTTAGAAGTTAAACAAACGCCTGATGAAGTTAGTTATATTGATGCAACAAAATTATCTTATGTAGACATACCAACTGGTTTTGATATTGCCCCCGGTGCAGCTTCTTTTACTACAAATTGGGAACTTGAAGGAACAAAAGCAATTCAAGATGAAACAATAACTTTACACACAATAAGTTTAGCTGCTAAACCCCCAAAAAATTGTATTGATCAATTTGGAAACAATTGTTTAAACCAAATTAGTAATAGAGATTATATTATTGAATTTGAAGAAGAATATAAATTTATTGAAAATGAAGCAATTATTGGACGACAATTTGAATGGGATTTAATAGAATTAGATTTAGGAAATTTATCTAACGCAGAAGATATTAAACTTGTAATGAGTGGAGTTACTGCCTGGCCATCTACTGAAGAATGGTCAAGCAATCCTAATGCAACAGGAACAAAACCAGCATTTATTGAAGTTCTTGATAAAAATGGAGACTGGGTTTTTGCAACATATATGCCAATCCCTAATGGTTATGGTAAATTATTCGCATTCCCGATAAAAAATATTTTTAAAATAAATAATTATAAAATTCGCCTAAATATTTTTGCTAAATCAGATATTGATTTAATTTTAGTAGATACTACACTTGATAAAAAACTTAATCTTATCGAATTGGAATTAGATAAAGCAGAAGTTTATAATTTTGGAACAGGCAAAGGATATGAGGGAATGGCCACACAATATGGCGAAGTTAATCCTTTACTTAAAAAAGTGGATGATATGTTTGCAATACTTGTTCAAGGCGACGGAATAAGATTATTATTTAACACAGAACAAACCTTACCAAATAATAATACTCAAAGAAAATATATTTTTGAGATTAATGGTTATTTTAAACAAGCAAAATATGGTTTAGATAGGACAATTGAACCATTACCTTTT
>JAQVNZ010000030.1 GCA_028702895.1 Candidatus Iainarchaeum sp. | reverse complement strand
GTTCTTTTGAAGTGTTTTTGCTTGTATGACTGTTTGGATGAATAAGAGTTATTTCAATTTGAAGAGGAGTGTTTCCAAGTAATCTAAGTAATTGTGTTTCAGTAGTAATTTTATTTGGCATTAAGTTTAGTATTGCTATTTTTAGTGGTCGTATATCTTGGTGTTCTGCACGAGTTTGTTTTAAAAAAAAGATGTTTTCATTTTCAAGAGTTTTTGCTGCGGGTAATCTGTTTGGAATATTTATTGGGATTTTAATCACTTCACTTCAATTAAATTTTCATCAATTAAACTTAATTTTTCTTCTAGTAAGGGGATATTTATCATAGTGTCTTTACACCCTGCTCTTAGTAATAAGGCAACTTGTGGGATAATATTAGTTTTTTTTAACATTTCAAAAGAAAGTAGTGCTTCATCAAAACAACAAACACCAATAGCTGCTTTTGGATTATATTTTAATAATAATTTTTTTATCATGCTCCCGCCTGGAACAATAAAAACTTTTTTATAACCTAATTTATCGGCAAATTTTTTTGCTTTATCAATATCACAAGCTCCGCAATGTTTACATTCAAATCCTTCTCCGTTACTTGTTGCTTTACATTTTTTAGAATTTCTTGCGCAATGTGGTAAAAATAATACTCTTTCATTAAACGGAATTTTTTTTAATTCTGGTTCATATACGAAATTTCGTAATTCAATATGAGTGTATTGTATCATTGATTCTGATAAACCTAGTTTTTTTGCAATAGTTTCTGTTGCTTTTGCAGCATTGAAGTGTGCACCGGTATCAACTACTTTTCCAATAGCAACTCTGATTTTTTCATAAGTATTCATAATAAAAGAAAATTAACAAATAATTAAAAAGTAGTTGTGCGAGATTTTATTGTTATTAAAAATTTGTTATAATTAATTAGTTTAGTGTCGCTGGGCGGAGTTGCACCGCCGATTTCCTGATTATGAGTCAGGCGATATAGCTACTAATCCACAGCGACAAATTTTTTAAAAAATTTATTAAAGGGCACATTTTCGCTTTGCGAGTATGTTCTAAAAAATTTTTGTTGGGATGGTTTTAAAAAAGTTGATTTTTATTGATTTAACCTACTTTTCATTATTAAATTATCACCATATAATAGCATTCTATCGGCAAATCCAATAAATAAACTTGTTTCAAGTACTCCTGGAATATTTTTTGCTTGAAATTCTATTTCTTCAAGAGGATAGATTTCATCTATTTTAACTCTAATAAACTTGTTTCCAGTTTCGCTTATCATAGGTTCACCATTATCCTTTAATTCTAATTTAGCGTCGCCTAAATTCATTGCTCGTAATAATGTTTTATTTATGGCAAAATTACTTGTTTCTAATAATATATCAAATTTTAATTGTTTTACAAAATTTTTTTCCTCACAAACAATAATAAATTCTGCAGCTTCTTGAGCAATCATTTTATCTCTAACAAGAGAAGTGGTTTCATTACTAATATAATTAAAATCACCATCACATTGATCAACAAAATCAAATGCTAAATCAATTTCATAATCATTTAAAGAAACTGTTGGAACATTTAATTTAGAACATAATTCTGCGAGTTTATAAGAAGTTGGAACAAATTTTACATTTAAATTATTAGTTGAAATATATAATGCTAATTTTGTTAAAAATATTTCGTTTAATGGGCCGGTTCCAAAACTAACTATGGAATCAGGTTTAACATATCTTTCTAATAATCCTTGAACGTGATCATCTAAAATCATGGTATCAATAATATTATTGTTTTATAGAATAAAAAAGTATTGCTTTTTAGTAATATTTCGACGGCATGATGGTTTGAAAAGAAATATAAATAACTAAACTTTTGGTTTTTCGTGGAAGAAAGAGTTGGTTTTGAATCTAGTAAAATAAGAAAAAATTTCTTTGAAGTTGTTAGGTTTAGTGTTAATATTCCTTCTTGGACAAAATTAGCTTTCTTTTTTGGACTTTCTAAGGGGACTTTTCAAAATTATCAATATGGAACTAGTTTAATACCAAAATTAATTTTTGAAAAGATGCTTGACTTACTTGTAAAAGAAGAACAAAATTTTTTTAGAGAAAAAATATTTTTAAAAAAAGAAAATTGGGGTGCTAGTAAAGGTGGAAAGATTACTTTTGAAAAACATCCTGAAATTTTTGAAAAAGGCCAAAAAGTTTCTATTTTAGTGAGAAAAATTAGGTCTTTTCAAAGACCAGTTATAAATATTAGTCTTTCAGAAAATTTGTGTGAATTTGTTGGTGCTATTATTGGTGATGGTAATATTGATGGTAGTTTAAAAAAAATAAATAATTTGCCAACTTATACAATATCTATTACGGGAGATTTGAAGTTAGATTATGATTATTTAGTAAATTATCATTCAAATTTAATTTTGGATCTATTTAATGTTAAATCAAAATTATATTTTCGTAAAGATTATAATGCTGTTATTATGAAACTATTCTCAAAAAAAATATTTTGCTTACTTACGAAAAGATTTGGTTTTAAACCAGGTAATAAAAATTATTCTGTTAAAATCCCAGAAGAAATACTAAATTCTGATGATAAGTTAATATTTTCAACGATTCGAGGAATATTTGATACAGATGGAACCTTTTTTGTAGATAATCGGCCAGTTTATAAAAAACCTTATCCTAGAATTGCTTTGCAAACAGTTAGTCGTCCATTATTTTTACAATTAAAAAATTTTTTAGAAAAATATTTTTATTTGTATACGTTTGAAGATTCAAAAAGAAAAGCATATAGTATTGAAGTTTATGGGTGTGAACAATTAGATTTGTGGATGCGATTAATTGGTTTTTCAAATAAACGACATCTTAATAAAATTAGTAATTATTACAAGCTTGTGGCGGGAGTTGAACCCGCGAGCTCTGCATATTAGTGTTTTATAACATACCAATGCAGTATTCTTACCACAGCTGAACTACACAAGCGTTAATAAGATTATAAAAAGAAAGAGCTTTTAATTTACTTGTTATTTCTAATTTTTTATAAAGTTTTTATTTTTGTAAGAATTAAAATAGGGCTAATAATTGATTGATGCGGAATAATAAAATATTTTTTTTCTTGTTTTTATTTGTTCTTTTGGTTAGTATTATTTAGCTAAAAACAATTTTATTTCTTTAATCTCGTTTAAAAAAAACATTTCTTGTTGGCCTGTTTTAATATTTTTTAATGTAATCTTATTTTCTTTTAACTCGTTTTCTCCAACTACTCCTACAAAAGAATAACCTTTTTTTTGCGCATATTCTATTGCATTAGAAATTTTCATTCCTTTTAAATCAGTTTCAACAAAAATACTTTTTCTCAATTCGCCAGCAATACTATTTTTTTGAAGAGAACTAATATCTAATCCTATTAAAAAAATCCCATCTAAACCAATTTTTAATCCAGTTTCTTTTAAATAATCAAATATTCTACTAACACCTAAACCAATTCCTACTGCGGGAGTATCTTTACCCCCATATGTGCTAACAAGATTATCAAATCTTCCGCCACCACCAACACTAGGGCCGTTATCAAGTTTTATTTCAAAAACAATTCCAGTATAATATTCAAATCCTCTTGCAAGGGTAGAATCAAATTTAATAAAATCTAAGTTATTATCTTTGCAAATTTTTTGAAAATCAATAATTTCTTTTAAACCAACAGAATCTTGTCCTACAATTTGAGATATTTTTTTAATATCATTTTCTTTAATAACTTGTATTATTTCTGGATTAATTTCTTTTTCTTCTAACATTTTTATAATATCATTTTCACTAACCTTATCCATCTTGTCAAGTATTCGCATTGCCTCAATTTCTTTTCCTAAAGCATATTTTTTTAATAAATCATTTAATAATTTTCTAGAATTAAAAACTATTCTTGGTTTTAAGTTTAAAGCAGTGAAACAATCTCTAATAACAAACATTACTTCTAGTTCAGCTTCTAATCCTTCTACTCCAAGAATATCAATATCTGCTTGATAAAAAGCTCTATATCTTTTTGCTTGTGGTCTATCATATCTATAAACCTCGCCTATTTGGTATCTCTTATAAGGCATTTTTATTTGTTGTGTGGAAACAATTCTTGCTAGAGAAGAAGTAAATTCAAATCTTAATGCTAGTTCTCGTTCACTCTTATCTTTAAAATAATATATTTCATCTTTTATTGCTTCGCCAACGGTTCCTTTTGCTTTAAATAATTCATAACTTTCAACAGCAGGAGTATATTGTGGCAAATAACCATATGAAGAAAAGACTCTTACAAAAGTACTTTCAATAGTCTCTTGTATTAGCGCGTCTTGGCCGATTAAATCTCTCATTCCTCTAACAACTTGAACCATTTTAACACCTTAAAAAGAAAGGCCGGTACCGAGAATTGAACTCGGGTCGGCAGGACCACAACCCACCATCATAAACCACTAGACCATACCAGCCATTATATATTATAAGTTTCTTAGTAAAACTATTAAAAGAATTTCCTTTTTTTAAAAAACTTATTTTATTCTTACGACTAACAAGATTATTTGAATAGATGAAGTAAATCACTTTTGTTAATCATAAATAATATTATTAAATTTTGTTTTTTTAAAACTATTGTTTATGAATTTTGTCCTAGTATTTGTGATTTGCGTGCGTTTAGGTAGCGATCGCACTATTTTTACGGTTGTTTCATAGCACTTGTTTTTACGCAGAGTTATGTAGTAGTTATTATAGTATTTTGCTGTTGCTTCATAATGCTTTTTTTGTTTAGGGGATTATTGTATCATTTTTTTATTTTGTATTAAAGTTTTTTTAAATAGTAAAATTAATTAACAAGTTCTCTCTTAATATTATTGATTAGAAATGGTTGATTTTTTAAATTGGTTAAAAATAAATAAAGGAAAAGTCGCTTTGAATGAATCTCGTTCAAAAAAAGAGAAAATGCTTAACGCGCGTAGACAAGCTGATGAAGCAAAAAGAATAATTTTTTTGCATCAAAAAACTCATCCTGATTATTATAAGCGAGTAGCTGTAAGAAAAGAAGATTAATTTAGGATGTTTTTTTGTAATTAAAAAAATTTTTTATTTTAAATCAATTTTTTTCTTACTTTGTTCGCAACTTCTCTTTTAGCAATTATTAATACTTTCATTCCTATTTTTAATATTGAATCTGGTTTTGGTATTACTAATTCTCCGCCATCATAAAAACCTATTAGGGCTGAACCATCAGGGCTTTCAATATCTTTTACTTGTTTGCCTTCAAGTTTACTTCCTTTTTTTATTTGTACTTCCATTATTTCAGCATTGCCTCTAGATAAAAATGCTAGGTCTAGTACATCTGGTTTTGTTATTAATCCTTCAATATATCCTGCTGCTGCTGCTTCAGGGTGGATAACAATATCAATTCCTAATTTTTTTAATATTTGTTCATTATAATCAATTCTTGATATTCTTGCTGCTACTTGTGTTGCTCCCAAATCCTTTGCTAGTAAACAAATAATCATATTAGTTTCATCTTGGCCGGTTAGTGCAACAACTGCATCACTTTCTTTAATATCTACTTTGGCCATTACTTTTGGATCTGTAGCATCACCATTAATTGCTACTATGTCTAAATCATTTGCGATTTTATCGCATCTTTTTGGATCCTTGTCTATTACTACACACTCATGTTTTTCTTCTAACAATAATTGTGCTAAATAATAACCTAAATTTCCTGCGCCAACAACTATAATATACATTTTCATTTCACCAATAATTTTTTTATTAATTTTCATTTTTTTTATTATCTTATTTTTTTGAAGTATAATAATTTTATATTAATTTATCTATACTAATTAATTGTTTTGTTGTTTTTAATTATTATGTTTTAGTAATCTATTTTTTTGTTTTGATTTTATTTAAAATTTATTAATTTGATTTGAAATTCTTTTTTTTTATTAATTTGGTTTTAAATTTAGTTTAATTTCGTTTTTGTCTTAGATTTAATATTAATCCAATACTGGCCATTATTGGAATGATTTCTAGTCTTCCTACAAACATGTTTATGATTAGCATTAATTCTATTCCTATGGGCATGGTTGGACTAGTTATTCCTGCGCTTAATCCAACATTACTTTGTGCTGAAGTAACTTCAAATAAAGCGTTTCCTAAATCATACCCGTGCATTGTTAATACTAGTGTTCCAATAAACAAAAATAATACCCATAGTAAAATGAATTGATTTATTTCTTTTATTTGTTGATTAGTTATTTGTTGTTCATTAAAACTTCTTTTAAAATAACTTCCATCTGGCAAAATACTTTGTTTCATTTTCCAATAAATGCTTTTACAAAAAACAATAAATCTACTAACTTTTATTCCACCAGTAGTTGATCCTGCTGAACCACCAATAATCATTATTCCTATTAAAATAATTTTTACAAAATCATCCCATGCAATAATATGATCAATGCTAATTAATGCTATTCCTCCACCAGTTAGTGCTGCAAAAGAGTGAAACAAACTAGTCATTATTCCAAGTTTGGTTGCAACTAGTAGTGTTCCACCTAATCCGATTAATAGCATCATCCTAAATTCAGGATCTTTGTAATACGCGTTCCATTGTCTTTTTTTTAGGAAAAAATAGTGTAATGCAAAACTAGTTGCTCCGCAAACCATTATTACAATTAATATTATATTCGTCCAATAATTATTTGCACCTATTGGTGACCAATTATTACTTGTCTGTGCTAATCCAGCAGTGCTAATTTCCATTCCATTAGTGCTTATGGCGGTCATAGAATAATTAGTTGCTTCCCAAAGATTTTGCCCTGCTAGCATTAGTAATATTATTCCAACAATTGTTAGTGAAACATATATTATAGAAATTTTTCCAACACTTGTTTTTAGATTTTCTTTTAATTGGTCTCCTCTTCCTTCTGCTGATAATAATTTAGTTGTTTTTGAATAAGTAGTTATTAGTCCAATGAAGGCCATTAAAACTATTCCTATTCCTCCAATCCATCCTAAAAAATTTCTCCAAAAAAGTAATGATTTTGGCATGAAATCAAGTATGTCTGTTAGTTGTGTTAGGCCAGTTGTTGTTAGTGCGCTCATTGCTTCAAAGAAAGCGGTTAGTAGATCAATTTTCATTATTAGAATAAATGGCATGGCTGCAAAAAAACAAAAAATAATCCAAACTAGGACAATACTAAGTAGCGCGTGTTTTGTTTCAGTTTCTTTTTTAACTATAATATTATTTTTTAAAAAATATCCTATTGTAAATAATCCTAGTGCAGATACGGCAAAAGCAATTAGATTGTCTGGATTTTTATCTAGTAAGATTGTTAGAATGATTGGTGCAAAAAAACTTATTCCTGAATAGAATATTATTGTTCCTGCATCTTTTAATGAAACTTTTAGATCTTCTCTTCCAACTCTTAGAAACATTATGAATTAACTATTCTATAATTATTAAATGTTTTCTACAATTATTATCTTGTTTTAAACGTTATTTTGCTCTCATGGGGTAATGGATATCCTATGACCTTGCGGAGGTTGTGATCCGAGTTCGATTCTCGGTGAGAGCATTTGATTATTTTTTAGAATTAATGTTGGGTTAAAAATATAAATTTATTTTATTTTTTCTATTCTAATTGCTTTTCCATTTATTATTGCATCAGCAATTTTTTTTCTTGCGATTAATAATATTCTATAAAATGTTGGTTGTGAAACTCCCATTTTTTTTGCAGCATCATTTTGTTCTAATCCTATAACATCTTTTAATTTAATTGCTTCTGCTTCTTCAAAAGAAATAATAATTTCTTCTAAACTTCTCAAAGGTATTCCTGCGGGTTTAAAATAAGTTGATTCTGGATTAAAATCAATTCTTCTTGGTATTCTTGGTCTGGCCATTTTTATCAACATCAAAATATTTTTTTAGATTTATTTTATTTTTTAAATTTATTTTTAATTAAAAAAATTGGGCATAAATTGCCCATAATTATTCTTTGTTTTCATTTTTTTTAATTGTTTGCATTGTTTTTTTCTTGGATTTCTTTTATCGCTTTTTCAAGTTCTAATTTTTTTGATTTTAGTTCTTCTAAAATTTCTTTGTCAGTTCTTTGTAGTGATTGGTTTTGTGACATTTGTACTGGGCCAGCATAATTCCAAAATCTTCTTTTAAAACCTCGTCCTGCTCCTTGGCCTCTTTCAAATCCTTGTCCTTGACTGCAACCTCGTTCAAAACCTTGGCTGTTACATCCAGGCATAGTGTATCCGTTACAATATCCTAATGCTCTTCCAGTTCTTGGTCCTAATTCGTTTGGGCCGCTTCTATCTCCTTGTGGCATAAATCTCATCTCCTTTTTATTTACAATTTCCTTGTTTTCGTCCTGTTTTTGGGCCTTTTCCTTCTGGTCCTTTTCCATCTTTATTTGGCATATTAATTCCTCCTATTATGAATTAATATTCATAACATAATGAATATAGATTCAAAACTATTTATAAAGGTATGGGTGAAGTGCTATTTTTAATTTGTCCTAGAATTAGTGATTTATTGAGATTCGTTTTATTATTTTTTTAGCGTGATTTA